>NC_014506.1:1845598-2153198 GCF_000147355.1 Sulfurimonas autotrophica DSM 16294
AGGCAGGCTTCATAGTGAAAATTCAAAATCGGAAGAAAAAGTGCCTTTATTTGGAGATATTCCGATTTTAGGTGAACTTTTCAAACATAAAATTGAAAATTTAGGCACGACTGATTTGATTTTTTTACTTGTTCCCGAAATTGTAGATGCAAATGAAGATATAGATGACACTGATTTTTATAGAAATTTCAAAAACTCAAGTAATATTCTCCATGCAAAAGTCACAGATGTTCCAAAAGAAGAAGCCGCTGACAGGAAGACAACTGAGCAGACAGCTGAAATTACGCAGCATTCTGAGACAAATGCTACTCTCATTACACCAGTTATTATAGAAGAAGAAAACACAAAAGAGACAAACAGCCAAACACAGCCGCCAGAGAATATTCAAGAAATAACCCTTGAACTACCGCAGGAGGAACCCACACCCACACTCCAAACCTATGCTGTCAATGCACAAAAAATCTTTTTGAGAGAAAAACCGGTAAACGGGAAGCGAGTTAATGTCTGGAAAGGCGGCCATAAGTTCACATCAGATGAATCACGAAAAGTTGACGGAATCACATGGCTCAAGGTCAAGCAAGACTGTTATGCTACATGTAAAGAGCTCAAAAAAGATTTATGGATATCTCAAAAATATATAAGAATATTATAAGTATTATCTATAGTTGTTCTAAGCAAATATTATTTGCTTTAATTATATAATAGTGATATAATAATCACAAGTTTATCACAAAAAAAGGAGAGAATATGATAAAAAATCTATTCAAACGCATTAAGTCACAAAAAGGTATGAGCGGTGTTTTAGTTGCTCTTTTATTAGTTATAGTTGGTGTTGGACTTGCTGCAGGTTTAAACAGTTATATGACAGATGCCAAAGATGCAATGTTAACAGATGCAAATACATCTTTACACGCTGCTGGAGTTAGTGGATATTAAAAAACAATTAAATTGTTTTTTTTGTTTGTATGCCAATATATGTTACAATTAGTATATGGCAAATGAAAAACTTCTTGACCAGTTTCGCTCTTTTTACTTCAAAAACTACCCCGATGATATGGAAACACAGATTTCCTACTTCGCGGTATTTGGCGGACTTGACTGGGAAGTTGACACGACCCAGCCCATTTCACATCTTGTTCAAACACTCATTTTAGAAAACTTTGAAATCCTTGATGCAAAAGTCCAAGAGCTTATCATCCATAATGAAAATAACAGACGCCTGCTTAAAGCACTTGCCATTGGTGACAGACGAATATTCTCTGCCTTTAATAAAGCCGGACTGAACAATGGAAACGGCGGAGGTATTCTTAATTTTTTACAAGAAAAAGGGCTTATTCAATTAGAATACTCAAGAGAAGAACATCCAAGATATCTCAAACCAAACGCTAAACTCAAACGAGAAGAAGCAAGACACCGCATTTCGCATAAAGTTCTTTTTACTTACCCGTTTATTCGTTTTTGGTATTACTTTATCGTTCCAAATATTAAAAACATCCAAGAAAAAAACTATGAAAAAGTTTTGCAGGATTTTGAGCAAAAGCATAACAGTTACACAAGCCTTGTGTATGAAGAGTTATCAGAAGTTCTTCTCAATTACCATCTGCGTGATTCGCATATACTCAGCAGCGGCAGTTACTGGGATGCAAAAATTGAAATAGATATTTTGACACTGACACAAAACGGCAATATTTATGTCGGCGAGTGTAAATGGACAAATCACAAAATAAATAAAAAAGAGCTGCATAAACTCAAAGAAAAATGCGAAAAACTCTCTATAGAACCTACACAAATAGTATTTTTTTCAAAAAGAGGTTATTCAAAAGAGATGATGGCACTTAGCGGCTCATCGCTTGCCTTATATGACAGTGAAGACTTTAAAGCACTACTGAAAAAAAGTTCTCGTCAAGAGAAGAGCCAGCCACTTTTTAGCTAAGTACTCTTAGGGCTTGATAAGCCTCTTGTAAAAGCTGAAATTTATGTGTATAATGTTCAACCAAATAAGGGCTTTCATGAAAGATTTTGTCTGGATGATAGACTTTTGTAAGTTTTTTATAACTTTTTTTCAAAGCATCCTGAGAAGCACCGATAGGACACTCCAAGATTGTATAAAAATGCTTTTTCTCTTCTTCTGTGCTTGCTTTTGCCAAATCGCCGAAACTAAAATTTGCAAAATCAGAATAAAGTTTTGACATAAAATGATTGTCATAAGTATATTGAATTTGGTAATGTAAAATATGACGTTTATTCAGGGCTCTCTCAAGTCTCGCTTTTGCTTTAAAATCACTTACCTCAATAACCAAAGAGACATCTGTACCCCTCTCAACATAAACTTCAAGCTGTGAACGCATATAGTTAAGAACCCATGAATTTGGGCTGTCTAAGGAAATGAGCACTGTATTTTTATCATATGCATACAGATGTACCTGAATATTTTCAGGTTCTTCGAGCTTATCGAGTTCAATTTTAATAGGCTGATTTCCAAACTTTAACATTGAACGCAGAAAAAATTCATGGTTAAAATCATGTGTCTTTGCATGGTACTCACTTAACTCTTTTATGAAATTTTCTCTGACTTTTGTGAGTGATTTGTTTTGAAATACAAGCACAGATTTGGGTAAAAATAGCATGCCACGCGAGTGATGATTTAAAAACTCTATCATCCAACTTGCATTTAAAGTTTTAAACCCGGTTGTGATAAGAATAAGATTATTGCGTAAAACAATTTCCATACGTCCTACCTTTTATGGGAAATTTATATAGTAAATAGCAAAAATAGTTCCACTTTGAAAATAAATTATATATATTAATTAAGATAGCTTTGAGAATATTTATAGATATTTTGAGTATAATTGCATAATTATTTTACTTGCTAAGGAAAAAATTTGCGCGAAAATATGAATGAGAAGTGTGCTGTTGTTGGGATTTTTGGTCATGAAGAGGCTTCAAAGTTAGCCTATTTTTCTCTTCATTCTCTACAGCATCGTGGACAAGAAGCAGCGGGTATCAGCTCTTCTGATGGAGAAAAACTCCATACTATCAAAGACCGCGGGCTTGTAATGAGTGTATTTAATGAAGAAAAACTTTCTACTTTAAGCGGTTCAAGTGCCATAGGTCATACCCGTTACTCTACAGCAGGGAATGATTCCATCCTTGATGCCCAGCCCGTATTTGCAAGATATGACTTAGGTGAAATGGCAATTGTTCACAACGGAAATCTTACAAATGCAGAAGAGGTAAGAGCCAGACTTATCAAACGCGGTGCGATTTTTCAAACATTTATGGATACTGAAAATCTTATTCACCTTATAGCAAAAAGCGAGCAGGATAAACTGCTTGATCGAATTATAGATGCCGTACAAAAAATTGAGGGTGCATTTTCTCTTGTCTTTTTAAGCCGAACAAAAATGTTTGCTATGCGTGACCGTTTTGGTTTCCGTCCTTTAAGTCTTGGACGTTTACCAAACGGCGGCTATATTGTTGCAAGTGAAACATGTGCTTTTGACCTTGTCGGTGCGACTTTTGTACGTGATGTTGAACCCGGAGAGCTTCTGATATTTGAAGAAGGAAAAGCACCGCAAAGCATTAAAGTTTTTGAGCCTACTCCAAAACACTGTATATTTGAATATGTTTATTTTGCACGCCCGGATTCTTCTGTATTTGGACAATCTGTTTATGAATCTAGAAAAAATATGGGTAAAGAGCTGGCAAACATTCAGCCTATTGAAGCAGATTTGGTTATTCCTGTACCTGACGGCGGTGTTCCCGCAGCTATCGGATATGCGCAGGAGAGTGGTATACCGTATGAGATGGGAATTATGCGGAATCACTATATCGGCCGTACTTTTATAGAGCCTACGCAAGAGATGCGTGATTTAAAAGTAAAAATGAAACTCTCACCTATGACAGACATTATCAAAGGCAAAAAAGTTATAGTTATTGATGATTCGATAGTACGCGGTACAACATCAAGAAGAATTGTAAGAATGCTCAAAGAAGCTGGTGCGAGTGAAGTGCATATGCGAGTATCATCTCCTCCGACAACTGATCCATGTTTTTACGGTGTAGATACACCAAGTAAAGAAAACTTAATTGCTGCAAATATGGGTGTGCAGGAAATTTGTGACTACATTGAAGCAGATTCTTTAGCATACCTGGATGAAGCATCACTTTTAAGAAGTGTTAATGCTTCGGATGACACATACTGTACTGCCTGTTTTACCGGAAAATATATCGTTTAATGAAACAGGTATACACTTACGGTAATTATTTAAAAAATAAATTTGGTGCAAAGGTTTACAAAGTCGGTATAAATATCTCCGGTTTTACCTGCCCCAATATTGATGGAACAGTTGCAAAAGGCGGTTGTACCTTTTGTGAAAATGATTCTTTTTCAGCGAGTACAGATGCAGTGCAGGAGCTTAAAGGCTTTCACCTAAATCTGAGTTCAGAGGAAAATCCATTTTTAGACAAACAGCTCAAACAGCTTGAACTTCAATTTGATGCCATATCAAAACGTCAGGCAAAAGAGTATGGTGCCCAAAAATTTCTTGTATACTTTCAATCTTTTACAAATACATACGCGCCCTTTGAGACACTTAAAGCTTTGTATGACAAAGCACTTTCATTCGATAATGTCGTAGGTCTTAGCATCGGTACGCGTTCAGACAGTCTAACAGACGAAACACTTGAATACCTCTCAAAACTCTCTAAAGACAAAGAGATTTGGATAGAGTTTGGAATCCAATCTGTATATGATGAAACGTTAGAAAAGATCAATCGCGGACACGACAGCGCAAACGTAAAAGAGTGGATTATAAAGTCTAAAGAGGCCGGTTTGAATGTTTGTGGACATCTTATTTTTGGTCTGCCTGGTGAAACACAGGAAATGATGCTTGAAACATCCAAGGCAGCGTATGAATGGGGCATAGACTCTGTAAAATATCATCCGCTGTATGTCGTCAAACGAACAGCCTTGGCAAACGAATACAATCATGGGGAATTTACTCCCATAAGTGAGCAGGAATATCTTGATGTACTCATCAAATCTATGCTTATGAAACCTAAAAACATCAGCGTACAAAGAGTTACTGCAGGCATAAATGATGACTCGCTACTGGCACCGCAGTGGTGCCGAGATAAAAATCAACAAATAAAAAACATTAATAAAGAGTTAAAAAAAGTCGATTTAAAATACTAATTAATGCCCGTACACTTTTGAAAATTCTGCAGTACTTCTAAAGTACGGCGGATATCTAAAATATACTCTAAAATCTTTTGCCTGACCGGGCTTAAGATTTCTTGCAACGACAAACTTTTTGGTAATAGTTTGCGGTTTATGAGAGAGCATTCCAAAACCTCCGGAGAAAAAGTTCATAAATCCGCTGGCCTTATAAAAGTTTCCACCTTTTACATTCCCTGTAGCGTGTCCTTTATTTACCAGTTTTATTTCAAATGTAACTTTGCCTATAGGGAGTTTTCCTATATTTTTTACAATACCGTAATAGCTGATCTCTTCTGTACTTAAAAGTCTTTTATTATGCAATTTGCTCAGTTGTACTTTTTTTGTATATTTATCTACAATTATGACAGAAAAAACAGCCATAAAAACAGCTACAAGTGTAATAGAAAATATCATAGAATACGCAAGCTTTTTGTTTGTCTGCTTAAGTGCAGCAATAATTCCACCCACTAGCATCAAAAAAATCAGACTCAGCACAATGTAGTGCCAATAATTAAACAGTGTCATTTGCAGCTAGCCCCCAGGGATATATTATAGTCTTTTTGATATCTAAACGGTTCTATAATAATTTTAAATTCTCTCATTTGCCCTTTTGGCAAATTTTGTTCTAAAATCGACATCTTTTGGAATGGCTTTAATTTAAAAAGATAATTTTTGTACTTATTTTTAGTTACCTTATAGACTTCTGCAGTAATTTTACACTCTCCAAAATCAAATTTAGACTCATTTGTGATGGTCCCCTTAACAACAACAGCCTGCACAAAATTGAGCTTTTTTTGAGAAAGCAGTTTTGTAGAGTTTTTAAAAATATATTTGTGCATTTGTATATAGCCAAAAGTAGGGCCCAAAACAAGTGTTGCAAATCCAAGGAAAATAAAAAAAAGTGCTACAATCAACTTTTTTCTAAGCAGCAGCGCAAAAATAATAAAAAGGATAAAGAGAATAAAAGATGCCCCAAAGAGTATGTAATCATAGCTTATTAAGCCGTCAATAAATGCCAATAGTTTCTCTTTCATACGCTAATACTTTAATCTTTTCTTGCGTTTTTTTCAGCAATGCCGCTCATATCAAATCTGCGCGCGAGTTCTTGTTTGATTCTGTCTGGCGATATATTTTTAGACGCAAGTGCTACAAGCATATGATAAGTTAAATCTGCTGCCTCATACACCATCTCACTCTCATCATTGTCTTTATGTGCAAAACAGTATTCACCTGCTTCTTCGACAACTTTTTTAAGAATCGTATTTTCACCCTTGCTTAAAAGCTTTGCCGTCCATGAAGTTGCAGGATCAGCATTTTTTCTCTCTTGAATCGTATGATATAATGTGTCTATCACGCCGTATGCCGCTTCGGTATTTACTTCTACTTCAGAAGTGATTTCACCGCTTTGAAGTTCTGTAAAAAAGCATGACTTACGTCCTGTATGACACGCTACGCCTTTTTGATTGACTTTTATAAGCAATGTGTCATTATCACAATCAAGAAAGAATGAAACTATCTCTTGAGTGTGCCCACTACTCTCGCCTTTTTTCCAAATACGCTGTTTACTTCTTGAAAAATAGTGCGCAAGTTTCGTTTTGAGTGAAAGTTCAAGTGCTTCTTTGTCCATATAGGCCATCATAAGCACTTCATTTGTACTATTGTCCTGAACAATGACAGGAAGCAGCTCTTGCTTCTCCCAGTCTACTCTGTTTATTATCTCTTGCATATTTATCTAGCCGTAGTTCTTTGTTTTATATCTTTTGTATCAACCCAAATATTTGGAGTCGAACCGCCAGGTGTCAAGAAGATTTTTGCATCTTTATTTACTCTAAGTGCATCATTAAACTTCGTTTGCACTTTCATCTGTTCAAGTTGCAAGAGTTTTGGTGTCAAAGATTTTGCGATAAGCACATTTGCTTTTGCATTTGCATCTGCTTCAATGGTTACAGCATCAGCTCTACCTTTTGCTTCGATTCTCGCTTGATCTGCCACACCTTGCGCTTCAGCAGCTCGTTTTAAAGCCTCTTGTTTTGCACGCTGTACTTCTTGTTCTGCGCGTTGTACTTCTTGTTTTGCAAGTTGTACTCTCTCTATTTGATCTTTTACTTTTGACGGTAAAATAATATCACGTAATTGAATAGACTGTAAAATAACAGGAGAATTTTTCAGACTTTTTATGTTCTCTCGTATGCCTAATTCAATAGCTGCTGCTATTTTATTACGCTCTACCGGAATTGATTCTGCATCATACTTACCGATAACATTACGAACAACATCACGCACGACAGGATTTATGATTTTATCTTCCCAGCTAAAACCCCAGTTAGAAATGGTCTGTGCTGCAAACTGTGCATTCAATCTATACTGCACTGTTAATTCTATAGAAACAGGCAGGCCACGTTTATCTAAAATAGTAATTGAAGGTTTTGTAATAATTCCCGAAGCATTAGAGTTTGTCTCTATACGTGAAGCATAATTAATTATACGAACTTTAGTATCAACTGTATACACTTTTTGAATCACAGGTATAATAAAATGCAATCCCGGAAGCAAAGCTTGCTCTTGATACTTTCCGTTTGTACTTAAAATACCGCGTTCACCCTCTTGAATAATAATAAAAGGCTTTGCCAAAACAAGCATAATAACAATAGCAATGAAGAAATATGTCAGTGCTGCTTTTCCTCCGCCGAAATTAAAATTTAAATTTGGCATTTGAGGTCCTTTTGGAGTGTTTCCACCACCTGAGTTGGAGTTATTAAATCCTCCACCTTGACTTTTTTTCTTGTTAAAGTAGTCATTCATATCTGATGCCATTAAAATATTGTCCTTCAAGTTTTGTCCCTTTTTAATCTATATATGTTAAATAGTGCTCGTATTTTTTGTTACGGCCAAATACAATATCAAAATATTCACTTTGAATAATTGCTGTTATCTCTCCACGAGAACCTATACCGATTTCTCTGGCATCTACTAAAGCAATAGGTGTAATTTCTGCTGCGGTACCTGTTAAAAATGCTTCATCTGCAACATACACCTCTTCTCTTGTAATACGGCGGCGTGTTACTTTGTAACCCATATCTTCAGCCATCTCGATTACTGTTTTTTGTGTGATAGAAGCTAGGGCATTATCACTTGGAGGTGTAATAATTTCACCGTCTTTTATCATAAAAAATGATGCCCCGCTTGCCTCTGCAACATAGCCCTGATCGTCGAGTAAAAGTGCTTCATCGTAGCCGCAGTCAATAGCTTCATATTTTGCCATTTGCGAGTTGAGATAATTTGCCGTAGCCTTTGCTTTACCCATATTTGAAGTATTTGCCGGCCTTGTCATAGAAACTATTTTTAAACGGATTCCTTTGCGCATTCCCTCTTCACCAAGGTAAGCACCCCATTCCCATGCAGCTACCGCAGTTTCAACAGGAGCATCTTTATGGTAAAGTCCCATCACGCCGTACCCTAAAAATGAAAAAGGACGAAGATATACATTATCACCTGTAAATTCATTTTTACGTACCAACTCAATTTGAGCAAGATTTAACTCTTCAACCGTATAAGGGATGTCTATCAACGTCATTTTTGCTGATTCTTTGAGTCTTTTTGTGTGGTCATTCAAACGAAATATAGCATACCCTTTGTCTGTTTTATATGCCTTTGTTCCTTCAATAACACCATTACCGTAATGAATTGTATGTGTAAGTACATGTACCTTTGCATCATCCCATGCAACGAATTTTCCATTCATCCAAATATATTTGGCTGCGTCCATTAAAATCTCCAAATTGTTAATTATTGATATTTTATCCAAAATGCTATTTACATTGTATTAAGTGTCTGATTGAGGTAGCTAGAAAAGGTTTTGTTTATGCATGTAAAGCCTTTAAAAGACTTTACATGTAAACAAAAGGGGAGGAGAAATGAAATTTGAAATTTGTGTTTTAGCTTAGAATCTTACTTCGGCAGTAAGCATATATGCCGTACCGTTATTTATTTCTTTCGCACTGCCTGCTTCGTTGTCAGTAATAATTGCATTGGCAACCCATTGAACATTTTTGTTCATTTCCCATGCTGCACCTATAAGATAACCTCTATCTTCACGTTCTGCACTTACACCGTTATATGTAGTTTTAGTTTTCGGTGTCCAAGAATCATAACGAGCAAAACATCTGTACTCTTTTTCTTCACCTAAACGATACTCTGCATTCACGCTGTAACCATCACCTGATTGTTTTGATACATTATTAGCAATATCCGAAGTATCTTTTGAGTATACATATTGCGCTGCAACTAAGAATGAAGGTTGATTATATACAGTATGTAATCCACCAAAAATTAAATCTTGTTGTTCAGTTACTGTACCCACCGTTACAGATTTATGTCCTTGATTATACTGACCAAAGAAAGATGCATCCCAATAAGTTTTTTTCGTTTGTTTATCTTTACCGTCTACACCCATTAAGTGAGCAGTTGTTCTCCACTCAAAACTCATACCGTTACCATTGCTTGCAGAATGGTATCCTTCACCGTTAAACAATCCATAATCAGCATCAAAATATTGTGTTCTTGTTTTAAACATCACACCGAAGTCAGCAGAGTTTGACAAGTCTGGCCCGTGTGCTTTATCTTCAATAAGAATTTTAGAAATATTACGGAAATACCAAGCATTATGCTCTTCATAATCATGCCAAGGACGGTGAGCAAGACCGATTTCAACACCTGTGTTTGCAAATACGTTATTTAAGAAAAGATATGCATATTTTGCACGTACTTTTTCATCACCTGTTACATCTTTAGATATATCAAATGTAATGCGGTAGTATGATTTAGAGTCATCTAAAAGGTATGCTTTAAGTTGAAAGTATGCACGACGAATTTCAAATTCTGATGTATCTTTATTCGAGTTTATTGAACCGTCTGCTAAAGTAGAATCATAATCATTATATGTATACCCTAAATATGTTAACCCTGAAAACTTTAATTTATCAGCTTTTGAAAATACTGATGTCGGAGTTTTAATAAGAGTGCGTCCCTCAGCAGATTTTGTAAATACTTGACCGTTTGCGTCTTGGTATAATTTAGTAGCACCCGCATTTGCAGCAACTGAGCCCAGAGTTAAAGCAGCTAAAGCTGATAAAACGATTTTTTTCATTTTTGAATTCCTTTTTGTTTTTCGTTTGTTCGGCGGAAGTATAAAATGTCTAGGTTACATAAAGATTACAAAGATACTTTCATTTTGTAACCTTGTTGTAATCTTCTTTTTCTATTATTGCGGCATCAATCTACAAAGGGAGCAAAGAAAGTTATGACAAAAAATAAAATTAAAGAACTACTTAGTATTACTATGATTATTTTTTCTTTATTTCTTTTTGCAACTCCTAGTGTAGATACAAGTTTTTTTGATGCAAGTAGTGAAAAAGTTTTAGATCTTGAAAACGAAACAGAGCAAGAACATGATGAAGAAAAAAAAGAGTTTACTCTTTTTAACACTTTTTCATTTTATCGTCTCTTTACATGTAAACAAAAACCTGTATATCACGTATGCTTGCAAAGCTATCATAACAACTTATCTTTATTTAAACCACCAATACTACACTCTTAAACACTAACTATTTCATTATATTTTAAAGTTTGAACTCATAGATACTGTTTTCTATCTGTTTGTTCACCTTTTCGAATTCCCTGTCTATAGGTTCAACTTTACAATATATATAAATTCAATTTTACATCTATTCAAAGCAAAATAAAAAAAGGACTTCAAAAATGAAAAAAATCGTTTTATCAGCTTTAGCTGCTTTAACTATAACAACTGCCATCAATGCAGAAACAACGACAGAGGTTTCTAATACAGAAAAAAACGTTCTAGATAGAATTCATTTCAAAGGTGATCTGAGATTAAGATATGAAAGTAAAGAAACTTTTTATAAAGATGGAACCGAAAGTACAAACAAATCAACGTATCACAATAGATATAGATTAAGATTAGTGTCCGCTATTGATTTAACTACAAATCTAAAATTTGACGCTGGTATGAGAAGTGGCTATGGCAACCCGACTTCAGGGAATCAAACATTTCTGGATAATAAAGCTTTAAGTAATTACTTTTGGCAATCACTGAGAATCAATATTTTAGGCTTTACGTATAAAAATGGAGACTCTACAATAAAAGTTGGAAGACATCCATATATGATATATAGACCGATTAAGTCACAACTTATTTGGGATAATGATATCTCATTTAATGGCGTAAGTTATAACTATGAAAATGACTCTTTAAGCATTAACTTAGGTATCAATCAACCAACGTATGCTGAACAGGTTACTGCAAAAGATACTATCAACCTCTATTTTGTACAATACGTACAGAAAATAAAATTAGAAAAATCTCAATTAAATGTAGGTGCAGGTATTTATTATTATGACGGTATAAAAGGAAATACACCTATTTATGGCACTAATAAAGGTACAGGTATGGGTAATACTTTGGTAAACGGTGTGTTTAAAAATGATTATCACATTGCAGAAGCATTTACAGAACTTAAGTTTAAAGATGTGTTTGGTAAACCACTTACACTCGCTGCCGGAATGGCATATAATACTGCAGCCAGTGATAAAAACTTTGGGTATGATTTGGCATTTCAAGTAGGTAAAGCAAAAAAAGTTCATGATTGGCAGGTAAAGTATTCTTATACTGATCTTCAAGCAGATGCAGTACTTGGTGCTCACAGCGACTCTGATAATTTTGGTGGTGGTACTGCTGCTAAAGGACATGCAATTAGAACAAAATATAAATTTGGCAAAAACACATACCTTGCTGGAACATTCTTTTTCAATACACTTTATGCAGGCAAAAAAGATGGTAAACCAGAAGCAGATTATGAACGTGTACAATTGGATGCTATCATAAAGTTTTAATACACAAATTTCAAATTTTATGTAATCAATTTGTAACCAAACTACTTTATACTTTCACAACTTAAATTTAAAAGGTGTAATAAATGACAAAAGTAATCAAACTCGCTCTTGCTGCTTCAGTACTTGTCGGTGGACTTAGTGCAAACGATGTAATCAAAGGAAGCGGTGCTTCTTTTCCATACAGCGTTTATCAAAAATGGACAAAAGCTTACTATAAAGCAACCGGTATTAAAGTTGACTATATTTCTAAAGGGTCTTCTAAAGGTATCAAAGATGCAAAAGCAAGACAAGTTGATTTTGCCGGTACTGATAAACCTTTATCACCTAAAGCGCTTAAAAAGTACAATTTATACCAATTTCCTGGTGTTGTCGGTGCAATTACAATGGGTTACAACCTTCCGGGTGTTTCTAACTTAAAATTAAGCAGAAGTGCAATCGTTGCCATTTCTGAAGGTAAAGTAAAATACTGGGATAACAAGCTTATAACTAATGCGAACAAAGACTTACATCTTCCACACGAAAAAGTTACTTTCGTTCACCGTGCAGACGGTTCGGGTACGACTTTTAACTATACATACTTCTTAAGTAAAGTTTCTAAAAATTGGAGACACACATATGGTGCTAAGAAATCTCTTAACTGGCCTGGTCGCCAGCATATAGGCGGAAACAAAAACACAGGTGTCGCAAGTTTAATTAAGCAGACTCCTTACTCTGTCGGTTATATTGACTATGCTGATGCACAAAAAAACGGCATCATTATGGCTGCAGTTGAAAACAAAGCTGGCAAATACATTAAACCTGAATTAAAAGCATTTCAAACAGCGGCTGCAAAAGCGAGTTTAGACCCTAAAAAAGATTTTTATTCAGTAATTGCCGACCCTGCAGGTGCTAACTCTTACCCGATTGTAGCGGCTACATTCATCTTAGTTCCTGCAGAAAAACCCCAAATGGATAAAAAAGTTACAGCATTTTTTGACTGGTCATACAAAAACGGTCAAGAGATTGCAAAAAGCTTAGGTTTTGTTCCATTACCAGATAGTTTAACTAACAAAATTAGCAAATACTGGGAACAAAAAGAAATTAAATAAATTTCAAATTTCATTCTCTCTTTATTATGTCACACTTCTCATGTGACATAAATTTATTCTCCTTATGTAATCTCTTTGTAATTAAATTTTTATATAATATCATATTAATTTAATTCTAGGGTTTTCTTGCATGGAAAAAATATTTCAAAAGCTCTCTTTTTCAAGTGCTTCTCTTGTACTAATTCTTCTGATTGGTATATTCATTACATTGTTTAATGCTGCCAAACCTGCGATTGATGAGTTTGGACTGCATTTTCTTGCTGATCCTACATGGAACAAAGAAGTTGTCATCGACACACCAAACACGACTGCATCGGCTGCAATGAGTAATGACATTGCCGATGAAGACGATATGCTGCTTGATGAAGATGATGAAGATTCTTTAAACACAAAAACAATATACGGCGGACTTGTACCGATAATCGGAACAATACTCTCTACACTGATTGCTCTGCTTTTTGCTCTGCCTATTGCTATGGGTATTGCTGTATTTTTAGCTGAAATCGCATCAAAAACAGTCTCAAAATTTGTCGGCATGGCCATTGAGCTTTTGGCTGCGATTCCAAGTATCATATTCGGTATGTGGGGGCTCTATTATTTTGCACCGATTATCGCAAATACTTTCGGCGGTTATCAAGTATCACTTCTCACTGCAGGACTTGTGCTTGGTGTTATGATTCTTCCGTTTATGGCAGCTATTACTCGTGATAGTATGAACACAACGCCTGATGTACTCAAAGAATCTGCTTATGCTTTGGGGGCAACTAAATTTGAGGTAGTAAAAGATGTTATCTTTCCTTACTCGAAAGTCGGTATTATCGGTTCGATTATTTTAGCACTCGGACGTGCTTTGGGTGAGACAATGGCGGTTGCTTTTCTTATCGGTGCGGTTTATTCTCTGCCTGAGAAGATTACAGATCCGACTATTTCCATCCCTGTTGCTATGGCTGTAAACTTTGGTGAAGCCAGCGGACTTGGTGAGAGTGCCCTGTTTTACTTAGGTCTCATACTCTTTGTCATGAGCTTTATTATCATTTCAGTTGCTAAATTTTACTTTTTAAAAAGGGTTAAAGTATGAGACTTGTATTAAACAAAATATTTTTAGCTCTTTCTGTACTTTCCGCACTCCTTGGGCTAGGCTTTTTAGGCTGGATACTTGTTACACTTTTTATTGAGGGGCTCTCATCACTGCATTTTAGCCTTTTTATCAATGACCTGGTTGACGGTGGACTTAGAAACCTTATTGTAGGGCAGCTTATACTTGCATTTTTAGCCGGTGCTATCGGTATACCTCTTGGAATGCTTGCAGGAATTTATATTAGAGAATACGGCAGAGGAAAATATGCGGAGTTTATCAGAGATTTAAGTGATATTATGATGTCTGCACCGTCTATTGTTATCGGTGCTTTTGTATATGCCATAGCCGTTGCACCTTTTGGCGGAGCAAACGGTTTTGCCGGGATATTGGCACTTTCTATTATGATGATACCTATCATCATCAACACAACAGACTCAATGCTTTCCCTTGTTCCAAAAGAGCTTCGCGAAGCCGGAATTGCACTCGGCGCTTCAAAATACAGAGTTATTTTGGATATTGTCATAAAAGCTGCTAAAGTCGGGATTATGACCGGAGTTTTACTTGCCTTTGCAAGAATTGCCGGAGAAACTGCACCGCTGCTCTTTACAAGTGAAACAAGTAACTACTTTAGTCTGGACTTAACACAAAGTTTTCCGTCTTTGACTGTCAGTATCTATAACCTTGCAAATGAACCTGAAGAGTCAAGCCGTGATTTAGCATGGGCTGCATCATTTATACTTACTATGATGGTTTTAGTTATCAACTTAGTAGGTCGATTTATCACAAGAAACAAACATAAATAAGGAAATAATAATTATGCCTGTAATGAATATTAAAAAATTCTCTTTTACATACCCAGGGGTAGATGAACCCTCACTTAAAAACATAACTCTACCTATAGAAAAAAACAAAATTACGGCGCTTATCGGTCCCAGTGGCTGCGGTAAATCTACACTTTTGCGTTCAATGAAC
The DNA here is from genome assembly GCF_000147355.1 of Sulfurimonas autotrophica DSM 16294. Classification (NCBI taxonomy): domain Bacteria; kingdom Pseudomonadati; phylum Campylobacterota; class Epsilonproteobacteria; order Campylobacterales; family Sulfurimonadaceae; genus Sulfurimonas; species Sulfurimonas autotrophica. The sequence continues at coordinate 1,860,867 of NC_014506.1, forward strand.
CGAATCCATGACCTCTATCCGGGAAATAAATATGACGGAAAGATTGAACTGCTTGATGAAGCGAGCGGAAAATACAAAAACATTCTTGAAATAAAAAAAGAGAACGAGTTTATAAAACTGCGCCAGCAGGTCGGAATGATTTTTCAAAAACCGACACCGTTTCCTATGAGTATTTTTGACAATGTAGCATATGGGCTAAAAATTGCAGGTATTAAAAACAAAAGTGAACTCGCCGACCGCGTTGAAGCAGCACTTAAAGGCTCAGCTCTATGGAAAGAGGTGTCAGACAGACTAAATAAATCTGCTATGGGACTCTCAGGCGGGCAGCAACAACGTTTATGTATAGCCCGTGCAGTTGCAGTAAAGCCTGAGGTACTTTTGTTTGATGAGCCGACCTCTGCTCTTGATCCGATTTCAACTGGTGCGATTGAAGAACTGATAGTCGAGCTCAAAAAAGATGTCAGTATTGCCATAGTTACACATAACATGCAGCAAGCTTCTCGAATAAGTGATTATACTGCTTTTATGTATCTTGGAGATTTAATAGAGTTTGATAAAACTGAAAATATCTTTTTAAATCCGAAAGAAAAAAGAACCGAAGACTACATTACAGGTAGATTTGGATAGATTATAAAAAATTAAGGAGCCGGACAAATGTTACCGACATTTAAAACAAACCTAGACGACATAAGAGAAAAAATTACAAATATTGGAGAGAGTCTTGTAACTGCCAATACACTCATTCTTCAAGCACTGCAAGGTTGTGATGAAGCAAAGTTCAATGAAGCAAGAAACAGTATTAAAAACATTACATCCAAAACAGATGAAATTGACAATGCCATTATTAAAGTGCTTGCACTTTTTACACCTGAAGCAAAAGATTTGAGGCAGGTTGTTGCTTACTTCAAAATCACCAATGAACTCGCACGTGCCTGCTCAAACACAAGAAGTTTTATCCGCGGGTTTACTGATGTCTGCAAAGAACTTGACGTAAAAGAGATTAATGAGTACGCAATACTTATGCAGACCTCAACCGTAAAAGCTATTCAAACAACCGTTAAAATGATAAACATTGATGACACGGATGAACTCCAAGAGATGTATGAAGAGGTACTTATAGAAGAGAATAAAGCTGATGACCTGTATGAAATGATAGAAAGAAAGCTCGTTGAGCAGGCAGAAAGCTCCAATACATTTGAAAAATATCATAAAATGCTCAGAGCGCTTCGTAAAAGTGAAAAAATAGCCAGCCGTGCAATCAGTGTTGCAAACCTACTTGTTTATATAAAAATCGGTGGAAATATCCACAACTAAATGAAAAAATTTCACCAGATAGTACTAGAAAAGTTCTTAGCACTTTTTTTAGCACTCTTTTTGATAGTGGGTGCTATAGTTTACTATTGGGTATATGAGTTTTATCTCAACTCTTCAAGAGAAGCACTTATTCAAGACACCGAACTTGTCTCTTTCTCAATCAACAAAAATACAAACCTTGATGAACTTGCAAAAAAAGTAAAAAAACAACTGCATTTACGCTTAACCATTATAGATGAAGACGGAAACATCTTAGCAGAATCCGACAAAGACAAGCATACAATGGACAACCATAAATACAGAACGGAAATCATGCAGGCTAATAAAGAAAAATACGGCTACATAATACGTCACTCGCACACTGTTGGCAAAGATCTGCAGTATGTAGCAAGAAAGTACACAATAGATGGTAAGATCATCTACGTACGTCTTGCACGTGAAGCCAAAGGGATACGTGCTGAAATTATAAACCTTGGGTTAAAAATTGCGTTGGTTTTACTCCTATTTTTCATTACAGTACTCTACATGTCTTATAAAATAAACGTACAAATTCAGCACGAAACAAAAAGGATAGTCGATTTTTTAAAATCTTTGACAAAAAAGAAAAAAAATACCTACATAAAGTCTGATTTTTCTCAAGAATTTTCTCATATAACAAACCTGCTTACAAAAGTTTCACAAATACTTGTAAAAAAAGAAAAACAAAAAACAAAATATACCCAAAAACTTCAAAAGCTCAATGAACAAAAAGATGACATTATTTCTGCAATATCTCATGAGTTTAAAAACCCTATCGCTGTTGTAAACGGCTACTCACAAACACTGCTTGATGATGAAAATATAAACCCAAGCATACGGAAAAAATTTCTTACAAAAATTTATACAAACGGTGCAAAGCTCAGTGAGCTTATAGATACGCTAAGGCTCTCTATAAAGCTCGACGGCGGGCATCAAGCTCTTAATACACGAGAAGTAAACTTATATAACTTAGTGCTAGAGTGTGCTCAAAACCTGGGACTACACTACAGAAACCGAAAAGTCATTATCAATGGAGATAAAGAGCTTAAAATAAACGTTGATCCGACACTTTTTAGTATTGTTATTACAAACTTAATAGAAAATGCTTTTAAATATTCAGAAGATGAAGTCGTAGTAAACATAAACAAAAATTCACTTGAAGTTGTAGATACAGGTATAGGAATCAGCGAAAAAGATTTACAAAACATTACAAGTAAGTTTTACAGGGTACACAATAACCGATGGAATAATTCACTCGGTCTGGGACTTTTCCTTGTCAACAATATAATCAACTTGCACAACTTTAAACTTATCATTAAAAGTAAAATTAATAAAGGTTCAAACTTCATTATAGAATTTTAAACACTCTTCTTAAAATCTATAATAAACTCAGCACCCTCTTTAGTATTACTTACATGTAAACGTCCACCCATATTCTGCTCAATAATTATCTTAGACATATATAACCCGACGCCTGTACCCATTCCTTGCTCTTTTGTTGTAAAATAAGGCTCAAATATTCTTGATATAATATCTTGGGGTATTCCACCTGCATTGTCACTAATGATTATCTGTTTCTCTTTTAATTCAATATCTATTTTTCCATACTCTCTATGATTTTGAACAATGGCATCTTTTGCATTAGATATGATGTTGAGAATAACCTGTTGAAATTCACTCCCAACCCCATTAAGCATAAAGTCCTCTCCCTGTAATGAGGTTTGTATATTGTGGCTTGTGAGCTGTGCATTCACTAGTGAAAGAGTATTTTCAATGCTTTGTTTTATGGAAAATTCATGTTTGATTTTATCAACTCTGAAAAAGTTTCTAAAATCATCTATAGTTTTACTCATAAAGTTGATTGTCTGCGTTTGTTTAGCTATAAAATCATCAATAAACTGCTCATCTATCAACCCCTCTTCATAATCATCATCCAGGTTTTGAATATTAATATTAAGTGAATTAAGCGGCTGTCTCCACTGATGGGCTATTGCACCGACCATCTCCCCCATAGCAGCCAATTTTGCCTGTTCTTGAAGCATTTTATCTTTTTGAAGTATTTCATTTGTACGTTTGTCTATCTCTTGTTTAAGATTTTCATTCAATTTTTGGAGTTCAATTTCCAGCTTTTTTCTTTTACTGATGTCTATCAAATAGCCTAAAAAATGGGTTACATCTCCTTCTTTATCGCGTATAAAAAGTGTTGTTTGCTCTACCCATTTCTTTGTTTTATTTTTTGTAAATATCTGATAGGGTTTATGTTTTAAAATATCCAAATTCTTTTCAAAAGCTTCTGCGAGCTCATGAAGTGCATTTTTTAAATCTTCTTCATCAATCAAATCAGAATATTCAATTTTACCACTTAGAAATTCTTTTTTAAAATACCCTGTTAATGATGAAACATTATTTGACACATACTCTACACTCCAATTGATATCATTTCTCCATCTAAAAAGAGCAATATCGCCTTTGTCAAAAAGTTCCAATAATTTTTGTTGTTCCTGCGCTGTTTCTTTTAAAACTTTTTTACTTATAAACTGCAGATAAAAAAGATAAACAAGTAAAAACAGCCCTATAAATAAAACACCCGTTATAAGTTTCGAGTTATATAAAATTGATGTAATATTATAATTGTCCGTATAAGAGACAAGATATGCAGCCGTTTTTTTAGACTTCACATCTTTAATAGGCAGAAATGAAACGACTTTAACGCTTTTTCCGAGTTGCTGATACAAAGAAAAACTCTCACATCTGTTCATATGCTTTTCTATGTATGCTTTATGTTTTTGAATAATATTTTTTTGTAAATATTTCAAATATCTCGGCTGTACGGATTCCATTTGTAAAAGCATATAATTATCGGACTCTATGCTGGTTTTATACTGCAATGAGGATTCACTGCGTTTATAACGTTTCGCATCAAAAACATGCCTGTTTACCAAAAAATGCGTGTAGAGTTTATTAACTTTTGTGAGTGTACTCTGGACAGATTCCGATGAAAAAGATATTTCATAAGCACAAATATATTTCCCCTCTTGAAACAGAGGAAAAACATTACGAAAACCATGCACAACCCGTCCCTGCTCAAATCCTGAAATCGGCTTATGCATTTTATTTACATACTCAAATGTATAACGTACTCCTGTTAAATCATCTCCATATTTATCCGGTTTATGCAGTCTTAAAAAAGAGACATTATTGGACAGTACAAACTGCACCTGTAAAATACCGCGTTTTCTTATCTCACGGTATTGGCGGTCCAAATATTTATATAACTCTTGTCTGAGTAGATTTTTTTTCGCCTCATTTACATTAACGGCCTGGCTTAATAGAGTTAAAACTTTTTCATCATTTGATATAAATGCGTTAATCGATTCTGCATCCAACTTGTCAGTTTCATTAACTATGTCAAAATTTGTCTTTAATTGGTTTAGAACTGACGAGAGCTCTCGATTTATCAAGCGGTTTTTGTTGAATTCATTAAAATACTCAGCAGCTATAAACAGCACAATAAATAAAAGTAAAAATTTTATTTTTTGATTCATTCTTTGCCAATTACCTTATTTCTTCCGTTTGCTTTTGCTTCATATAATGCTTCGTCGGCTCTTTGCAGCATAGAATCTAATGTATCGCCCTCTTTATAAGAAGTAACCCCAAAACTTAGCGTAATTTTTCCATACTCTTTATAATTAAGACCCTCAACCAATTTTCTGCATTTTTCAAGAAGTACCAGTGCATCATCAAAAGAAGTTTGGGAAAAGAGCATAACAAACTCTTCCCCTCCCCATCTTGCCAGTGTATCGCTACTACGAGTACAAGAAGTCAGTGAATTTGCAACAAGTTTTAAAACTTCATCACCAATTAAATGCCCATAAGTATCATTAAAAAATTTAAAATGGTCAATATCTGCTATAGCCAAAGACAAATCATAACCATATCTCTTTACCTGAGAAAGTTCATACTCAAACACTTCTTCAAATTTATTTCTGTTGTAAAGACCCGTAAGCATGTCGTGATTTGCTTTTTTTGTTATCTCTTCTCGTTGCTTTTCTATCTCTGTGACATCTGTAAAATTCATTAAAAACTGAGTTTCATTAATCTGCGATATATTGATTAAAAATGACTTTTGCTCATTTTCACTATTTTGAATGATAGTAATTCTTTGTGTCTCATCTAAAAAATTTATAAAATCATATAAACTTTTTCCCTCATGCAAATAAGATTTGATATTCTTCGTATTTATACTATCTTCATTATTTTCAAAAATATTAATTATTGAGGCATATTTTTCATTAAATTCATCAGCATCTGCAACCCCAAAGTACTTTAAAAAAGATTTTGATGCAAAACTGACATGTTGTGTGCTTGCAATAACAGATATGCTGTTTTCTGAATCTATAATATATTGCAGAACTTCTCTTTGTTCTTCATATTCTCTTTCAATTATAATACTTTTAGCAAGTTTTTTTATTAAAGCAGTCAATGCTTTTTTTTGCACCGGTTTAAGCAAATATCCCTCAACCTGCAGTTCTATCGCTTCAAGAAGATAAGCACTTTCACTATGGGCTGTTGTAAATATAACTTTCACTTCAAGATTGATTTCTTTAATAGCCCGTACCATCTCCAGCCCATTCATTTTTGGCATATTAATATCACTTACTATAATATCAGGATGATATTTTTTAAACAATTCCAATCCGACAATGCCGTTATGGGCTGTATATAATTCCGCACTAATACGCTTTAAAGCACGAGAATAGCCTTCACGGACGTCATCTTCATCTTCTACATACAGAATTGTTATTTTTTTTGCATATTCATGCATAAAAGTCCCTTGGATATTTTTTTATTTAGTAAGTATACACGATTATAATAAATTTTAGTTTGAAAGAAAACTAAAGCCAAACAGCTTTAGTTTGGAAAAAGAGAGAAATTTATTTCTTTTTTGCCGATTTTTTAGCAACAGCAGGTTTTGCAACTTTTTTAACTACTTTTTTAACTACTTTTTTAACTACTTTTTTTGCAACTTTTTTTACTGCTTTTTTTGCAGTCGGTTTTCTTTTAGTAGCAACTTTAACTACTTTTTTTGTTACTTTCTTTGCCGATTTTTTAGGAACTGCTTTTTTTGCTACAGCTTTTTTTACTGCTTTTTTAGCAATAGACTTAACAACTTTTTTCTTTAATACTTTTGCCATGTGTGGCTCCTTTTGCTTATTATTTCATTACTAATAGTAATAAATTATATCTATTATATATATTTTAATATAGTTTGTCAATAAAATATAGATATAAGTTATAAATAACTATAATATCTTTACAAAAAAAAACCACAGTAAGAGTAAAAATGACATTTATAGAATTTAAAAAACTTCTTTTAGATGCAGAAATAAGCCTGCCAAAATTCAGCAAGCTCATCAAAGTGAGTGAAAAAAATATTCAATCTTATAAAAAAAAGGGAGAAGTGCCTAACACTATTGCAGTGATAGCCAAATGCTTTGCTACCATGCATGATAAGGGCATAGATTATAAATACAAAATAGAAACGCTAGAACTGCAGGCAAAAACAAAAAAAGGAGCAGGTTTTGCAAAAACAAAAAAGGATGTAACCTCCTCGTAATCTCTGTTTAATATAATTTTTCAACGCAATACAAAAGAGTATATATGATTGATGTTGAAAAAATGATTACGAAAAAGTATCCTAAACTAAAAAATAGTAAAGTCATAAAAGGTGCGATTTCAAAATTTGCAGACTCTGTGGTACATGAAGCCAAAATTAATAAATTTATACAAAAAAATAAACATTTGGGAAGTTTTGAGTTTATAGATGAAGTACTACAGCATCTCAATTTTAACTTTTTGGTCTCCGATAAAGATATACAAAACATTCCTTCTTCAGGACGTGTTGTCATCATTGCAAACCATCCTTTAGGCTCTTTGGATGCACTCGCACTTATAAAACTTATCAGCAATGTCAGAAAAGACATCAAAGTCGTAGCAAATGATTTTCTAGAAGTTATAAGCCCTATAAAAAACCTTCTTATCAATATAAACAACTTTAAATCGCGACAAAAAAAAGAAGCTATCACAAAAGTATATGCAGCACTGGATGCAGAAGAAGCCGTCATTATATTTCCCTCAGGGGAAGTCAGCCGCGCAGGTCCGACAGGTATAAAAGACAAAATCTGGCATAAAGGATTTTTAAAATTTGCCAAAAAAGGCAATGCACCGATACTGCCTGTATTTATAGGCGGAAAAAACTCCAAAACCTTTTACTCTGTTTCAACACTCAACAAAAAGCTTGCAGCCCTGCTTCTCTCACATGAGATGTTTAAGCAAAAAAACAAATCTATTCAAATGATAGTGGGTGAGCTTATACCTTATGAAAATATTTTGCCAAAAGGGATACAAAAAGAGAGACTTGTCAAACTCTACAAGAAACATCTTTATGCACTCAAAGAGAATCAAAGCTATTTTATCACCCAAAAACCTATTGCACATCCAGAAGACAGACGGGACATAAAAAGAGAGCTGAAATCTTCACAACTTCTCGGACAAACTAAAGACGGGAAAAAAATTTATTTGTATACCAGTGATGACAATAATTCCATTATTATAAATGAAATCGGCAGACTCAGAGAGCTCTCTTTTAGAAAAGTCGGTGAAGGCATCAACAAAAAAAGAGATATAGACAAATATGACAGATACTACAAACATATCATACTCTGGGATGATGAAGAACTTGAAATCGTCGGTGCATACCGCATAGCAGAATGTGCAGAAATTATACAAAAACTTGGAATCAATGCTCTTTATACAACAACGCTCTTTAACTACAATGAAGCATTTATGCCCTACCTTGATGATGCTATAGAGCTAGGCAGAAGTTTTGTCCAGCCAAAATACTGGGGTTCTCGCGCCCTTGATTACCTCTGGTTCGGTATAGGTGCTTATTTGAAAAATAATCCTCATATACGTTACATGTATGGTCCGGTGTCATTAAGTGAAAGCTACTCCAAAATAGCCAAAGATATGATTTTGTATTTTTATGATGTAACTTTTAAAGATGAAAAAAATCTGGTAAATGCGAAAATACCCTACAATTTTAAAACAGATGAAATACTTATAAATAATCTCAAAAGAGAATTTAGTGCCCCGGAGTACAAAGAAAATTTCAAAACACTTAAAAAAGCACTCGGCAGTATCAACACGAATATACCCACTCTGTATAAACAGTATGCCGACCTTTGTGAAGAAGGTGGCATCAAATTTTGCGCCTATAACATTGACCACGACTTTTCAAACTGCATAGACAGTTTTATAGTCGTTGATATTACAAAAATTAAAGACTCCCAAAGAAAAAGGTACATAAACTGATGAATGTAGAACTTACACAACACTGGAAAAACAATCTAGAAATTCTTGATGTTGCTTTTCAGCCTATAATCAATATTCAAACGGGTAAAATATACGGTGTTGAAGCACTGCTGAGAAATTTTCAGGATGTCGGTTTTCGCTCTATCTTTTCTCTTTTTGACACAGTATACAATGAAAAGCTGCTCTACTCTTTTGATTTGGCACTTAGAGAGAAGGCTTTCAAAAAATATACACAAATTCAAAATTATAAAGATATAAAACTCTTTTACAACCTGGACAACAGACTTATATCAATGGAAAACTTCTCTACAGGAAATACAACAAAAATCCTCAAAAAGTTCAATATAGAAAAAGCAAACATCTGTTTTGAGATTTCTGAAAGACATGAAATTTCCGGTGAATATGATCTGGAAAAAATATTGCAGCATTATAAAAGTGAAGACTACTCCATCGCCGTAGACGACTTTGGCGTCGGTTATTCAGGATATAAACTTTTGTATGATTCTACGCCGGATATTATTAAAATAGACAGGTTTTTTCTCCAAGGACTCGAAAAGAATAGAAAGAAAAAGTTAATGGTACGCAATATCACACATCTTGCCATTGAGCTTGGTATAAAAGTCATTGCAGAAGGTGTTGAAACAAAAGAGGAATACCTTACATGTAAAGATATAGGATGCCATCTGGCACAAGGCTATTTCATTCAAAAACCTACAAAAAATACAAAAAAAATTCATCAAATATATATGAATATTTCAGATATTATCAATAATAACAAACGCCATGATGATAAAAAAGTTGCCAAAAATGACAAAAAACACATAGCAATAAGCTCATTGATATAACCATCTGAAACAATCCTATAAATTGATTATTTTTTAATCAATCCTAAAGTTATAAATATGAATTAATAAGATATACTACTTGCAGATAAAATTCAGGAGAAAATTAATGGGAAAATTCGTTAATAATATAGAAGAGTTCTTTACATTTTGTAATGAAAATGATGTACAATTTGTAGATTTAAGATTTAGTGATATTAAAGGTGCATGGCATCACCTTTCATACCGTTACAGTGCAGTAAATGCAGAAAATTTAGAAAATGGTTTTCCTTTTGACGGTTCTTCAGTTGAAGCTTGGCAGCCAATCAATAAGTCAGATATGATTTTAAAAGCTGATGTACCTACCGCGTTTCTTGATCCTTTTACTGCTGATCCTACTGTTATTCTTATCTGTGATGTATATGATATTTATAAAAATGAACTGTATGAGAGATGTCCGCGTTCTATCGCAAAAAAAGCATTAAAACATGCTGAAGATATCGGAATTGCCGATGCTGCATACTTTGGTCCGGAAAATGAATTTTTCATCTTTGATGATGTGAAGTTTGTTGACAATATCAACGAAATGGGATTCAAAGTAGATACGGAAGAAGGTGAATGGAATTCAAACACTTCTTATGATGATATGTACAATACTGGTCACAGACCGGGAACTAAAGGCGGTTACTTTCCTGTAGCTCCAACAGACTCTATGGTGGATATGCGTGCTGAAATGATGCAGGTTTTAGAACAAGTCGGTCTTGAAGTTATTCTTGGGCACCATGAAGTTGCACAGGGTCAAGGTGAAATTGGAATCGTGTTTGGTGATATCATCACTGCAGGTGACAATGTTCAAAAATACAAGTATGTTGTAAAAATGATTGCACACCTTAATGGTAAAACTGCTACATTCATGCCAAAACCTCTTTATGGTGATAACGGAAACGGTATGCACGTACACCAATCACTTTGGAAAGACGGTAAAAACCTTTTCTATAAAGAAGGAAATTATGGTAATCTAAGTGAAATGGCTCTTCACTATACAGGCGGTATCTTTAAACATGCTGCTGCAGTTGCTGCATTTACTAACCCGACAACCAACTCATACAAGCGTCTGCTTCCTGGTTTTGAAGCACCAAGTATCTTGACATACTCTTCTCAAAACCGCTCTGCTGCTTGTCGTATTCCATATGGAGCGGGCGAAAAGGCTACACGTATTGAAATGAGATTTCCAGATTCTTCTGCTTGTCCTTACCTTGCATTTGCCGTAATGATGATGGCTGGACTTGACGGTATCAAACATAAAGACGTACCTACAGGACCGATGGATATCGATTTATTTGAGCTTTCTTTAGATGAAATTCGTGAAAAAGGTATTGTTCAAATGCCACACACACTTCGTGAAGCATTAGAAGCTCTCATCGCTGATAATGAATTCTTAAAACCGGTATTCACAGCAGACTTTATAGATGCTTATCAGCACTACAGATTTGAACGTTGTGTTTTTCCTGACGAGGGTCGTCCTACTGCTTACGAGTTTAAAACTACGTACCAGTGCTAAGCATTTTTGCTTAGTATTTTCCCACTTTTAGTGGGACTTCTTTACATGTAAAGCGCATCCCTAAACTTAAAACTCTTTCAAACAAACTTCTACAAACTTTTTATAATCAAAAATTAGATATAATTCCGCAATTAATAGTGTATGTAAGAGTGCATCTGTTAATAATTCAAGTAAAAAGGATTCATTATGATGAATATTCCTAAAGGTAAATACAGACCTTATCCCAAAATAGAATTGCCAGATAGAAAATGGCCTGATAATACTATAACAAAAGCTCCTATATGGTGTAGTGTAGATTTACGTGATGGTAATCAGGCACTTATCAACCCAATGGACATGAACAAAAAACTTGAATTATTTGCACTCTTACTCAAACTCGGTTTCAAAGAAATAGAAGTTGGTTTTCCATCTGCTTCAAAAATAGAATTTGACTTTTTACGTAAACTTGTAGATGACAACTTAATCCCTGATGATGTTACTATTCAGGTATTGGTCCAGGCACGTGAGCATCTTATTGCTAAAACTTTTGAAGCACTTGAAGGTGTTAAAAAAGCGACCGTTCATCTTTATAATTCGACTTCTATTGCACAAAGAAAAATAGTCTTTGGAAAATCTCAAGAAGAGATTATAGAACTTGCCTTAGAAGGTGTTGATTTGGTCAAAAAATATGAAGCCAATCACAACGGAGAAATCTTTTTAGAGTATTCTCCTGAAAGTTTTACAGGAACAGAGTTGGACTTTGCAGCACGTATATCAAACAAAGTAACTGCACGCTGGGGTATAAATAAAAACAGAAAAGTCATCATAAATCTCCCGGCAACAGTGGAGATGGCAACACCGAATATTTATGCAGACCAGATAGAGTGGATGAGCAGACATTTGGACAACCGTGAAAATGTCATCATCTCAACACATACACATAATGATAGAGGCACTTCTATCGCAGCAACAGAACTTGCTCTTTTAGCAGGTGCCGACAGAGTCGAGGGAACACTTTTAAGTAACGGTGAGCGAACAGGAAATGTCGATATTATTACCATTGCTTTAAATATGACTTCACAAGGCATAGATACAGGGCTTGATTTTTCAAATATTAATGAAGTCGTCAAAGTGGTTGAAACATGTACTGAACTTCCAACGCATCCTAGACATCCTTATGTTGGAGAACTTGTTTATACAGCATTTTCCGGTTCTCACCAAGATGCAATCAACAAAGGGCTTGCATATCAGCAGTCCAAAGAGGACCCTTTTTGGGAAGTTCCTTATTTACCGATAGATCCGGCTGATGTTGGACGTACCTATGAGAGTATTATCCGTATCAACTCACAATCCGGAAAAGGCGGTGTGGCTTATATTTTAGAGCACAACTACGGTTACCAGTTACCAAAGGCAATGCATCCTGAAATCGGTCGTGCAGTGCAGACTTTAAGTGATGAAAAGGGTCGAGAATTAGAACCTGACGAGATTTTGGAAGTATTTAAAAACACCTATTTTAATATTGAGGAGCATATCTCTTTTATAGACTTTACGCTCTCTTCAGATAATGGGACATCTACATGTACTTTAACATACAAGTATGATGACAGCGTCATTACATCGCAGGGAGAGGGAAACGGCCCTATTGATGCCTGTAAAAATGCACTGATGAAAAAGTATAAAAATGATTTTAGTATAAAGTCATACTCTGAACACTCCTGTGGCGATAAAAGCACTGCAAAAGCAGTAGCATATATAGAAATTCAAAGCAAAGAAATTCTTTCTTGCTTTGGAGTCGGTGCAGATAATGACATCACGATAGCTTCCATAAAAGCTATGTTTTGCGCCTTAAATCGGGCGTTCAAACCAAACTCTTAAAATAGAAGTTCGGCTTCCGGGTCGACTTCCTGTTCTCTTCTTGGTGGTTTTGAAATATCGCTGAAATACTCTTTTTTGCCATTTATATCTACTTCAATAATCCCCTCGGGTACATCAAATTTTCTTTTTATCTGCGGATATAATTTCAATACATTTCTAAAATAATAAGCAAATGCAGGACCGGAAACACGTCCTCCCGTCTCTTTATGATACATCGGTGTATTGTCATCATTTCCAAACCAGACAACAGTCTCAACAGTAGGAGAATAACCGGCAAACCAGGCATCTATGTTGTTATTTGTCGTTCCTGTCTTTCCTGCAAGTTCTATACCTCTGACCCTTGCTCTTCGTCCTGTTCCTCTTCGTACTACATCACGCAGTATTGTAGTCATTATAAAAGCCTGCGTCGGTGCGGTTATATAATAAGAAATATCCTGCTTTTCATAAATTGTACTGCCGCCTTGATCTATACTGGCTATTAAGTGAGGCTTGACCTGAATCCCGTAGTTTGAAAATGAAGTATAGTATTGTGCAAGTTCAAGCGGAGACATGGACATTGTACCAAGTGAAATAGACAAATCATTGGGAAGACTTTTGAAATGAAAGCGTTTGAGCTCTTTAAGCAGCTGAGAAAGGCCTATATCATTCACAAGATTAATAGTTGCAAGGTTTCTCGAGTGAATTAACGCTTCTCGTAAGGTAATAAGTCCTTTATAATTTTTTTCATAATTTCTAGGCTGCCACTTCATCTCTTGCCCGTTTTTTTCATACTCATACGTTTGAGCAATATCTACAAGTTTTGTAGCACCGGAATAGCCTAAATCAATCGCCACCTGGTATATAAAAGGTTTAAAAGCAGAGCCTGGTTGACGCCTACCTTGTGTCGCACGATTATAAGAGCTTTGTTTATAATCAACACTCCCCACAAGTGCCAAAATATCTCCACTTTTAGAATCAAGTGATACTAGAGCTCCGTTTAACTGAGAAACATTGACATCCTGAACTTTAAATTCTTCATCTGCATTTGCCAGTGCTTTTTGTAACTTTTTTTCATCTTTTTCTTTGTATTTTTTAATTCTTTTAAGTGCTGAAGTATATGCATATTGCAATGATTGACGGGCAACATCTTGAAGCTTCAGATCAATCGTAGTATATATTTCATACCCGCCTGTTTTCAAATCATTCAGTCCCATCTCTCTAAATCTGCGTGCAACTTCATCCACAATAAAAGGTGCTTTGTTTTGTGTAAGCGTGTCATCATAGACAACAGGTGTTTCTGCCAAAGCTTTTTCAAAAGCTGCATCATCAATCCAGCCTAACGTATGCATTCTTGTAATAACTCGGTTGGCTCTGCCCATAGAAATATCGTAGTTTTTTGTAGGGGCATAGGTACTTGGTGCTTTTGGCAGACCTACAAGTATTGCCATCTCTTTGAGTGTCAAGTCAGAGAGTTTTTTATGAAAATAACCGTCTGCTGCTGTTTTTACACCATAATAGCCATGCCCAAAATAAATTTCATTTAAATAACGTTCCAAGATCTGTTCTTTTGTCAGTGCATTTTCAAGTTTATATGAATATATCAGTTCTTTTATCTTTCGTGAAAGTTTTTTCTCTCTTGTCAAAAGCTTATTCTTTACCAGCTGCTGTGTAATCGTACTCGCACCTTCAACCATTTTTCTTGCTTTTATATCTTTTATGATTGCACGAAAAATTGCATCGAAATTAACCCCTGAATGTTCAAAAAAAGTTGTATCCTCAATGGCTACAAGCGCTTCGACAATTCTTGGAGGAATTTCATTGAATGAAGCATAATATCTATGTTGTTTATCAAAGATATTGGCTATTTTTTCTCCATGTTTATCATATATTCTGCTTGTTTGCTTTGGCTTGTAATTTACCAGCGAAGAGATGTCATAATCATAACTTACCAGGTAATAGCCAAGGATTATAAAAGGAGATAAAAACCCTAAAACCAGCAACGTTATAAATGTTTTTTTCAATATTTTTTTCATATTCTAAATTCCCTGTTGGCAAAATTTGCCTCTATCAATATTTTTGTATATTCTTGTTTTGGGTTTTGCATCACTTCATTCATTTTTCCGCTTTCAATGATTTTTCCATTTTTGATAATTGCTACACCCTCGCATAATTCTCTTGCAGAAATAATGTCATGTGTCACAAAAAGCATTTTAAACTGCTCTTTTTTTTGAAGTTTTTTTAGTAGTTGTATAATCATCTCTTTTGTATCCGGATCAAGTGCCGTTGTCGGCTCATCAAGTAAGAGTAATTTTGGTTTTGATTCTAACGCAATTGCGATGACAACACGCTGAAGTTGTCCCCCTGAGAGTTCAGGTACAAACCGATCAAGTAAACCATAACTCAGGCCCACTTCATCAAAAAGTTCCTGCACTCTTTTTATGTCACTGAAAAACTGTTTTTTTATTTTTGTAAGAGGAGAGAGCGCTGTAAAAGGGTTCTGTGGAACAAAAGAGACTGTTTTGCCTCCAATTAATTCAAAGTCAAAATTATCTTCGAGTTGAAGCTTCATCTCTTTTGGAAGCATCCCCAAAAGAGCTTTAATCGTTAGACTTTTACCGCTCCCGCTTTGTCCTATCAGTGCCAATGAAGATGAAATATCAAATGCGATATCCACCAAAGCCTCATTATTATAAATAATTTTGAGTTTTGAGACATTCATCATATCATACCTGCCAATTGTCTGCATACATCTCGTAGAGATTCGCTGCTCTCGCCCAGTCTGGCTATTAAACGAATGATTGCCGATGAAACTGTGGGCTGCCGTATCGCTCCTACACTATAGTTACATGTAAGCAGCTTGTTTTTTATTTCTATAACTTTTTTATTATCGCCAATGCCAATAGGAACAATCAAGCCCTTTACATGTAAGCCCAATTCTTCTAAAACTATTGTTTGGCGGAGTGCTATCTCTTTTTTTAAAGTTTCACTGTTTGATAAGATGTATTTGAGTGCATTATGTGCCAAAAGCGTATCATACAAAGAGAGTGAAGTCGCGTAAATAATGGGTTTCGCACGATTTAAAAGGTATTCTGATATATGCTGTGAAGAAAGTATAAAAGCACCAAAACTTCCATATGCTTTGCCAAGCGTTCCCATTTTTATGTAATTTTCTTTTATTTCAATCCCATAGTAGTCAAAAATACCCATCAGCTTTTCTCCAACTACACCGCTGCTATGTGCTTCATCTACAATCAAAAGAGCTTGTGCCTCATCACAAAGAGAAAACACCTCTTTGTCGCACAAATCACCGTCCATAGAGTAAATCCCTTCAACCGCAACGATTTTTCGTTTGGCATTTGAATTTTGCAGCAATCTTTTTAACGCCTGCATATCATTATGCTTAAAAAATACTACATCAATATTGTGTAGCTGTGAAGCAAGCACGCCTGAAGCATGGTACAGTTCATCCATAAAAAGCGTATCGCCTCTGCGAACAAGTGATTCTATCAAAGCAATGTTTGCATTAAAACCGCTGCCTAAAACTATGCCTGCTTCAAAATCATTGGCTCTGCACAAAGCATCTTCAAAATCTTTATGTATTTGATGGTAGCCGTTTACAAGCATAGAGGCTTTGGAATTGTTCAAAGGATACCCGGCTAATTGTTTACATGTAAGCGTATGAAGTTCTTTATGATGCGAAAGTCCAAGGTAATCATTTGAGGCAAAATCGTGCAGTCTGTTGTCTACAATTTCACGTGTTCTGTAACGCCCTGCCCGTTTAAGAGCTTTGAGCTCTTTTTCATAAGGGTTCATCCAAGAACTACCTTATTTCTCCCCGTCTCTTTTGCTTTATAGAGCGCCACATCTACTCTCTTGTATATTGAAGTATCATCATCGCCTTTTTCATACCCTGCAACACCAAAACTCATCGTAATAGGAAGAATTTCTTTATAGTTTTCTACACTTTCTCTTAATTTTTGAGCCAATAAATAGGCTTTGTCTTTAGTGGTATTTGGCAAAATCACAATAAACTCTTCACCACCGATTCTGCAAAAGATATCTGTATCTCTTAATATAGAAGATATATACTTTGTATATTCAACAAGCACTTTATCACCCATATCATGTCCGTAATTATCATTAACTTTTTTAAAAAAATCTATATCAAAAATAACCAGTGAAAAAGGATGATTATAGCGCTGTGTCAATACAATCTGTTCATCAAATTTTTGATGAAAAAAGCGGCGGTTTCCGATATTTGTCAACGCATCATTAATAGCCAGCGACTCCAGCTCTTTTTTATAATGTTCTTGTTCGGTAATATCGGATAATATTACTCCGTAAAGGTTGTTTTTCTCATCTAGTACAGAAGCTGAAATAGAAAAATAATAGACATTCTCGTTAATTTTCACTTTTGCCTTATGGTACACGACCTTATTCTTCAACAGGTATTTTATCCAGCTCAAGCCATCATTGATTTGTGAAATATACCCTTCCTCCTCTACAAAAAAATCACATATACAGTGATGTTTTTGAGAAAACTCTTCAATATTTCTATACCCTTTAAAGTATTTAAAAAAAGTTTTATTCGCAGAAACAATCCTGCTCATGTCACTTACTAAAACAATGTTTAAAGAATTATCAATAATATCTTTATAATAATGTTTTTGTTCGTTATAATGATAAAAAAGAATGCTGATACCAACAAATAAAAGTGTAATAAGAGCAATAATCCATATCAAACTTAATTTTAACGTGACAAAAATTACAAGTAAATATGCAAGTAAAATATTAACAAAGAAGCTGTACTTTTTGTATAAACCCATCACGACTCACCCATAAATGTTTGTAAAACTTCGACACAAAGACCCATCGCAGTACTTTCATACCCTTTGACTTCTTTAATGTAAGATTTACAAAACCCTTCGACCATGCAGGCTCCGGCTTTACCGCGCCAATCACCGCTGTCTAAATAATTTTCTAAGCTCTCTTGATTAAACTCATCAAACAAATAGTCTGTTTTTGAAATATCTATAATTTTTTTCTTTTTTGAATGATATATCATACATGTAATGATGCTCGTAATATTTCCGCTTTGTGTCATTAAAATATTACGGGCATCATCTTTGCAGCGTGCTTTTCTTAAAATATGCCCTTGACTTGTAACCACCGTGTCAGCCACCAAAAGCGGATAGTCTTCATATCCGAATGCTTTGAGG
Source organism: Sulfurimonas autotrophica DSM 16294 (assembly GCF_000147355.1). NCBI lineage: Bacteria > Pseudomonadati > Campylobacterota > Epsilonproteobacteria > Campylobacterales > Sulfurimonadaceae > Sulfurimonas > Sulfurimonas autotrophica. The sequence continues at coordinate 1,879,007 of NC_014506.1, forward strand.
TTTGCTTCGTATTTGCCTAGAGTTGCCTGATAAACAAAATTTTTCGGGCAACTTGCAATAATGCTCTCTTCATCAAAATCAACACTCTCTTGAATAAAATCAATGCCTGCTTTTTCTAATAGCATGGCGCGTGTTTGGGATGAGGAACAGAGTCTAATACGCATTTCTTAAAGTAACTCCCAAATAAATTGCAACAATTCCAAGTACAATATTTACGGGAACCATATATTTTCCAATGAGTTCAAGCGCTTTTTTCGCACCTGTCGTGTCACCTTTTTGCAAAAGTTTATCTGCTTTGTTACGTCTGAGAATCATCATCCCGAGATTGGTACTCATCAACATCCAGATAGCCTCTTTCGTATGAACAAGATTATATATGTGCATCGCATACGTATCTATAACATTTCCGTTTGCATCCACTGCCGCTGCACGAAAGCCGAGTCCCACGGCCATAATAATGGCTGTAATTATAAGTATAATCACAAAAGGCGAAACAATCATAAAAAGACGTTTCAGTGCCTGAGAGATTCGTTCTAACCTGTGCATTGGTGATTCTATCTGCATAAATGAAGCATGCGCGGCAAATTTCATAGCGACCATACCGCCAACCCATACAACGGCAGAAACTACATGTAAAAAGACTATTTGCGTTCTATAATCCGCAAAAAGTTCAATCATCATCTCTTTCATTAACCGAGTACCTCGGTTATAAATTTCATCGCTTCTTCTTTTGCCTCAGGCAGTTTTGAAGCATCTTTTCCGCCGGCTTGGGCAAAATCTGGGCGACCGCCGCCGCCTCCGCCAAGAATCGGTGCTATTTTTTTAATCCAATCACCCGCTTTTGCCTCACAGCCTTTGACTCCCGCAGCGATGAGGACTTTGTCCCCTTTGACCTGAAAAAGCATTGCGCAGAGTTTGTCATTTTGGTTTTTCAACTCATCGATTTTTTCTTTAATATCACCGCTTGGGAGTTCATCCACTACAACCGTTACACCGTTAATAGCATCAGTTTTTATTTCCACTTTTGCAGACTCCTGAGCCTCTTTTAATTCAGATTTAAGCTCTGCAATATTTGATTTAAGTCTATGAATGCCGGCAAGCAGGTCAAGATTTTTCACTTCACCCTGTGCCTCTTTTAGAAGCGCTCTTTGCTCACAGAAATATTTGTACGCTGTATTTCCACAAACTGCTTCTATTCGTCTGACACCCGCACTGACACCACTCTCTTTCGTAATGATGAATGAGCCGATATTTGCCGTATTTTCTACATGTACACCGCCGCAGAATTCGACGGAAGCATCTGCAAAGCTTACGACACGTACTTCATCGCCGTACTTTTCGCCAAACTGACTTTTTGCCCCTGATTTTTTTGCTTCTTCTATAGGAAGTACTTCTGTCTGTGCGGGAATTGCACGCATGATTTCTACATTTACACGCTCTTCTATCTCTTGCAGTTCCTGCTCACTCACCGCTTTTGGATGTGAAAAGTCAAAACGCAAACGATTTGCTTCTACGAGTGAGCCCGCTTGAGAGATATGCTCACCGAGAACATCGAAAAGTACCGCATGAAGCAGGTGCGTAGCAGAGTGATGTTTTGTAATCTCATTACGTGAAATGTCAACCTCTGCATCCACTGCATCACCTACTTTGAGTTCATTCTCTACTGCGATTCTAGAAAGATTCAGTCCAAAAAACTTTTTCGTATCAAGCACTTTTGCATGCTCTTTTAACTCTCCGGCATCACCACACTGCCCACCGCTCTGGGCATAAAAAGGCGTTACATCTAAAAAGACCCACCCTTTTTGCCCTTTTATAAGCGCTTCTACTCTTATAAAATTCTCATCAAGTAGCGACAACACTTTACTTGCATGGTGTGTTGTCTCATATCCGACAAACTCATTTTCACCGAACTCTTCTAAAAGCGCTTTAAAGTCGCCGCTTACAGCGTCATCTCCACTTCCTTTCCAGGCAGCTTTTGCACGTTTTCTCTGCTCGCTCATCAACTCTTCAAATTTTGCCGTGTCAAGTGACAGATTTTTTTCTTTAAGCATATCTTCTGTCAAATCTAACGGAAAACCGTAGGTGTCATAAAGTTTAAAAGCAACTTCTCCCGAAAACGCATCTTTCGTATTTTGCATTTCCATATTAAAAAGCGCAATTCCCGACTCGATTGTTTTGAAAAATCTCGCTTCTTCAAGTTCTATCTGCTCTTTAACAGCATTGGCTTTTGTGTTAAGGTACTCATATTCACCGCCCATAATGTCCACAAGCGTATCCACAAGTTTATACATAAACGGTTCTCGAAATCCAAGAAGATATCCATGACGTACAGCACGGCGTAAAATTCTGCGAAGTACATAACCGCGCCCCTCATTTGAGAAGTTTACACCTTGTGCCAGTAAAAATACTGTTGTTCTGATATGGTCGGCAATAACACGATAAGAAGCACCCGAAGCATAGATATACTCTTTGCCTATCATATCTTCAACTTTACGGATTATCGGCATAAATAAAGAGGAGCCGTAGTTTGAAAGTGCCCCTTCCTTGATGGCTACAACACGTTCAAGCCCCATTCCCGTATCTATAGACGGATGTGCAAGAGGAACTCTTTGACCGCCTTTTTCTTTGACTTCATACTGCATGAAAACAAGATTCCAAATCTCTAAAAATCTGTCTCCCTCGCCACCCATATAGTCCTCAGGACCTGTAAAATGTTCCGCTCCCTGATCATAAAAGATTTCAGAACACGGTCCGCACGGTCCGGTGTCGCCCATCGACCAGAAGTTATCTTTATCACCCAAACGCATGATTCGCTCAGCTGCTATATGTTTTTTCCACATTGCTTCTGCTTCATCATCGCTCTCATGAACAGTTACCCAAAGTTTGTCTTTGTCTAAATGCAATACTTCGGTGATGAACTCCCAGGCATAGGCTATAGCTTCTTCTTTGAAGTAGTCTCCAAAGCTAAAGTTACCCAACATCTCAAAAAATGTATGATGACGTGCGGTATGTCCGACATTTTCAAGGTCATTGTGTTTACCGCCTGCACGGATACAAGTTTGACAAGATGTTGCACGAGGATTTGCAGGACGAGGAACTTCACCCGTAAAAATCGACTTAAACGGCACCATGCCCGCGTTATTAAAAAGCAGAGTCGCATCATCAGGCACTAAAGGTGCCGATGGAACTCTTGTATGTTGTTTTGATTCAAAAAACTTTAAATACTCTTCTCTGATATCCATGTATATTTCTCTTTTATAAAATTACGCGATTATATCCAAAAGAAGCTAAAAAGATAATATTTTTAAATTTTTACGCCAATTCCGCCTGCAAAGCAGTTTTCACCAAAGACATCTTTATACATTTGGATAGCTTTATCCCCTGTACAGTGAGTCGGAAGAACTTTTTTTACACCCAAGGCTTTTACTACGTTTATGGATTCCTGTATCTCCGCTTCGCTGCTTCTTAAAAGATGAAAACCACCTATAGCAAAGTCTATCTTTTTGCCGATGATTTTTGAGGCAACTTGAGTGATATTTTGAATGCCAAAGTGTCCGCAACCGGTGATAACTTTTGTCTCTTTGGCATCAATAACCAAAGACTGTTCCGCCGTTGCATCACCCAAAAGCCCTGTTGTGTATACACCTTTGAGAAGTTGCTGCGGTTTTCTTGTGCATATTATTACCTCTTTTACTAAAGTTTTCAGGTCGTTTATAAGATGCTTAGGGAGTGATTCAGGAACAAACAACGTCACATCAGGGTTCAGTTCTATGATGCTATCGAGACCGCCGATGTGGTCCCAATGCGAATGAGAAACAAAAATATACTCTATCTCCTTCACATCCATACTCAAAACTTCCATATGTTTTAGCAAAAACCTGCCATTGCTTCCAGTATCAAAGAGCAGTTTATACTCTTGCAAGTAGGCACTAAATCCCCACAAAGGTTTACAAATAGAGCATATATGTTCATCAAAATTGTTGTTATCAAATAAAATTTTCATAAAAGCATTTTATCTTCTAATAGTTAACAAAAGTATAAATTATAATTACATAAAAAGGGAATAGACAAATGACATTTATTGATGAAGATATTTATACAGCTGTTAAAAATTATTTGCTTAAAATAAGTGAATATGTTAAATCACACGGTGGAGATATTAAGCTTCTAGGAGTAAAAAACGGAACTGTTTATATTACTTTAACAGGGGCATGCGGTGGCTGTTCAAAAAAAGCTTATATCGCCTATTTCACAAACCGCTCATCTGAGCGGATTGCACTCACTTCTTGGCTTGAGGACTTCATCCAGCCATTTTTCACTTCACCTTCTATTTTATCAAAATTTTCAATGTAAGGCTTAATATCTAAAAGTGGCGTACCATCTAAAATATCCACTCCTTTAATCGTAACAATATTATTTTGCACATCCACAAGTTCGACTACGGAGAGTCCTATACTGTTTGGATGCATCGGTGTTCTTGTTGAAAATACCCCACGAGGTGTATTTGTTGTATCATTAAAAGGGATGACACTGAGTTGATGTTTTTCTATTTTGTGAAAGTAATAAATCAAATAAACATGACTAAAACCCTCTAAATCTTTTAATCCCTCTGCAAATTCTTCTTTGAACTCTATGTGCGCATATATTTCACTTGCACCACAAGGTTGCACAGGCATATTTGTCAGTTCACAAAAAGGAGATTTAATGGTAGCAATTTGTCTTAAGTTTATCTGCATTTATATCTCTTTTATTCTTTTCATTTTACTTATCCACTCTACTAAAACATCTAGCTCTTTATCGCTAATTTTATTTCTAAAAGAAGGCATAACAGCACCTCGATAGTCTTTCCATCTTTTTGCACTGCCATCTTCAATACTTTTTTTAAGATATACAACATCATCGCTGTAACGTGCTGCTATTTTAGCAAAAGAAGGGCCGACTACATCTTTTTCTTTTTTGTGACAACTTAAACAATTATATTTTAAAGCAAGTCTCTCACCTGCAGGCATTTTTCGTAGTCTGTTCTCGATTGCCTGTGCCTTAGTTAAATTTTTAAGAGTGTAATGTTCAAACATATACTCGGCTATGGCTTCTAATTCATTTTGCGTCACATTTGCTTTTTGTGATGGCATCACACCATAACTCTCTAAACTTTTTTTGTCACAAAAGGACTTTGATGCATTTGGATTGACAACATAATCTTTTACAAAGTCAATCGCTTTTGGAATTTTATCACTCTCGCTGCCGGCTTTGATAAAATCTTTTATATGAAAAGCAACAGCCATCATTGGCGGTGCTTTTTCATCTGTAAATGTTTTTGGTGGTAAGTCAAGATTATGACAAGCAGAACATTTTTCTTCTAGCAGTTTTTTGCCATCTAAATTTGATGTATGTTTTTTCTCACATCCTGCAAAGAAAAAAATCAACACAAAGCCAAGTATTATTTTCATTTTATTTTTACCTTATTATTCATTTTAAAGTATGATAATTATAACGGACATATATTCAATATGTCAAGAATAATCAATAAAATTTATCAATATAATAAGTTCAGAAAATACTTATAGAATAATCTTCTAAAGCAGCTTCTCAAAAGTTGTATTTTTTAATTTTTTTCTGATAACACTTTCAACCAAGCGTGTTATAAAACCTTCATGCTCACTTTTCATCGTTTTTATAGCTGCTGCCAATGCACGAATATCATACTGACTCAGATAAATCTTTGGAACATTTTTATCAAGATTGAGTAGTGTATAAACTGCTGTGATTGCAGAACGAACAGAATATTCAACAGTAAATACACAATCACCCTCTATCTCACAAAACTGTCCTAAAAAAGCCAGATTTACACTGCCTTTGGGTACAACATGCGGTCTGTCTCCTTGGAGTCTGGGCATAAACTGACTTGTTATATAAGGCATCATCACAGGAATAACGATACACTCATCAACATACGCCTCCATATCCCCTTCATCTATTCCAAAATGGTACAGCAGTTCTTTAAGTAACTCTTCTCCTGAACATTCACTCATTTTCTTGTCGATAAAATCACCTTTGTTATCAGGATAGAGTGCGTATGCCCAAGCTACCGTATAATCAAAAGGCTGGTTTTTATACTGCGGCTGTCTGTTTACCGTGACACTCATGAGCCAGTTCGAATCTTTGATGGTAATAATCCCACCCGTTGCCGTTTTGTGCGGCAAAAATTTTCTCTCTGCAAAGTCCTCAAGAAGTTGGCGCATTTTTGGACCCTTGGCAGTTATGGTAAATGATTCCCATTTTGTTTTGTCTATATCACTGCAAAAAACTTCCGGTTTGCCAAAGGCTTCTTCTTTTTGTGCCAGTTTTTTCCACAATGCCCAACACGCGCCCTCATTACGATTTAAAACAGGAGCTGTATGCATATCTCCAAAAGAAAAGTTTTCCACCATTGAACCGTTAGTGAAAAAGACTAAATCATCCTCGCCTGTTTTTATGACCTCTTCTTTACCCTCTTTGCAAAGATGGATGGCGGTTACTGTTTTTTTTTTCTTTTTAATATCTATTTCTAAATCATTTACCGTGGTGTTAAAAACAAAGTTGACACCTTTATCCTCTAGAAGTTTTTTTAGTGGAAGCATCAAAGAGTCATATTGGTTATACTTGCTAAACACCAAACCCCGCATCGTACTCATTCCCGGTAAAAGATGGATAAAACGGTGCATGTAGCGCTTCATCTCGACAACACTGTGCCACGGTTCAAAAGCAAACATACTTCTCCAGTAAAGCCACATATCTGTCTCAAAATAAGATGGTTCAAAATACTCCTCAACAGTTGTCGTACCCAAATCTTCTTCTTTACTCAAAAGTAATTTTGTCAACTCTTTTATGTGCTTTTCTTCCAACCCTAAGCTTGTAGAGCGCTGTTTTTCTCCTCTATTGTAAATTACTCTCACTTTTGAAAAGTTTGGATCAATATCATTGAGTTCTTTTAACTCATCAAGAACAGTTCTTCCCTCTTCTTCCAATGACGGTACCCCAGCGTACAAATCCCACAAACACTCATAATGCTCTTCCATCTCTCGTCCTCCGCGTGCAACGAAGCCCTCCTCTGGATTACCTGTACCGTCTAACGCACCACCGACTAAACTACTCTCTTCAAATATCGTTATCTGAGGGCCCCTCATGTAGCCATCACGCATCAAATACTCAGCAGCGGCCAAAGAAGCTATACCCGAACCAATTAAAAAAGCTCGTTTATTTTCAATGCCTGCGGGTTTACGCGGATGGACTCTTTGATAATTATTCATGATTGGGTATCCTTGTCTTTAGATTTTAACTATTTATCATTATATTACAAAATATAAGGAATTTACATTGAAACTTACCTTTTTAGGAACAAGTGCCGGCAAGCCGACAAAAGAGAGAAATGTTACAGCTCTTGCTTTGGAGTTTGATCAAGACAACAAATGGTATCTTTTTGACTGCGGAGAAGCTACGCAGCATCAGATACTCAAAACTTCTCTTTCAGTTGGAAAGCTCTGTACAATTTTCATCACCCATCTGCATGGCGATCATTACTACGGACTGCCGGGACTGCTCTCTTCGAAAACACTCGACAAAGCCTTCTCTCCTCTTACAATCTATGGACCAAAAGGGATAAAACGCTTCATTGAGTGTGTCATAGACACTTCAAAGGAACATCTAGGTTATAAACTAGAAATAATCGAAATAGAAGCAAACACTGAATTGAGCTTTGACAAATTTTCACTCCAAGTTCTCCCGCTTGTACATTCTGTGGAGAGTTTTGCCTATTTTATAAAAGAGCATGACATCACAAACAAACTTGATGAAAAAAAGCTGCGATTAGAAGGACTGGAACCTTCACCGCTTTATGGAGAACTCAAACGCGGAAACAACATTACACACAAAGGCAAAGAGCTTGTCTCAAGTGAGTATATGCTTTGTCCCATACCGGGAAGAACGCTCATCATAGCCGGAGACAACAGTGAACCTGATATTCTGGGTGAGCATCTGGACAATCTTGACCTGCTGGTACATGAAAGCACTTACACACAAGAAGTTTACGATGCTCTGCCGACAAAGTTTCTTCACACAACGGCGAAAAATCTGGGCATTGCAGCACAAAAACATCATGTCAAAAACCTCATAGCAACCCACATCAGCGCAAGATACTCACAAGGCAGCTCTTATGATACACAGATGGTTTGTGACGAGATAAAATCTTCATACAAAGGCAGGTGTTTTGTAGCTAATGATTTTGATGTTTTTTATCTTTCGCGGGATGGAGGGCTTGAACAGCAATAATCTCTATTGCGTTTTTTATTCCTTGTGTGCCAAAATAGCTACAAAAGCTCCTTCTCCATACCCTTTTTTCACCGCAGTGTTCATATGATTTACATCATTTCCAAAAAGAGTTTGGACACAAGTAACATGAGAAAATCCAACTTTTTCTAACAAATTTATAATCTCCTCAGCAGTGTAAAAATGTGCCTCTTTATAAAAACGGCTCTGTTGGCTATTTTGCTCATATAATTTTCCAAGTTGTGAATTTTTATCTACAAATCCGATAATCACAGCACCTTTTGGTTCTAAAATTCTATAAATATTTTTTAAACTCATAAGAGGATCATCAACAAAACAGATAGTAGTTACCATAAGAACAAAATCATACTTTTCATCTGCCAAAGGAATATTTTCAGCAACACCTTTTATAATTTTAATCCCTTTCGTTTCGGCTATTTTAGCCATTGCACTTGAAGGTTCAACGCCTGTTTTAATATCAAGAGGTATGGCAAACTGTCCACTACCAACACCAATTTCAATACCATTCTTAAAAGGAGGCAAAAGCTTCTTTATCGCTTTTACTTCAGCTTCATAGAGCTCTGTATGTTTTAAAAACCAGAGTTCATACTCCTGAGAAAAATTTTCAAACGGTTTAATTTTTGGCATCGTAAAGTTCTCCTAGTAAATTTAAAAGCGGCAGATAAATCATTTCCACCTCAGCCATGTCAATATGACTCTGGTTTGGAAAGAAAAAATGCGTGTTTCGGTTACGCCGGGTTCTTATGATGACGTAAAACATCTCTCGTATCAGCTTCACCTTTTCTTGATCCATCCAAGATTTTGTAAAAAATTTCACTTCGGCACGTTTGAGTGTTGTACCGACTGTTCCGGTATTTATTTGTGCCACATAAGATATATCTAGCTCATGCAGTGTTTGTGCAAGCCATTCATTTGTAAATGCCGCCACTTTTGGACCATATTTCCCATGCGCGCGTCTGTGAAAAAAATTGACCTGATGTTTGAGCATGCAAGCTTTTAAGAGTATCTCAGTTGAAAGTGAAATATTGCGCCAAAAATCTACGTTCTCAAATGCAGTATATTTTTCTACTTTTGCAAGCTCAAATGTTTCATTTTTATAAATAATCACACCATCACAAGTAGCCAAGTGTAGTGCATATTTATAATTTTCTTGGGCAATATCGCTTAAATCTACACTCATATTTTAATTCCTTTACCCCAAGCTGGTTTTTAAGTAAAAAAAAGCTCTCTGTTGGCATCAAAATTTTCAACAAGAGTATTAAAACAGCTGCCGAGTTCACGAATTGTTTCCATATTTGGTTCTATATAAATTTTGTTTGATTTTTTTTCCATGGTAATTATGCCTGCTTCTCTAAGCTCTTTAAGATGTTTGGAAATTGTTGGCAGAGAAAAGTCAAAATGCTCTGCAATCGTACTGACACAGGTAGCATGGGGGCTGACTTTTACTTTTGGATCTTTTTTATCAAGAGAACATGTATAGCCACCGGTAAAAACATTTTTAAAAATTAAAAAACGCGTTTCATTCCCCAGGGCCTTGAATATTTTGATTTTTTGCTGCATATCTAGCATTAGTGTCCTTGACATTTTAATTATAAAATTATACCATACTCTCATCTATTTAGTTAAATGCCTAATTATGCATTTAGTTACTAAATGATATAGTTAAGTGTTTTTGATTAATTTCAATTGCTATGGATAACATTAAAAAAAAAGGAGATTAGAGTGAAGAAAATAGTGTTATTTTTAACTCTGCTAGGTCTAGGGCAGGCAGATGATGAAACTGCAAAGGTTGTTTATGATTTAACTACAAGTAATATAGCAAAATTTGAAAAAAACATATTAAAAGGTGTTGCCGTCAATAAAGCATATTACGAGGGAAATTTAAAAGAACTCGAAGTTACAGTCGTTATTCATGGCGGCGCTTACAGATTTTTTGTTAAAGATATAGAAAAATCTATGTTTAACACTAGTTTAAAATTAGTCGAAGCATACCCTGAATTACAAAAAAGAATAGCAAGCATGGCTGAGACATATGACGTAGAGTTTTTAATGTGTAAAGCTTCTATGCCAAAAAATCATCTTGAAACCAAAGATGTGGTTAAATATGTAAAAATCATACCAAATTCAACAATAGGTCTAATAGATAAGCAAAATGAAGGTTTTGCATATATCCCTGTTAGAGATTAATTAGATAATAAAAGGAAAATAAAATGAAAAATACTCTTACAAAACTGTTTATAGTAGGTGCACTTGTTGTATCAAGTAGTCTAATTGCAAAGCCATTAAGTAAAATGGATTTAATAAATCAGGCAAAAAAAGAAGTAGGTGAGGTAACACCTAAAAAGTTAAAATCTATGCTCGACGAGGGTGAAGATGTCATAGTTCTTGATGTTAGAGAGAGTGAACAGCATGCAGAGGGAAGTATTCCATTTGATGACTTTAACAAAGAAAATTTCCGTGCTGTCACACGCGGTAATTTAGAATGGAAAATTAACAAGATCATTCCGGATAAAGATGCGTATGTTGTAACATACTGCCGTAGAGGCGGACGCGGAGCATTGGCAGCACAAGTTATGAAAGAGATGGGTTATACACATGTAACAACGCTAAAAGGCGGACTAAAAGGATGGGCAAAAGCCGGTTATCCTGTAAAAACAGGTCTTGGGAATGTTGTACTAAAAAAGCAAAAATAAAAATGACAACGATTATCTTAAATCATCAGCCTTATGATGGCACAGATGTAACATGGAATGCATTGCGTTTGGCAAAAACACTTTTTAAAAGCGGTGAAAGTGTCAATATTTTTTTAATGAACGATGCAGTAGATTTGGCAAGGGAGAAAACTCCCAAGCCAAATAACTATGATTATGATTTGGTTGAAATGCTTAAAATAATGTATAGTGATGGCATAAATCTTCAGGTATGCGGTACATGTAATGCCCGCTGTGGTTTATTTAAAAATGAGCCATATTTTGATGCAAGTATTTCTTCTACAATGCCAATTTTAGCTGATTGGGTTATTAAAAGTGACAAAGTTATAAGTTTTTGAATAAGGTCTAAAGATGAAAAAAACAGACAATATAAAAATAATGTTGCTACTGCTTGTAGCTGTTGTGCCACTGTTTGCAGCAGATGAAAATATTTCATCAATGAATATAATTAGCATACTCAGTGGTGCTTTTGCTGCGGGAATTCTTCTTACATTCACTCCTTGTGTCTTACCGATGATTCCGATACTTTCAAGTGTAATTGCCGGGGAAGGAAAAAAAATTTCTAAAATCAAAGCGCTGCAGCTTTCATTTGCTTATGTATTGGGGACAGCTATTACTTATGCCGCAATGGGAGCACTTGCCGGTGCGACAGGAGAACAACTCCAGTCCTATTTTCAAAATGTTTGGGCTATAAGTATCCTAAGCATGATATTTGTTCTTATGGCACTTGCAATGTTTGGAGTTTTTACTCTACAGCTTCCATCATCCCTGCAAACACGTTTAGACAGTACTGCTCATAATTTTAAAGGCGGAAAATTTTTCGCTGTTTTTCTTCTTGGACTGGTATCAGCATTAGTGCTTGGTGCATGTGTATCTCCTGTGCTTATCTCATTTTTAAGTGTTGCTATTGCAACGAGTAATCCTCTTTTAGGTGCACAGACAATGTTTTCTCTTGCTCTTGGTATGGGTATTCCTCTACTGCTTATGGGAATGGGCATGGGCTATGTGCTTCCAAAAGCAGGTGCATGGATGGATGATGTCAAGTATTTTTTTGGTGCTCTTTTATTAGGTGTTGCTATTGCCATATTTTCCGAATTACAATTAATCTCATCACTTTTCTTATGGGGTCTGTATTTCATAGGTATTGCATTTTATATGGGAGCATTAAATTTTTATAAAGAAGAATCAAGCAACTGGCAAAAATTTCAAAGAATGATAGCTGTATTTTTGTTTATATGGGGAACCATTACGCTTGTCGGTGCAGCAAAAGGCAATAGTAATCTGTATCTGCCTTTACAGGGAAAATCAGCTGTCCTGCTGCCAACAGAACAAAATACCTTAACAAAAAAATCAGAACTTCCATTTGAAAAGATAAGTAATCTCCAAGAATTTACAACAAAAAAAGAATACGCCTTGCAGCAACATAAACCGATAGTTATATATTTTCACGCTGAGCATTGTAAAGTATGTGAAAAACTGAAAAATACTACTTTGAAAGATCCAAAAATAAGAAAAATACTTCAATCAAGTTACGTTGCATTGATGGTTGACATGACAAACAAATCAGATGCAGGAGCAAATACTATCAAGAAGAAGCTTAAGGTTTTTGGACCGCCTGCTTTTGTTATAATTGATGCTGATGGCACAGTACAAGAAGATGAAATCGCTTATGGATATCAATCAGCACACAATCTTTTCGATATGCTTGACATGAATGCAGAATAATCCTTTTAATGGGTGAAATTAGTATAGTTTTATATAAATTTTACTTTTTAGGAGTAATATAAAGTAAAGGAATTTATAATGAAAAAAGTAATATTAATTTTAGCCCTGCTGTTTGGCTTGGCTCAAGCAGAAGATGAGAGTGCAAAAGTAGTTTATGATTTGACGACAAAAAATTTAGCTAAGTTTGAGAAAAATATACTCAAAGGTATTGTTTTTAACAAGCAGCTTTACTCAAACAAACTAAAAGAGCTTGATGCTGCTGTTGTAATTCACGGTGGAGCATATAGATTTTTTGTGCAAGATTTAGACACGACAATCTTTAAAAATGACAAAAAACTTCAAAAAGTTTATAAAGAGTTAAAAAAGCGAATCGCAACTATGGCGGACACTTACGATGTAGAGTTTCTAATGTGCGGCGCAGCGATGAAACGAAATAAACTTACAAAAAAAGACATCGTTCCTTTTGTAACTATCATCCCAAATTCCACCATTGGGCTTATTGACAAACAAAATGAAGGCTTTGCTTATCTTCCTGTCAGAGATTAATAAAATAGTTTAATTGCTAATTTACTTGGTGTTGTCAAACTGATAGACAACACCATCTTCATACTCTTTTACCAGTTTGGTAAAACACTCGGCTATCTCTTTCATTGTCTCTATATTTGGTTCTATATAAATCTTATTTTTATTTTTAGTCATTGTAATGATGTCGGCATCTTTCATCTCTTTTAAATGACGAGAAATTGTAGGCAAAGCAAAGTCAAACTGCTCAGCTATACTTGTCACACATGTAGCCTGCGCAATCAAATCATCTGTTGGTTTTGTATTATCAATAGAACAGGCATAACCACCCGTAAAAATATTTTTAAAAATTTTAAATCTTGTTTCATTCCCTAAAGCTTTGAAAATCTGTATTTTTTTATCCATAGCAAGCATGCAACTACCTTAGTAATCATTTTATATGTAATATTATATCAAAAGAGCTTTTATTTAGCAATTTAGACAATTAACCTTATTTTAAGCTGCTTCTCTATAAACTTTTATATCAATTTAGCTAATAAGCTAAATACAATTAGGAATGGTTTTCATGGCTGACAACAAACAGATTATAGAACTCTATACAAAATTGGCACAAAATCCAACTAAAGATTTCGGTTGGGATAAAGGCTTAGACAATGCCAAAGCACATGGCTATAAACAAGAGTGGATAGATGCCACTCCACCAGAAGTATGGGAGTATTGTGCTGCAGTCGGCAACCCGTTTACATATGCTGATATACAAGAGGGAGATACCGTCTTGGACTTGGGCTGTGGTGCAGGCGTTGATCTCATGGTCTCGCGTTTACATGTAGGCAAAAGCGGCAGAGTCATTGGCGTCGATATTACTCCAAAAATGGTAGAAACTGCCCAAGAACATGCCAAACTTGCAGGCTTTACAAATGTTGAAATTTTAGAAAACAGTTTTGAGGCAATAGCCCTTGAAGATGAGAGTGTCGATGTCGTCATCTCAAACGGAGCCATTAATCTTACTGCATGTAAAGAGTCTGTTTTTACCGAAATATACCGTGTTTTAAAACCGAAAGGGAAAATCTCTTTTGCGGATATGATAGATATCTCAAAAGAAGCAGAGTGCTGCAACATCGAGCAAAATTCCTGCTGTGCCTCTGCAGGCGAAGAAGACTGGGCAAACTGTGTGGCCGGCACAATGAGAGAAAGTGAACTTATAGAGCTTATACAAAAAGCAAGTTTTGAAAATGTTACATGTACTGGTATGACCCACTACACAACTTCTGAAACAACACAGGGAGCGACCTTTTTTGCTACAAAAATACCGGCTGAGAAATTTAGAAATTCACACTGGGAAAACATCTTTCAAACAAAAGATTATACGCAGGTACTGTGGCACCAAAACTCTCCTAAAAAATCACTTGATTTTATTCGCTCTTTTGCAAAAACCGATGCTACAATTATTGATGCGGGCTGCGGTGCTTCTCTTATTGTAGATAATCTACTTGAACTTGGCTATAAAGACATTACACTTTTAGATACAGCAAGCACGTCTCTTGAACTTGTAAAGAAGAGAATAAATAATCTACATGTAAAGTATGTTTGCGACGATATTTTAACATTCGAAACACAAAAGAAGTTCGATATATGGCATGACAGAGCTGTTTTTCATTTTCTGCTCTCTAAAAAAGAGAGACAAAGATACTTTGAAGTACTCTCAAATTCACTCAAAGAGAATGCAACGGCAATTATCGCTACATTTAAGGTAAATGGAGAGATTCAATGTGCAGGACTTGACATTATCGCTTATGATTATAAAAAAATGTTAGAAGAACTGCCGAAAAGTTTAGAGCTTATTGAAAGTGAGGAGTATACACATATTACACCAAAAGAGAGCGAACAAAAGTACATTTATTTCATCATAAAAAAGCGTTCTCAATGAGATTGATGCTTTTTTAGGCATTTTTTGTAAGCAAACTATAATAAAAATATATTATAATACTTAAACCCACTAAAAATGGAGAAAAACAAAATGCATGAGAGAGAGTTTACTATAGATGCGAACAATCCCGAGTTAGAGTTTTTTTATGATTTAGATGATGCGTGTGCAAAAAGTATTTGTGAAAATGCACTTGAGATTCCTGAGAGTTTTATCAAGAAAATTGAGTGTTTTGAAGATGCTTTCACCGTTTATCTTAAACAATCCAGAAACTACTATAGAGAAGACTGGTATGTTAATTTAAGTCGTTTGGATTATGTTTCATAAAATTTAATTCATCTTCGATTTTGACATCTTTATAATATTTGTTCATAAGTTCTGCAGCAATGCCACTGCCGAGTTTTATGGTCTCTTTTTTCTCATTGAGAAGCGGCGTGGTGCCGTAGCCGCAGCTTGGTGATTTTGACTTTAATATAATTCGTTCAACTTTTGGATGCAGCTGTATAAAAGTATTAATTTCCTCTTTTAAAAGCTCTGTAACATCTTTGTTTGTCTCATCAGTTACAATTCTCTTTTCTCCATTTATTTCCAAGACATTAATGCGTTCTCTCGGCGTTCCAAAAAGCGGAGCTTCGGGACAAAACGGAATGATATCATACTCTTTTAACGCCTCTTTTACAGAATGAATCTCTTTTGTTTTGCCGTCATATCTGCAATACTCACCAAGTATGCAGGCAGAAACGATTACTCTTTTTTTCATATATCTCTCCGCAACATTAGTAATTTTTTTCTGTAATCTTGAAAGTCTTCCGGAACCTAGACTTTAGTCTATACTGAATTGCTTTAAAACCTTGCTTGTGATTTAGCAAATGACTACAGACTTTATCTCCGTCATCTCTTCTATTGCAAAACGCGGACCTTCACGCCCTACTCCGCTTAACTTCACACCGCCGTAAGGCTGTATGTCAAAACGAAGCGTCGGCATATCATTTATGACAATCCCACCCGCGTCAAGCTCATCTATAGCACGGTTTGTAATGCTTAAGTCATTTGTAAACACGGAAAACTGCAGACCGTAAGGCGAATCATTCATTCTCTCAACCGCATCATCAAAATCACTCACCTTAACAAGAGAAACAATAGGTGCAAAAACCTCTTCACAGACTATTGCCATATCATCTCTAACATTTGCCATCACACAAGGGTAAAAAGTTCTTCCCTCCAAACGCGGAACAAGCAGAGGAATTGCACCCTCTTTTATAGCCGAATCAATCCATCCCATTGCACGCTCACAGGCTTCATCATCTATAAGCGGTCCCATAAACGTTTCATCGTCATAAGGACTCCCGACTTTTAACTTTTTCGCAGCCGCCGCCATGAGCTCGGCAAACTCATCATAAATATCCTCCTGTACGTATATACGCTGCAATGATATACATACCTGACCCGAATTAACAAAGGCGCCCAAGGCACATTTTGTTGCCGCATAAGCTAAATCAGCTGACTTTTCTATGAAAGTTGCCGCATTTCCGCCGAGTTCAAGCGAGACTTTTTTTATACCTGCATGTTTTGTAATGATATTTCCGACAGGAACACTCCCCGTAAAACTCACAACGCGGGGAATATCACTTGTAATTAAGGCACTTCCTACCTCTGCATCACCATAAACAACACTCAAAGCATCCGGTATCGCATATTCACTCTCTATAAAAAGTTTTGCAAATTTATAAGCTGTCAAAGGTGCTTCAGGTGTAGGTTTAAGAACAACTGCATTTCCTGCAACAAGAGCAGGAGCGAGTTTATGTGCCACAAGATTTAAAGGAAAGTTAAAAGGGGTAATGGCAACCACGACACCTGCAGGCTCACGGCGAAAAAAGCTGAGTGTTTTTTTCCCGCTGTTCATGGCATCAGTGTTTATTGTCTCGCCATTCATAGTTCGCATCGTTTCCGCCGAGAGCGTCACAGTCTCAATACAGCGCTCAACTTCTATACGTGAAAATGCTATAGGTTTACCCACCTCATCAGTAATGGTCTTGGCCAAATCTTCTTTATACTCTTTAAGCTTTTGGGCAACATCGAGCAGCCATGCACATCTCTGTGCCAAAGTGCTTTTTTTGGCAAATACAGCCGCATTCTGTGCAATAGCCAATGCTTTTTTTGCATCTTCTTCATCACATATCGGTGCAGTTGAGACCACTTCCCCATTATAAGGTGATTTCCTTTGGCTTACATGCTCTTTACTCGCTTCACTTGAGCCGAAAAATATTTTTGCTTTTCTCATCACTCTTTCCTAAAACAATATTTTATATTAGGAAAATTATATCATTTTAAATATAATCCTAATACAATTAGGCTATGAAAACATTTATATTAACCCTAATTTTAGCATCTTGCCTTTTTGGATTTGAAACAGACAAATGGCTACATGATTATGATAAAGCTTTAAAAATTGCACAAAAAGAGCATAAAAACATTTACCTCTTCATCGGTGCTGATGAGTGCCATTTTTGTAAAAGATTTAAAGAAAAAACACTCTCGAAAAAAAAGGTTATGGGCAGACTTCATCAAGATTATATACTTATATATCTCTCACGCGACCGGCATTTCATTCCAAAAAAATTCCAAAAATTTGGAGTACCGAGACATTACTTTTTAAATAAAAATGGAGAAATTTTATTTGAGAGTTTCGGAGTGCTTGAACCAGCAGGCTTTTTTACCCTTCTTGATGAAGCTGATTTAAACGCAGACAACTAAGAGCAAGAAACATCACAATATTGGTCTCTAATATTTTTAAATTCATCAATATTATTTAAAAATATATCTACAAGCAAAGGATCAAAGTGTTTTGCTTTTTCTTCTTGAAACATTGCAACAATATCTTCATCCTTCCAAGCTTTTTTATACACTCTTTCACTTCCAAGTGCATCAAAAACATCTGCTACAGCAGTAATTCTTGCATACAAACTTATATCTTCACTCTGTAAACCTCTAGGATACCCTGAACCGTCATATTTTTCATGATGTTCATATGCTACCGTTGCTGCTAGCTGCAAAAGCTCCTTATCACTGTGCCTCAACATTTCATACCCCAGAGTTGTATGTGTTTTCATAATTTCAGTTTCCTCGGCCGTATGTCTTCCCGGTTTATTGAGTATGGCATCCGATATACCTACTTTTCCAATATCATGCATTGGACTAGCCTCTTTTAACATCTGCGCATGAAATTTATCCAAACCGCAATACTCAGCCAGCAACCGTGAATACTCAGCCACCCGCCTTACATGATTTCCTGTCTCTTTTGAACGACTCTCTCCGATTGTCCCCATGGTAAATATAATTTCTTTTTGCGTTTCGCGTATATCTTTATTTAAAGCTACTATATCTTTAATTCTTCTATGAACCTCTTCTTTAAGATATTCATTCATATTTTCCATATGTTCCTGTAACTCTTGCAAAGTTTTTTTATCTGTAATATCCTCTCGCAGTGCATGGTACCCGATAACCTCACCGTTATCATCATAATATGGTTCTATATGTGCCCAAACCCAATAATACCCACCATCTTTCGTTCTGTTTTTTATCTCACCATACCAAGATTTTCCGGACTGTAAAGTCTGCCATAAATCTTCAAACAGCTCATCTGGCATATCTTTGTGTCTTACAATATTATGGTTTTTTCCTAAAAGCTCTTCTTTTGAATACTTGCTTATTTTACAAAATGCTTCACTAGCATATACTATTTTTCCAGTTAAATCAGTTGCAGAAAAAATTACATCTTTATCAAATATTTTGAGTAAATACTCTTTATCTATTATATTATTAAAAAAATTTGTTTTCAAAAAAACTCCTAGTGGAATATCCTTTTTTTTATTATACAACTCAGTATATTAAATTAAATTAAATTATATTGTAATATTCTCTACCATTACAACATTATTTGGCGTAACTACTATAGCATCAAGTATAAAATCTACATGTAAGGATTTTTTTTTCATATAAACATTCGCAGTTTTTATAATACGAGAAAGTTTTGTAGGGGTAATATTTTGAATAGCAAGCTCATAATCTTCACCGCTTTTTACTTCTACAAAATGGAGGACATCATCTTTTGTGGCAATAATATCAATCTCGCCGAATCGGGAATAAAAGTTCCGTTCTATTATTTGGTAGCCGTTTTGGGTTAGGAAAGAAGCAGCTTTATCTTCTGCTATGTTTCCTTTTGCTCTGCTCATGGTTTTATGTCCTTTGAAATATTAAGCCGTTGTCGGCAAGGTTACAGAAAAAAATTTAGTTTTTTTCCAAGTCACGCTTTAGCGTTTGAAAACCTTGCTTCCGAAAGAATTTAAAACTTTTTTCGGAACCCAGACTTCAGTCTGGTGTTCGCTTAGCAGTTTATTACTTCGACCTGTACGGATTTGAACGCAGCAGTTAGGATTAGCTCATCACTCTTGTCACCAAAAAGATTGTTTATTTTAGACTCAGCATGATGGAAGGTTGCAAAAAGTGTTTTTGGCTGTACCTTGTCCGTAATTTTTACTCTGAGCGGATTGGTTTGGCCCCATTCGCTTTTGAGTATTACTTTTTCACTGACAAACTCATCTGCATCACCCTCATATACCAGCAAAATATCTTCATCGTATCTGTCATTAAGCTTTGGACTTCGTTTCGTCTGTGCGGCATTATTGTAATGTGCTAATGTTCTTCCCGTTGTAAGATGGTAGCCTTTAAGAGATCTATTTTGTATCTCCTCTACCATGCCGCGAAGCTTGTACTGATGGTACACGAACCTGCCCAAGCCGTCATCTGTTCTAAAGTCCAGCTGGTGCAGAATCGGTGTATCTTCTGTATGTACAGGCCACTGCAACCCGCGTTTGCGGTGTTTTTCGAGTCTGTGATAGTCTGCTCCGCTAAAGCGTCTGTAAGCCACTTCTCTTACCTCATCCCAGACATCTTTTGAGCTTGCATAGTTTGCATCTCCGCCCATTTTATTGTCAAGTATCTGCAGCACTTCCCAGTCATCAGGCAGGTCAGATTTCACAAGCGGCTGTGAAAGATGCAGTCTTCTCATAGCATTCACATACACGCCCGTCTTTTCATACGCAGATTTCACACCGACAACAATATCTGCACGGTTTGCAATATCTGTCATAAAAAGTTCTTGAACAAATATGAGTTCCAGTTTTTCAAAAGCACGGTCTACTTTGTTTAAATTAGGATGAATATGCGTTAAATCTTCCCCGATATTAAGCACCGCTTTTACTCTGTCTTGCAGCATTTCATCCACAAGCTGCGGCGTCATAAGACCAACTTCTTTGGGTTCTTGATAATCCGGGTCATAATATGGAAGCATTCCCATATCACAAGTTCCCTGAACATTATTTTGTCCGCGAAGTGGCATCAGTCCTGCACCTTGCTTGCCGATATTTCCAGTCATGAGCGCCAAGTGTGTTATAGCCATAACCGCATAACTTCCGTCTAAATGCTCTGTTATGCCCAATCCCCAAAATATCATAGACTTTTTCAGTGCATATTCACGGGCCACTTTTCGTACCATTTTAGAAAGATACTCATAGCCTTCAAGTTCCTCAAAATAATCAGGATTTGCATAAGGATCATTTAAAATCTTATCTTTAAATATTCCAAAGCCTTCTGTTCTGTCTTCAATAAAACTCTCATCATACAACTCTTCATCTATAATGACATAGGCCAGCATATTTAAAATAAGAAGATTCGCTTCATGCGGCATAATTGCTTTGTATTTTGCAAATCTGTGCAGTTTAATCTCGCGTACGTCAAACACCGCCAAATTATCATTTTCACGTGCCACATCAAGAATTCTATTGGCAATAATAGGGTGCGCTTCTGTAGTATTTGAACCGATAACTATCATAAATTCAACATTATAAATATCATTATATGGATTGGTGGCAGCGCCCTCTCCTATGGTTGCACGCATTCCTTTAAGCGATGGAGAGTGACATACTCTTGCACAGTTGTCAACATGAGGAGAGTTGAGTGTATGACGGGTGAACTTTTGAAAAAGGTACGAACTCTCACATGATGTTCTCGCTCCACCGATAGACGCAACAGCCTTGCGTCCAAATTCAGCTTGAATCTCTTTAAGCTTCATAGCGCATGCTGTAGTAGCTGTGTCCAAGTCACACTCGTACCAGGTATCATCTAAATCCACTAAAGATGCAGCAACAGCCTCTTTGACAGCAGGATTTTTTTCTAAAAAACTTTTACGAATACGCGGAATACGCAGTCTGTCCTGGGCATCTACAAAGTCAAACCCGTACTTCCCCTTAATACAGAGCTTTCCCTGCGAAACCACACCGTCAGGATGTGCAAAAATCTTTTTGATTTTATTCTCTTTGACATCTACATGTGCCGCTATATCACACCCTACACCGCAGTATGTACATACGCTGTCTATTGTCTCTATATTTTCCATTATTCTCTATCCCTTACTCTATCATTACGACTTTAAAGTTAATTTTTTGTAAAAAAATATTTTAGAGGCTCAGACTGCAAGGAGGATTTGTCCTCTCAAATATTCTTTTACAAAAAATCTAATGCAAGGAGTTTACAATTCTTTGTCTTAAAAAGCTTGGAAGAAGGTTTAAAACTTTTATAATTAAATAAAATCTAAGGGGAAAGGCATAAAACTCCCGACCTTTATCTATCGCCCTTTTCATTCGTGCCACACCCTCTTTTGTTTCAAGTAAAAAAGGCATAGTAAATTCATTTTTATCAGTGAGTTCGCTCTTTATAAATCCCGGTAAAATCGTAATTACTTTTATGCCGTATGGCTTGTATTTATATTGTATGCCTTCGGCATAAGCATTGAGTGCACGTTTGGATGAAGAGTAAACTTTTGAACTCGGCATAGAGAAAAGTGAAGCTAAAGAAGATATAAAAACGATTGTGCCGCTTTTTTGTACCTGTAGTTGCGGTAAAAGTACTTCCAAAATCGCATGATTTGCAAGTACGTTCACATTATAAAGATTTTGAAATTCATCTATTGTCGGAATATTATTTGTATGCCCAAGAGATATGCCGGCATTCAAAATGAGTAAATCAACCACACCGATTGATTTTATTTTTTCTTGCAGTTTATGAAAATCAGTGACATCTACAACAATCAAAGTAATACTTTTACATTTTGGAGTGAGTTCGTTTTGAAGGTTTTTGAGGTTTTGCTCTCGACGAGCTAACAAGATTAGCTCTGTGTCTTCTGATGCATATTGGCGTGCAAATTCGGCACCAAGACCAGAACTTGCACCTGTAATTAAGATTTTCATCTTAAAAGTTACACTATCCTGATCATGGCAGGTTTTGCATTGACAAAATCAAGTGCTTCAATTTCATTCATCATATTTTGAATATCTTTTTCCAAAGCAGAGTGTGTAGATATAAGAAGATTCGCACTTGCATTATCAGTTGGACGCTGGAGCATAGTTTCAATAGAAATATTGTGTTGTTCAAAGATTTTTGTCAGTCCTGCCAAAACACCTGCTCTGTCTGAAACATTTATTCTCAGGTAGTATTTTGACACTATGTTTTCAGTCGGTTTCAGCGTTAATTGACTCCCCTCCATCGGTCTGTTAAACCCGAGCATAGGAGTTGATTTTCCACTTCTTGCAATGTCTATGATGTTAGCTACAACAGCAGAAGCTGTAGCATCTCCACCCGCACCCGGACCATAGTAAAGTGTTTCGCCCACTTTATCACCTACAACAGAGATACCGTTCATAACACCGTCTATTTTAGCTATCATCTCATTTTGGTCTATTAAGCAGGCATGCACACGCAGTTCTACTTCATTTTCATCTTTTTTTGCTATACCTAAAAGCTTAATGGCATAGCCGAACTCTTTTGCAAAAGATATATCATCCTGCGTAACATTATCAATACCCTCTATAAGGATATCTTCCGGTTTTGCATCTATACCGTAAGCGATGGAAGCTAAAATAAGCAGTTTGTGTGCAGCATCATATCCACCTACATCAAAAGTAGGATCAGCTTCGGCGTATCCAAGTTCTTGAGACTCTTTAAGTATAGCATCATAAGCTACACCGTCATTAGTCATTTTTGTCATCATATAGTTACATGTACCGTTCATGATTCCCATCATAGATTCTATATGATTAGCAGACAAACCATCACGAAGAGCTGTAATAATAGGAATTCCACCGGCAACACTTGCTTCAAATTCAAAGGGAATATCTTTTGCCATCTCCTGCAGTTCATATCTGTGATAGGCAAGCAGTGCTTTGTTTGCTGTAACAACAGCTTTACCAGCTTTAAGTGCACGTTTTACAACTTCAAACGGCTCTTCTACACCGCCCATCAACTCTACAACGATGTCTATTTCATCATCATTAAGAATATCATCCACATTATCTGTAAGTGTAATGTCTAAACCTCTCTCTTTTTGAAGGTTTTTAACGACACCGCTTTTTACAACAATATCAACACCTGCACGGGCAGAAATTACATCTGCATTGTCCCTTAAAATTTGTGCTACACTTGTTCCGACGGTTCCAACACCTATTATTCCAACTTTTATCATTACTTTTTACTCTCTTTATTGCAGCCGTCAAACTGTTTTAAGAACTCTTTGATATTTCTTGCAGCCTGACGAATTCTGTTGTCATTTTCTATAAGTGCTATACGAACATAGCCCTCACCATATTCTCCAAAGCCGATTCCAGGAGCAACCGCAACACCTGCTTCAGTCAAAAGGCGCTTTGAAAATTCCAAAGAACCCAGATGTGCGACACAATCAGGAATTTTTGCCCATGAGAACATCGTTGCTTCATTCTTTTGTATATGCCAGCCTGCACGGCCAAAGGCTTCAATAAGCACTTCTTGACGATGATTGTATTTTTGTGTAATTTCATTCACACATGTCTGATCGCCGTTAAGGGCAACAGTCGCAGCCACTTGAATAGGTGTAAACATCCCGTAATCAAGCCATGATTTTATCTTTTGCAGCGCGCCGATAAGTTTTTTATTTCCCACAAAAAAGCCTACACGCCAGCCCGCCATATTGTAAGATTTTGAGAGTGTAAATGACTCTACGGCAACATCTTTTGCTCCCGGAACACTCATGATAGAAGGTGTTTTATAGCCGTCAAAAGTGATGTCGCCATAGGCAATATCAGAAATAACATAAAATCTTTTCTCTTTTGCCATTGCGACCAGACGCACATAAAACTCAGGTGTTACCGTTGCTGTCGTCGGATTATGCGGAAAGTTTACCAAAACATATTTTGGTTTTGGAGAGCTCTCTTTAAAGACCTTTTCTAAACTTTCAAAAAATTTGTCTTCATCAACACGATAATGTTCATCAAACTCTATACCGAATTTTATAACATTCCCACCGGCTAAAATAAAAGAGTACTCATGAATCGGGTATGTAGGATCCGGAACAACTGCAACATCCCCTATATTCGTGATAGCATACGTAAGATGTGCATAACCTTCTTTTGAACCCATAGTTGCAACACATTCCGTTTCAGGGTCTAATTTACAGTCATAACGACGCTCATACCAGTCTGCTATGGCTTGGAGTAATTTCGGAATACCTTTTGAAGAGGAGTATCCATGTGTTTTCGTTTTTTGGGCTGATTCGACAAGTTTGTTTCTTATATGTTCCGGCGTCGGACCATCTGGATTTCCCATTGAAAAATCTATAACATCTTTACCGGCACGGCGCTCAGCCATTTTTATATCATTTACTTCCGCAAATACATACTTCGGCAATCTCTCAACTCTATTAAAATTAAACTCATCAAACATTTTTTACCCTATAACCTGAAATAATTAATGATATTTTAGCGAAAAATTATTAGAATAAAGTTACGGTCTGTGAATTACCTTATACCCTTTGGATACAAGAGAAGCTTATCTTTAACATTTTTAAGTGTATACATATCCGATATTTTAATATATTTCGCATTTTTAGGCATATTGAGTGTCAATTTTTTATAAATTTTATCTTTTTTGAAAAGTTTTAAAAGATGTAAAGATGCATCATAATAAGCGATATACGGGTACCATCTGTTTCTTCTTGAACTCCTGATTTTCAAGCTTCTGATTTTTGAAATATCAAGCCAATGTGCATAGAGAGAGCGCTTGAGTTTTAACTCTTCGCCTGCATGTAACTGTGCAACATTGAGATATCCATTTGTAATATCAATTGTATATGTCCACTCTTTGGCAGAATTTTTTTCTACATCAACAATATTACAGCCGCTTTTATGCAGTTCATTTTGCAGTATCAAAGGGTCTGTCGCATACTCTGATGTTAAATTAATACTCCATATGAACTCTGAAGTGTCAAAATTTGATGCTGTTGTTACATACCGAAAATAACCAATATTTTGCAGAGTGTCTTCCATAATTTTTACAAAAAATAGAGGAAAACCGCTTGTCTTAAAATTGAGGCGAAAATCTTGCGGTGACTGAAAGAAAAGATTCAACAAACCATTGTCTTTAAGTGTTTGTATAACTTTTACCGCGTCCACTCTGTCTTTTACGTAAAAAGAAGATTTTGGCTCAAAAATTACATTGATAAAATCTTTATTGGCTTCATAAGACTTTTCACTTAAAAAACTTTTGATTTTTGTCGTTAAGGGATCTTCTTGCAAGTCATCACAATGTGAAAAACTAAAAAACAGTAGTAGGACAACTAAAGCTTTTACCATGCATTACCTCTGTTAAGCCTTTTAAATTCATCAAAAGTAAGCTGGGTAATTGTACTATCTTTATAAAGTAGTCTGAGTGTTTTTTTTGAATTAAATTTCTTTTGCTCTGAATTAATAATAACATCAATATATCCATGTCCAAATATTAAAAGCCACTCTTTATTTGGATCTAAGTCAAATTCTCCAGTAAATGTTTTTTGATATTTTTTATTTGTCTCTACATCAATGTAACCCATCCAGACTTTTGATCTTGCAACAATTTTAAAGCTTTTTTGCAAAGCTTTTTCTTCTTTAACCACAGAGGTGCTCTGCACCTTTTCTTGAGTTACGTTGACATCTTCTAGCGTTTTATTTTCATCTTTTTGACTTATATTTGCATCAGGCACAATACAATTAATATTTTTCTTTGCATTATTAATGGTTGTGCTATCTATTATTGTAGTATGGTTTTGCATATTTTTATTTGCATATTCCACTGTATAGAAAAGAGCGACAAGGAACATTATCATGGCGATTAAAATATAAAGAAGCGTAAAGTTTCTGCTTTTTTTAGGTGCTATAAAAATTCCATCTTCCGTTGTTGTTTCAACAGGGTTTCTTTCGTCATAATAGGCAACTCCGGTACTCTTAAGTTCACTTAAATCAATGTTATACTCTCTTTGCAATATTGAAATAAAACCTATAAAATGAATTTTGGTAAGCCCGTCAAAACTCTCATGTAAAAGGGCTTGTATATGCTCAACGGGTATATGCGTATCTTCATATATTTTTTGAGCACCAATATCTTTTAATTTTTGCAGTCCATCATTGTTCATATCTCATCCTGTCCATTAAAATAGCTCCGGCGACACTTACATTGAGCGAGTCAAAATCATGTGCCATTTTTATGCTTACTATATTGTCTAATTTGGAGCTTACTCTTGAGGTAAGACCTTCGCCTTCATTTCCCAAAACCAAAACTCTCTTTTTAACAATTTTTGCCTCTCTAATATCTACACCACCCATATCAGCACCATAACTGATAAAACCAGACATTTTAAAATCATTTAATAAATTGTGAATGTTATTCTCAACGGCCAAAGGCATATCAAAAAGTGCGCCTGTACTCGTTCGAAGCAATGGTTCAATATTAAGATGTTTGATACCGCTCACAATGATTGCATCGACACCCAGTGCATAAGCACTTCGCACAATTGCTCCGATATTGCCGACATCTGTTAGGCCTGCCAAAACAACAACGAAATCTTTGTTTAAAAATGTTTGATAATCATGAAGCTTGTAATCTTCTACCTCAGCCAAAAAACCTTGATGATTGGCATTTTTACTCATTTTGACTGCTGCTTCGTTGGGGATGCGCTTTATCTCAAAGCCCATTTTCATAAGACGAGAATACTCTTTTTTATCAAGTTCCTTTGCCAGGTACAAAGTCTTTATTTTTTGCGGATAGTTATTGATTAAATAATATATTGGTTGTTTTGCATAAATTAACATAAGAGTATTTTATCTAAAAAAAGTGTTAACTTACACTTTTTTATTAAATTTTTGACTAAAAGTTTTTTTTAGAGTAACTATAATAATCTTTGATATATCACTTTTATATTTTCGCCTGTGATTTTACTGATGAGTTTTGCTTGTACTTTTTTAGGTAAATCAAGCTCTAAGATATCATTTTCACTTACTGCCGAACTGTTTTGCGCAGCACTGGCTTTAATGACGACTACCCATTCACCACGAAAATTTCCATCTAAACTTTTAAGTATTTCGTCAGCTGTTCCACGCAGGTATCTTTGATATTTTTTCGTTAACTCTTTAGCCAAAAATATTTCTCTACTCGGTGCTTCTTTATCAAGTTCTAAGAGCAGTTTTTCCAAACGGTGCGGAGATTCATACAGTACTGTTGTGTAGCCGCCATGAAGTGCTCGTTGCAGACCTTCACTTCGACTACTGCCTTTATGATCGAGGAATCCGAAGAAGAGCATTTGTGTTTCACAAAATCCACTTGCAACAAATGCGGTAAGCACTGCATTTGCACCCGGAAGCACATCATATGCTATATTGTACTTCAAACAATATGAAATTAAAATCTGTCCCGGATCACTCACACCAGGCATACCGGCATCACTTGCATAAACAATATTTTGCTCAAAAAAAGAGGGTTCTAATTTTTCAACAAAAGCCTGTTCATTATGCGAATGCAGTGAAATAAATTCTTGATTTTCTTTAAACTCAGTGTTGTAACGTTCTTTTAGAATATGAATGAGTTTTTTTGTAACGCGGGTATCTTCACAAAGAAGAGTGTCGGCGCTCCTCAGAGCTTCAATAGCTCTAAGTGAAATATCGCCAATGTTTCCAATCGGAGTTGGAACGAGTGTAAGCAAGTTAAAAAATTATTTTTTATTGTAACGTGCGTTAAATTTCTCGATACGGCCAGCCGTATCAACCATACGCTCAGAACCTGTAAAGAATGGGTGACATTCATTACAAATATCTATTTTCATTTCCGATTTTTGACTTTTTGTTACAAAAGTGTTTCCACATGCACATGTTACAGTACAATCTACTAACTCTGGGTGAATACCTTTTTTCATCTTTTTACCTTTTGATACTCGTCGAAGTACGAATATCTATATATTTTTTAAATCCGTATGGGGGCAGATTTTCTGAGCGCAATTATATCCAAATTTTTCTAAAATTCATAACTTTTTGGCCAAAACTTCAGTCTGCTATAACACAATGGCTAAAGAATTACTTTAGAAGCAACCGCTAAAACAGCGGTCTCAGATCGCAGTATCATGGGTGTGTTAAGCCGAAAAACTTCCTGACTTTTTAAAAGCTCTTTTTCTTTCTCGGAGAAACCGCCCTCACAGCCGATAAGCACTCTTTTAAATTCAGCTCCATCTTCCAATATTTTGTCCGTAAAATCAAAGACTTTGGTATCGGGAAATTTATGTATAAAATCTGCGATATTTTCATATATGTCAAATTCCATCATTTGCGTACGTCCGCACTGCTGATTTGAAGCTTGTAAAATCCGCTCATATCTTTTAAAATCAGGCTTAAAATTCTTTTGGCTTCTATCGCAGTATATAAATGAAATTTTCGCCACACCTATTTCATTAAGACTTGCCAATACTTTTTCAACAGATTTTGAATCAATAATGCACCAGGCTACATGTAACTTCTGTTTCGCTTTAATTTCTAAAACTTGTGAAGAAATCTTCTCTACATGTAAGGCTCTTGGCTCAATTGCCGTTATTTTATAAAGATGCAGTGTTTTTATATCCTCTTTATTACGAAAGCCGAGTTCATCACCCTCTTTATGACGACGGACTTTAACAAGATATTTATAAAGCTCGCCTTTGATACTAAAACTCTGTTTGCCTGCATTTTCTTCATACAAGTAAATCAAGCCAGCCACCACATCCATAAACCGATAATTGCTATAAGTGCTATCTCAACATAAAATATTTGCATCGCAAAATTTTTATAAACATTAAGTCCATCTACAGCTTTTGGATTAATATACTTTAAGATTTTGGCACGTTTAGCCTCTAAAATTATTAGAATTATCGAAACAAATATCATTGCGATATTTGCAGCACTAAACTCCAAATGTTTTGCAGCCATCATAACGACACCTGTAAATATAACAATGCCCAATGCCATTGAACTTAAGGGCATTAAAAATATGCTCATTTTTCTTTTGTATTTATACAAATCTTTTGCCGATTTTAAATACAAAATATTTATCAAAATAACACCTAAAAGTGCAACTGTACCAAAAGAGTGGATGCTTAATCCCATGTTATACATTTCATTCATAACGAAATTATATTATAATATGTCAATTAAACAAAGAGGATACATTATTATGACACTCAGCATTGAAAAAGCGTTGGAATTAATTTATACAAATACAAAACAAAAATCTATAAAAATCCTTCCTATTGAAGAAGCTTTAGGTTATATATTGGCCCAGGATATCATAGCAACCCACAACCTCCCTCCCTTTGACAACTCGGCGATGGACGGTTATGCCGTAAAAATAGAAGACTCTGACAAATGTGTAAACGTTACATGCAGCGTTTTTGCCGGAGATGATTTTAAGGGTGAGCTCAAACACGGTGAGGCTATTAAAATAATGACAGGGGCAAGAATACCACTCGGAACACAATGCATAGTTCCGATTGAAGATGTGCAAGAGTGTGAAGATGGTGTCAAACTTCCTGATAATCTTATAATTTCTAAACATATTCGCCTTAGTGGTGAAGATATCAAAAAGGGAACTGTTTTATTGTCCCGCGGAGACAGAATTGACGCTCATCAAATTACTCTGTTGGCTTCACAGGGAATCAGTCATATAAAAGTATATAAAAAACCCCGTGTGGCACTTTTTGCTTCTGGTAATGAGTTGAAAATGCACTTTGAGAATGTAACAGATTATCAGCTTTACAATACAAATACACCGACCCTGCTCTCACGCACACAAGAGCTTGGCTGTGAAGTTGAGTTTATAGGTACGGCGATAGACACCTTGGAAGATTTGCATTTACATGTAAAGAGTGCTCTTGATTGTGACATCATTATAACTTCAGGGGGTGTAAGTGTCGGAGATGCCGATTTTACAAAAGAAGCTTTTGGTGCTTTTGGTTATGAAATACTCTTTGACAAAGTGGCAATCAAACCGGGTAAACCGACAACTTTTGGTAAAATCGGCGATAAAATTATCTTAAATCTTCCGGGAAATCCAATGGCTGCAGCACTCAATTTTGAACTTTTTGGCAGAAGTATCATTTATGCCATGAGCGGTGCAAAAGCAAAGTTTATAAATACAATAGATGCGAAAATGAAAGACGATTACAAACTAAGAGCAGGCAGAAGAAGTCTGGTTCCTGGGTATTTTGACGGTGAATATTTCACTGTATGTGAGCAGTTTGCACCAGGCATGGTCTCACCGCTCGGATCTGCAAATGCTTTTATAATGATAGATGAATCTTGTGAAAAAATTCCAAAAGACTCAAGAGTAAAAACTATAAGCACAAAGTTCAGTTTTACAACCGATACCCTAAAAAGTCTGATAAGCTAAACAGACTCGGGGTTTAAAAACTTCTCTCCTCTTTTTATTTTTTCAAAAAGCTCTTTATCTGTAAAGTCATTAAGCACCTGTCGCGAAAAAATGATCTCTTCAAGTTTTATTTTACCCATATTTTTTGAATAGGCATCTGCACTGAAACACTGGGCATAGCCTGTATCTGTTTCATGAACAATGACAGAGTGCATTTTGACCTCTTTTTCACCGTTTATTGTTGATGTCAGGGAAAGGAGCTTGTCTATCATAACAAAAATCACACGTGAAAACTGTTCTGCTGAAGGTGAAACCGGCAGTTCTACCCAGCGTGCAGAGTGTTTTTTCATATCGTGCACAAATTCAGGATTATCATCTCGCCAAAGTGCAATAGCATGGTCAAAACTCTCCACCAAATCTTTCATATTCTGTTTCATCAGACCAAAATCATAGACCATCTGCCCATTATCTAAAAAGTTGGATGCAAAAAGCAGTTCAACTTTATAAGAATGTCCATGAATGGAGCTTCTGCATTTCACAGTTGAACATCCCCGCACAATATGTGCATTTTCAAATTTAAATAGTTTTCTGATAATCACGTTTTCTCCTTAATAATCTCATTAATAAGGATTTTACAGATGATTTATAAAGCTCAGACCGAAGGGAGGATTTGTCTTTGTAAATTATCTGCAAAATCCGTTGCCACAGAATTATACACCCTTATTCGCATCCCAAATTCTTATATGCAGCCTGTCACTGAAATTATACCCTTTGGCTTTGCAAAATTCTATAAGCGGTTCGGTATTTTCTTCCAGCTCTTTTTTACTGCCTGCTACAGGCATACAGTAAACCTTTGTTTGCGGCGAATGAATCGTCACACTCTCTATTTCTTCTTCTAAAGCAATATTTATAGACTCTTTGTCAATCGAAAATTTAAAAAAAGCATCTTTTGCATTTGAGGCGATATTATAAATGACATTGCCGCGCAAACGTTTATTTAAAGGTTCACCTGAGTTGGAAAGCTTGATAGAAAGAGCGAATACACACTCTTTATAGACCGGATACTTTTCAAAGTCAACAGCAAGTGAACCGTTTGTCTCGAAGGTTATTTGGTGCCCCTGCTCTACCAATACTTCTAAAAAGTCAACAAATATTTCATCATTTGCATAAATAAGAGGCTCCCCTCCGGTAAGAACTATATCCACGGCTTCTGGTAAATCATATAAAGACAATATACTGAGCAGTTCTTGCGCTTTATTAATAGGAATCCAGTTTTGCAAAAAATGCTCTTTATTCACGGCGTAGACCGTATCACAGCCCAGGACTTCTGCTCCGTCTGAAGCAGTTTCTTTGCAGCCGAAGCCTTCGCACTTCATATTGCATCCGCCAAAACGAAAAAAAAGAGAAGGTGTGCCTACATACTTGCCTTCACCTTGAATAGAGTAAAAATGCTCAACGAGATAAATCATCCACCCGTCTCATAAAAAGCTCTGTTAGAGGCTTCATCATCTTCTCCACCCCAACGATTTTTTTCCGGTTTCGTACGTACAACTTCTTTTAAAACAGCCGCTGCACCTTTAATGTCCCCACGCTTGATGGACTCTGCAATACTCATTGCCTCATCAAAATACAAACATGGTATAAGATTCCCTTCTGCTGTTAGTCTGATACGGTTGCACTGTTTACAAAAATCATCTCCATACGGCTCAATAATTCCAAATCTATAACCATCTATCATTCTATAATAATGCGATGGGGAAGACCCGTCAAAACCCTCATCTTCAAATTCAAACTTTTGTCTGAGAATATCTAAAAGTTCAGGTGATTTTAGCCCCGAAATATCCGCTTTTGCAAATTTATTTTCCATATATTCTATAAAACGCACACTCATATCGCGTTCTTTACAATACTCCAGTACATCAACAATCTCATCTGCGTTCATATTTTTCATAGGAACCATATTGACTTTTACTTTAAGTCCAACTTTGCGGGCTTCTTCGACACCCTCTAAAACATTTTTCAGTACATCTTTGCCGGCAATTGCTTGAGCCACTTCAGGCTTGAGTGTATCTATGCTGACGTTGATGCGCTTGAGTCCTGCATTTTTAAGTCTTTGTGCTGTACCTTTGAGCAAAAAAGCATTGGTTGTCATTGCCAAATCAATTGAAGGTTCATAATCATAAATCATTTTGATGAATTTGTCTAAATCTTCGCGTAAAAGCGGTTCTCCGCCGGTTATACGAATCTTTTTTACACCCTCATCAATGGCAACTTTCATAAATTCAAACAGCTCTTCAAAACTTAATAAATTTTCTTTTGGAACCCATGAAAAAGGTTTTTCCGGCATACAGTATTGACATCTAAAGTTACATCTCTCTGTTACAGAAACTCTTAAATAGTCAACAACTCTATCATAGCTATCAATAAGCATTATATTTCCTAATTTTAATTACTGCTATTATATCTTTTAGAGTTGAAATTAGCTTTATTCCCCATCATTAGGGTCATAATAAAAAGTTGTTTCAGACTCGTCTTTATCTGTTTTTTGAACTGTTTTTTTCTTTGCAGCTTTTTTTGTATCTGTTTCTTCACTTACCGTAACAGAAGGCACCTCTTTCATTTTGTTCTCATTTTCATCTACATATAAAGATGTACTTTTCACATCTTTTGAAATACTTTCTTTTTGTACCTCTTTTATCTGCAGTTTTCCATTATTGTTTTGACTGATATTTAAATAGTAACTTTTTGCACCTTCAAGCATCAAAACAATGCTCGCTTTTTGACTCCCTTTTGTAATGCTTATATTCGTCTTGCCGGCTTTAATTCCAAAGCGTGTTTTTGTATCAGGAATTAAACTAACTTCACTGTCTTCACCGTTTATATAAACCTTATATTGCGCATTTTTATCCGCATTTTTATCTAAATATATATAAACAACTGCACCTCTGTAAAATATACTCTCTTCTTCAAACCCAACTTCCATATTTGAACATGATACAAAAAACATTGATGACAACGACAATAAAAACAACATTACTTTTTTCATAATAGACTACCTTTTTTTTGATAGAACTATTATACATAAAATTATTAATTTCGTTATAATTTTATATGAGATTTCGTAAACTTAAAAAACAGACAAAACAAAGGAAACAACCCAAAATCAGTATTATTTATGCTTCCTATCCTGACAAGATAAAAGCATTAATTACAGATATGTTTATGATATATGCTCCGATACTTTATGTCATAGCATATGTTATTATGGGAGGAAAAGATGCATTTCAATCTTCTCAAATTGCACCGCTTAGCGGTGTACTACTCTACGGACTTATATATGCAATTTTGATATCAAAATTTGGACAGACTCCAGGTAAAAAAGCATATAACATTAAAGTAGTAGACGATAAAAGTTTGAAAAATATCTCTTTTGTAAGGGCATTTGTAAGATTTGTTGCATTTTTATTTTCTGCAACCATTATAATCGGTCTTTTAATTCCTTTTTACAGAAAAGACAAAAAAGCACTTCATGATATTTTATGTCATACAGTAGAGATTAAAGTAAAAGATTAATTTTTATTGATTAAGAGATAGTTTAAAAAGATGATAACAAAGATGAGCAAGCGCTCATCTCTTTAGTGACCTAACAGAAAAAGATTTAGTCTTTTTCTGCATCGCGTTTTAACGCAGAAGCGGTCCAAGCGGAGCAAAGAGATTACTCTCTTTGCGGGACTAACTAGTGTAAGTCTCTCCACACTTCTTTTTTCCAAAGAATCGCAAAGAGAGCGAAGATAAACATATAAATCATTACATTTTTACCAACTGCTTCACGTATATGACGTTTTGAATCACCAACATCTTCTAAATGTTCAATAACTTTATCTGCAGCTTCTGCATTTACACCAACACGCGGCATTGCAGTCCCTTTAAGATAGTTTTGAGGATTTTCAACAAATGTTTTAATATAGTGCTCACCACGTGAACGGATATACATACTTAAATCCGGTGGTAATGTTCCCATATATTTTGCTAAATAATCTTGATAATCTAACACTTTTGTATTAAATGCAAGTTCATCTTGTTTTTTCTTAAATGCAGGTTTTTCACCAATTTGTGTCCATTTATCATAATGAACAGCATGACATCTTCCACATGCAGTTTCAAATGCCATTTTAGGAGTCAGTTCTTCTTGTTTTACAGCGATTGACTGTAAATATGCAACCATATCAGCAACTTCTTGATCTATATCTCCGCCAGCACCATAAAACTGTGGCATTGGGTGCATTTGCCCTTTAGCAGGGTCAAATTTATGCTCAACCATTAAAGCATGTGCAGGGTTTTTAATCAGATTTGCCAAAAATTTTGCATCATATACTGCACCGGCATTACTTAAATCCGGTGGATTTACACCATAAGAAGCTGCAGCAGTCACTACATCCATTGGTGCAGGCATACCTTCAACTTCTATACCATGACAACCGGCACAAGCACCAGCTCCCATTACTAAATCTTTACCACGAGTTGCATCACCTTTTTTAGTCAATGCCGGTAAGTCTTTATATATAAAACCCTCACTCTCAAAATGTTTGTGCATTTGTGAATGAGCAAACGGCTCAACTAAATAATAAGTTACAAGAGTAAAAACAGTTACTACTGCTAATATAAATAATTCTTTCACTTTTTACCCCTTAAACTTTTTTTTCAAATTTTGTGATAAATGGAAGTGCAATCCATAAACCGATAAATGTTAATGCCGCATAAAAACCAATGGCACTAAACAGACCTTCTGGTGGAACTTTACCCATAGCCGTTAATATAATCATATCAATCAACATTGCCCAGAACCAGTACTTAAACAAGCCGCGACGTGATGCAGGAACTGCATTTGGACTTCTGTCTAAAAATGGTAATAAGAAGAAAATAACCTGTGCAAATGCAAATGCTATTAGCCCGACATTCGTTGAAAACGGTCTCAAAATCTCATAAGACCATAAGAAATACCACTCA
The DNA here is from genome assembly GCF_000147355.1 of Sulfurimonas autotrophica DSM 16294. NCBI lineage: Bacteria > Pseudomonadati > Campylobacterota > Epsilonproteobacteria > Campylobacterales > Sulfurimonadaceae > Sulfurimonas > Sulfurimonas autotrophica. The sequence goes on from NC_014506.1 coordinate 1,915,001, forward strand.
GGATAAATATGTGTCGGCGTTTTGAGCCCATTTGCAGGGTCAAAGTTGACCGGATCCATCGCGAAATCATAATGATAAAATACCAGATAGAAAAAGAAAATCAAATAAATTGATACAACCATCATATCTTTTGACATAAAGTCATTCACAAATGCAATAACTTTTGAATTTGCTTTATCTCCGGCTTTGTATTTTGCAGCTTCTGCTTCAAAATCAATCTCTTCACCGTCTTGATTGTTAACATGAGGAATTCTAAGCGCACCAAAGTGTAAAACAATAAGTCCAATGATAGCCAAAGGTATAAGCAATACATGTAACATAAAGAAACGATTTAAAAATGCCTGTGCAGGAACATAATCCCCACGAATCCACTCAACTAAACCATCTGCATGCAGTGAACCGCCAGAGAAAAGGTTAGTAATAACCATACCTGCCCAATAAGACATTTGTCCCCATGGAAGCATATAACCGGAGAATGCTTCAGCTGAAAATGCTACAAATAAAAGCATTCCTGAAAGCCAAATCATCTCACGACCCTTTTTATACGAACCATAATAAATACCCGTAAACATATGAATATATATTACCAAGAAAACCACAGATGCCGCTACACCGTGAACATGTCTCCATAACCAGCCATAGCCGACCTCTTGCATAATTGTATAGTTAACACTATCAAATGCCAAATCAACATTTGGTTGATAATACATCAATAAAAATATTCCAGAAACAAGTAAAAAAGCAAAAGTGATAGCTAAGACCATCCCCATTGCCCATAAAAAGTTAATGTTTTTAGGAATCCAATATTCTGTTGCCAAAACACGACGAAGTGTATCAATCGCTAAACGTTGATTTAACCAGTCATGCAGGCTTGTTGCTTTTGTAAAATGTGCCATTTTTTTCCTTTATTAAAGCGTTACGCCAGTTTCTTTCATTTTTTTATACTCTGGACCTTCTTCACCTAAAACCAACTTCATTCCATCAATTTTAAATGGAGGAATATCTAGTCCACGCGGTGGCGGAGCTTTTGTAACTTCACCTGTGTAATCATATGTTCCCCCATGACAAGCACAAAGAAAGCTCTCCTCTTCAGAATTATATCCAGGAATACATCCCAAGTGCGTACAAAGACCAATAGTTACCATAAAATATGCATCACCAACTTTGATGAGCCTTTCTATATCTTTTGGATTTTCTTGTGCTTTTTTAGTCATCTCTTCAGACTGCTTTAAAACAAAGATAGGCTTCCCTCTCCATTTTTCAACCACTAATTCATTCTCTTTATATGCAGACATATCAAGAGTTGTAAATCCAGCTGCTTTTACACTTGGTAAAGGATCCCAAGATCGCTTCATCGCGTATAATGAAGCCACAGCACCTACGCCGGCAACAGCACCGAATGCTTTGCCCATAAAACCTCTACGGCTATTATTTTTCATATTTTTCTCTCTTCATTTATGAATTTTCAATTCTTATTATACACCAAATAAGTTTTAATTATTTATAAAATTAAGCTCTCTTTTAGAAAGTTTGCAATTTTGTTACAATTTTTTTCTATTTTTACATATTTTCGTTCATTTATTGTCTCAATTATCACGTTTCTGTGATTTTTATCGTAATTGTAAATAATAGGAATATTTAAACTTTCAAATAAAACATTAAAATCCTGTGTATAATCTTCTCTTTGTATATAAATCGGCTTCCCGCCGGATGCCAAAGAGTCCAAAACTGCTTGCGGTGATGCCGTAATAAGGACTTCACTTTTCATTATCATCGTATCATACTCTTCAAATTCAAAATAATTCACAAATTTTGTTTTTAACATTTCTTCATAATCTAAAAAATAATAAAATCCCAGTTGCAGATGCGGATGTAAATCTTCTATAAAATCAAGATGTTTTTCTAAATCTTTTTCATAATCATCATCACCGAAAAAATAAGAAATTGCAACTGTTTTTTCTTTACATGTAAAGTATTTATCGTCAACTACAACCGCTTTGCAAATTCCTTCTCCTTCAAGATAGGGAGATATTAAAAATTCATTCTCAAACTTGTTATCATCCGGTTTATCACTGATTCTTACAAATTTTGAAAAATAACCCCGCATATCTTCAAGCATTATGGGATTGGCTTCTTCTGAATCAAAAATCAGTTTATCGCCGTTATGTGCAATTTGGGGGATATTGCGCACAACATCAATACCGACACTCTTTTCAATCCCAAAATCACGTGCAGTCTGTGCTATTCTGTAATCACTTGTGAGCAGTGTGATATTTTCATCTTTGAGAGCATTGAGTATTGCTACTGCTCGGCGAAATTTGTCCAGTCCGATTCTGTGTCCTGTGTGAACATAGTAAAAAGTCCTCATTACTTTCTCTTTGCCATTTTAATGTAAATGTGGAGTATTTCAATAGCCGCAGGCGTAATCCCACTTATATTCATCGCTGCCTGTAAAGTAGGAGGATTAAACTCTGCCAACTTCTCTTGAATTTCATTGCTCAAACCACTGACAATAGAAAAGTCAAAATCTTGCGGAATTGCAATTTTAAGATACTTCTTCATACGCTCTATCTCTTGACTTTGTTTGTCTACATAACGGGCATATTTCCCCTCAACCAGAATTTCATCTTTTATATAATCATCATATTTGTCAAGTTCCGGTACTATTTTTATCATTTTTTCTACATCAAAAGTTTTACGGGCAACAAGCTGCTGTGCAGTTGAGACATCTTTTAAAGGTTGCTCATCCATTGAAGCCAAAAGTGCATTAAACTCTTTGTTTGGGGTAAACTTTGTCTCTTCTAAAAGTTGTGCACCTTCTCGTATCTGCTGGGCTTTAAGTTTTATTCTCTCATACTCTTCATCAGATACAAGGCCAAGTTCATGACCATAATGACCAAGTCTCACATCGGCTGACTCTTCCCGTAAAAGCAGTCTGTATTCTGCACGAGAAGTAAACATTCTGTAAGGTTCATTTGTCCCTTTTGTAACCAAATCATCTATGAGAACACCGATGTAGGCTTCATCACGGCGTAAAATAAGCGGCTCTTTACCCTGCAAAGCAAGTCCAGCATTTATACCTGCCATGATTCCCTGTGCTGCTGCTTCTTCATACCCTGTTGTTCCATTTATTTGCCCGGCTAAATAGAGCCCTTTGATTTTTTTGGTTTCAAGTGAATGTTTCAATTCACGAGGGTCTACAAAATCATATTCTATGGCATATCCGTAACGAACAATTTTAGCATTCTCCATGCCTTGTACAGAATGAATCATATCTCGCTGCACTTCAGGTGGCAGTGATGTACTCATCCCGTTGACATAAATTTCTGTATTCTCCATAGTCTGAGGTTCTAAAAAGAGATGGTGTCTATCTTTATCAGGAAATTTATCTATTTTATCTTCAATAGAGGGGCAGTATCTCGGACTTTTTCCTGCAATTTGCCCTGTAAAAAGAGGTGCTCTGTAAAAATTACTTTCAATAATTTTGTGTGTTGTCTCATTTGTATAAGCAATGTAACAGGGCAGTTGTTCTTTCGTCGCTCTGAATTTTTCCCTGTCTGTTCTGAAACTAAAAGGATTCGGCAACTCATCACCGCCCTGTTCTTCCATCACAGAAAAATCAATACTTGAACTGTCAATACGGGCACATGTCCCTGTTTTGAGTCTTGCTATATTCAGACCGCAGTCATTTTTGAGTGAAGCAGAAAGCCCGACACTTCTTTGCTCGCCGTATCTTCCGCCAATTTGCTGCACTTCGCCTACATGTATAATGCCGTTTAAAAATGTACCTGAAGTGATGATAACTTTGTTTGCTCTGTACTCATTTAAAAGTGTTGTCACAACACCCTTTACTTCCTTACACCCCAGGGTACCTTCTCTAGCTTCGCTATTCACCTTGTCTTCTATAATTAATGACTCAACCGTATCCTGTGCCAAATCAAGGTTTGGAGTACCCAGCACTACATTTCTTGCAATAACACGATACTTGTCCATATCTATTTGCGCACGGCTTCCCCGAACTGCAGGGCCTTTTGTCTGGTTGAGTATGCGAAACTGTATACCTGCTTCATCAGTAATGAGGCCCATTTCACCGCCAAGCGCATCAAGTTCACGTACCAAATGCCCTTTTGCAAGTCCACCCACAGCAGGGTTACAGGAAGTTGCACCGACATTCTCAGCAAGCATTGAAACCAGCAGTGTTTTGTTTCCCATTCGAGCAGATGCCAACGAAGCTTCTATACCTGCGTGACCGCCACCTACTACTATTACGTCATAATCCATTTGTTACTTCCTTCTTTACTGCCAACTTTTGACTAAATAGTTTTGCAAACGGATTTTGAAAATCATAAAAAATTCAAGGATGAATTTTGATTTTCAATCCTCGCAGAAAGCACAGGATGTGGTTTCGAGAATGAGTTTGCGGAACTGTTTAGGCAAAAGTTCCAGAGTTAGCCTTATATTTTAAATCGAATTTTATCATTTTTCAGTATCATTTGCATAATATAAAGTAAATTAATTGAGGTTTTTAAGATGAGTACAGAATTATTCAAAGATTATGTACCTGAGATACTAACATACGATCCCGAGGTTGACGGAAGTTACGAGCATAAAATACGCGATGAACATCTTAGTACAAAAGAAAAACTCTTACAAAAAATAAGAAAAGCAAAAGCTGCTGCAAAGGGCAATCAAACGACCTTTCGACAGCCGATTCGCACGGAGAATGAAAAATAATGATACAAAAAGCAAATGAAGCGTATAATGCAGGTGATTATAAAACTGCTTATGCACTCTACACACAACTAGCCCAACAAGACAATGCAGATGCTCAAACATCTTTGGGATATATGCACCAAATGGCACAAGGATGTGAAAAAGATGAGGCAAAAACATTAGAACTCTATACAAAAGCTGCCGAAGCAAAACAGCCTTATGCACTTTTTAATCTTGCTATTTTATACGAAAACGGTGTCGGCGGTGTTAAACATGATATGTTTAAAGCACATGAACTTCACATGGAAGCAGCAATGAGAGGCGTACCGCCTGCTATGTATGAAGTGGCATTAATGCTTGAGCGCGGGCTTGGATGTATGCAAAACTACTCAGAGGCGGCATTTTGGTATGAAGAGGCTGCAAAACGCGGACATATTCAGGCATTTAACAATCTTGGCGCACTCTATAAAGAGGGGCATGGTGTTATACAAGATGATGCACGCTGTTTTGTGTGTTTTAAACGCGCGGCAGACGGTGGTCTGGCAGAAGGACTGTACAATTTGGGACTTTTGTATGACCAGGGAGTCGGCTGTGAAATGGATAATGACAAAGCCCTTGATTTATGCCGAAAAGCTGCCTATAAAGGGCATGCAAAAGCCAAAGAGATTATCAAAGGTCTGCAAGAGGACGGCAAAATTGTGTTTTAAGGAGATGACTTGTTTACAGGATTAATAAGAGAAGTTGCAAAGGTTAAAAGCTTTGCGGGTTCTACTCTTAGCATCAGATCAAAATATAAAGCAAACCTTGGCGATTCCATTGCTATAAACGGTGCCTGTTTAACTGTTGTAAAAGTAGATGCAGACGGTTTTGCCGTAGAACTCTCTCCTGAGAGTCAAAAACTTTTAGCCATAGAAAATTATAAAAATGAGGTTCATATAGAACCTGCTATGAAAATGGGTGACAGATTTGAGGGGCATATTGTTCAGGGGCATGTTGATACCGTAGGCACTATCAAAGAGATAAAAAACAATGGTAATTCCTATGATGTTTTTATAACAGTGAACAAAAAATTTATTCCCTATATCGTGCCAAAAGGCTCAATCACTATAGACGGCGTAAGCCTGACAGTCAATGATGTAAACGAGGAGAGTTTTCGGCTCACTATTATTCCTCACACTATGAAAGAGACGCTTTTTAAAAACTACCGCAAAGGCAGCAAAGTCAATGTCGAGACAGATATGTTTGCACGCTATGTGGCACACATCATCAATCATCAAAAATCAACATCACTTTCCTGGAATGAAATTGATGCAATCAACGCAAGTTTTTAAGGCACAACAATTAAAAATCAAGTTTTAAAAGATAACTTTGGACACAACAGTTTCAGAGAACTCCAAGAAGAAGGTGTTGATGCCATTTTAAATGCTCAAGATTTACTTATGATACTGCCAACCGGCGGCGGAAAATCTCTTGTATATCAACTCCCGACTATGCTTATGGATGGCATAACGATTGTCGTCTCTCCGCTTATAGCACTCATGCAGGATCAAGTCCGCGCACTGCAGGCACAAAATATAGCTGCTCAAATGATAAGTTCTGCACAAAGCTATGATGAAGTGCAAGATATTATTGCAATGGCGCATAACGGCAGTTTAAAATTTCTCTATCTCTCTCCCGAACGCCTCAACAACGGCAATACCATTGAATTGCTTCGCTCCTTACATGTAAACTTCTTTGTTATAGATGAAGCACACTGTATTTCACAATGGGGGCATGAATTTCGAGATGATTACAGAGCTTTGGGAAATTTAAAACATAATTTTCCAAATACCGCGATAGCTGCTTTTACAGCAACATCAACGGACAATGTTACAGACGATATACTTAGAGAACTCCGCCTTGAAAATCCTCTGCTTCTCAAAGGAAAAGTATTTCGTAAAAATATCTTTATCTCAGCCCAAAGACGCATCAGCAACGGACATGCACAACTCAAAAACTTTTTAGCGAGACATCAAGATGAGAGCGGTATTATTTATGTCAGTTCACGCAAAAAAGCAGAAGAACTGAGCACTTTTTTAAATGTCAACGGATACAAATCTCTAGCCTATCATGCCGGACTGCCACAGCATGTAAGAGAGCAGAATTTTAAAATATTTGTCAATGATAAAATCAACATTATGGTTGCCACAATAGCTTTTGGAATGGGCATAGACAAAAGCGATATCCGTTTTGTAGTGCATATGTCTTTACCAAAATCGCAGGAAAACTACTATCAGGAGATAGGACGTGCCGGACGTGACGGAGAGGACAGTGAAGTGCTGCTTCTTTTTAATGCAGGTGATATGGCGCAGCACAAAAGATTTTTAGCAGATATAACAAATGAAGAGTACAAAACCCACCTCGATAAAAAAATAGACAAAATCTATAAATATGCGACAAGTGAAATCTGTTTTCACAAACAGCTCGCTGAGTACTTTAATGACACACTTGATGCCTGCAAAGAGCGATGTGACAACTGCTTGAGCTCTGATGACAAACGCCAAGACATCACCAAAGAAGCACAGATGATTTTAAGTACCATCTATAAAACCAATCAGGGTTTTGGGAAAAACTACATAATAGATATTTTACGCAGTTCCACAGAGCAAAAAATTCTCTCAAATGGTGCTGACAAGCTCTCTGTTTACGGAATCGGAATAGGACTGAGCAAGAAAGAATGGTTTGTAATTGTTGAGCGTCTTTTGGAACTAAAAATTTTAATGCTTGGAGATTTCAATGTGCTCAAGCTTACAAATGAAGCTATAGAGATTTTAAAATCACAAAAACTCGTAGATATTAAATCATCAAGACTACAGATAAATATAAAAGAGAAAAAAATCAAGCAGGAAAAAGAGTTTGATTATGACGAAGAACTGTTTGAAAAACTTCGCACAAAAAGGGCAGAATTAGCCGCCGAACTCGGTGTACCTGCTTACATCATTTTTAGCGATAAAACACTCAAACATCTTGCAAATGATATGCCGACAAATAAAGAAGAGATGCTCGAAGTCAATGGAGTAGGCGAAAAGAAATTTGCACAGTTTGGAGAAAAGTTTTTAGATGTTATTAAGGACTAAGGGCAAGGTTGAAAAATTCTTCATCGCTTAACGGTCTGATATCAGGATTACAAGCTATTTTATGCTCCATATCTACACTCTTATAATTTTCCAGCGCAATACAAGAAGCCACTGTCGCGTCCCTGTAATCATCCCCTGAATTTATATAAATGTTAAAACCGTTTACATGTAAAGCCAGACGAGTTTTGAGTGCTATGGAATATGTTGTCACAATCGCATCATTTTTCATACATTTTTTTATATCACTGAAATACTCTTGTGTCCAAAGAACAGGATTGGAAGATGGTGAAAATGCATCCTGATATACTATATCAAACTTGTTTTCAAATTTTTTTACATATTCACGGGCATCTCCTACAAAGAGCTCTATATAAAAATTTTCATCTTTATAAATTCCTTTGCTACTCAAAGCCTCAATAATCTTTTTTAAACTCTCAAATTCAGCAGGATATTCAAAATTTATCAATGATTTTATCAAAGAAGCATCAAGTTCCGGAGAATAAATATTTACTTTCATTTGCGGTGCATATTTTTTGTAATGCAAAATTGTTACTAAGGTATTGAATCCCAGTCCATAACAAATATCTAAAATATTTACTTCATTTTTACTCTTTACATGTAAAAAAGCAGGCAAAACATGTTTTGTCAATGATTCATGCAGGGCCCCGTCTCTGGTTGAATGATAATGTTCATCATACTCTTTTGAATAAGCCGTAAAAGAGCCGTCTTGACTCAGTGTAAGTGTATGCAGATCATCATTAAAACTCAAAGCCCGTTACCCCACATATGCATTTTTTTTGCCATAACCAAATCAAACTCATCTAAAATATCTATTTCATTAGGTGCACGAAATTCAAATTTTTCAAGCATCTCTTTTGTTGCTCTTATATCCATAGTTCCTTTTTCTTGCATTATTATCACATCAGCTGTATTTGCCAGCGTTGTGTATGTAATTCTAAGCAATAATTGAGGGTTTTTATGTTGCAATAATATATCTTTAAATATTACCATGTCATTATCACGAGGCAAAGCACGAAAAGGATTTGAAAGATTGGTTATTAATTGTATTTTAGTATCTGAGAGTTCATCCGGTATTTTCGGTTTTTCTTCTGCATAAAGTGCAAGATGAAATTCTCCATCCACTTCTGAGATGAGTTTTTGCAAAGCCAGTGTTGTTGCATCAATTTTATCAGTTATTTGAATGTAATGATTTCCCGGAAGGGGGTTAAAAAGTTCTAAAAACTGTTTTAACTCCATAGTGCTTCCTAATATGCCAGGTCGTGAAGTTCGCGAAATAAAAATGCTTCTACAATTTCATCAATTGTTTTTTGCGTGTGTGCAACAAGCACAATCATAGACATATTGATAAAATCCATAACTGCCTCTCCATCATTAGATACAACGACTGCCTCCGGCCATGCTTCAAAACCGTCGTACGTGTCTGCATGAAGTACTTCTACAAGCTCACCCTCTTCTATACGTAATTCTGCCCAGGTTTTTGCTTCTAAAACTGATGTGATTTGTGCTTCTTGCACATCAGTACTGTCCATTGGTACGACAACTAGCATTAGCCGTTTATCTCTTTGAGTTTCTTTTTACTCAGCTTTAATTTTTCATTATCCATCACACCTATATTATGTGAAAGTATATCGCTTGCAATTTTTTTGGCATTTTTAAGTGAATGCATTTTGTAACTTCCGCATTGGTAAACATTTAGTTCAGGAATATCTTTTTTGCTTTTCACTTTTAAAACATCTTCCATAGACTTTTTCCAAGCCTTTGCAACTCTTTTTTCATCAGGGGTCCCTATTAATGACATATAAAAACCTGTACGGCATCCCATAGGAGAAATATCAATGATCTCAACATCTTTAGAATTTAAATGCTCTCTCATAAAACCTGCAAAGAGGTGTTCAAGAGTATGAATTCCGCGTCCGTCCATTTTCTCTACATTTGGTTTGTAAAAACGTAAATCAAAAACCGTAATTTTATCTCCGCATGGTGTTTTCATAACTTTTGCTTTACGCACTGCAGGTGCAGGCATAATTGTGTGGTCTACTGTAAATGAGTCTAATAATGGCATCTCTAATTCCTTAATTTTATTTCGATTATTTTATATTTAAAGTATTTTATCATGTTTTGATTTATATTTATTGAAAAAGAAAAGTTAGATAAATAAAAAGTAAAAACTGAAGAAGTTTTAGATTTAGTGTAGATTGTGCAAAATATCCAACTAAGGCTAGGCTATAGCCTGCCGTGTTGGATTTTTGTGCTAGATTCACTGAAGCTAGAAGTTCGCTACTATACGCGAGCTTCTTCACGTCTGTTTAGATACGCCCAGTTTGCGTCTACACGCTCTTGCCACTCTTTAATTAAGTACTTATACTCATCTTTAAAAAGATGTTTAAAACGCCCTTGTGCTGCAAGATATTCTTCAACAGGAACAACATTTTTAGGTCTGTAAGTAATATTTAACTCATGCCCGTCAATGATTTCATACAATGGAAATACCAATGAATCAGTTGCAAGATCTGTTATGTGCATCGTATCTTTAGGGTCAAATTTCCACTCAGTAGTACAAGGAGAAACTGCATTGATAAATACAGGTCCGTCAACTTCCATACCATGTTGGATTTTTTTCACCATGTCTTTCCATTTATTTGGAGCAACCTGTGCCGCATATGGTATATGATGGGCAGCCATAATACTCATCATATCTTTTTTGTTTTTAGTCTCACCATAACTTACACGACCAGCAGGTGTTGTTGTTGCTGATGCACCGATTGGTGTTGATGATGAACGTTGTCCACCCGTATTTGCATATACTTCATTATCAAGAACAACATACATCATGTTGTGACCACGTTCCATACAGCCAGATATCCACTGAAAACCGATATCATAAGAAGCACCGTCTCCACCAAAAGCAACAAACTTAGGATTACGGTCAGGCTGCTTTAGGCGACCTTTATTCTTCAGTGCTTTATACATAGCTTCAGCACCTGCAACTGCAGTTGAACCGTTTTCAAAACCGATATGAATCCAAGAAGCATCCCAAGATGTATATGGATAAACAGCCGTACATACTTCCAAACATCCAGTTGATGCTGCAAGAACCAAGTCATCATTTGTCGCGTTTAAAACTTCACGAACAATGATAGAGTGTGCACAACCGGGGCAAAGAAGGTTTGCACCTTCAAAACGGTCTGCTGATGTAGAAAACTCTTTTAAGTTTTTTATTTTTTTCATTTCACTCATAGTTTTCTCCTATAAAAATTGTAATTTCGGTCCACGAACACCGATGAATTGTTGTAGTGGAGTCAATACTTTTCCTGCATCAACATTTGCCTGAAGTTCACTGTAAAGATCAGTTAAATGTTTTTTTGTTAAGTCACGCCCACCAAGACCGTAAACATAGCCAGAAAGCAATGCTTTTGTATCTGTATTATATAAAGCACCTGCAAGTTCATTGAACAACATGCCCGGCGCACCATTTGGAGATGAACGATCAAGTGCTGCAATAGCTTTAACATCTTTCAATGCTTCTTGAACTTCAAAGAATGGGAAAGGACGAATAACGCGAAGTCCTACAACACCGGCTTTTACACCTTTTCCTCTCATCTCTTTTGCCACTTCACGAGCAGTTTCAACTGAAGTACCCATACAAACAACGGCAATATCTGCATCTTCCATGTCGTACTTTTCAACTATGTTATATTTACGACCTGTTAACTTTTCAAAATCATCAAACGCAGTTTGAATCTTAGGCATAACTTTTGTCATAAGGTCATTATGTTGACGTGCTTTATGTTCAAAGTGCCAGTCTTCTTCAGTTTGTACACCATGTGTTACCGGATGTTCAAAGTCAAGCATATCATTCATAGGTTTAAAATCACCTACAAAGCTATACGCCGTATCATCATCCATAGTTTTAACACCTTGAGCCGTATGAGAAGTCATAAATCCATCTTGGTGTACCATACATGGAAGTCTTACATCATGATCTTCAGCGACACGGAATGCGATGAAATTTAAATCATAAGCCTCTTGAGGAGAATATGCATCAAGTTGAATCCAGCCAGAGTCACGGCCAAGATACATATCAGAATGGTCACCATTAACGTTCAGCGGTGCAGCAAGTGCACGGTTTACAACGTTAAGAACGATCGGTAAACGCATACCAGAAGCCTGATAGAGTGTTTCAACCATAAGTGCAAAACCTTGTGAAGATGTTGCCGTTGCAACACGTCCACCTGCAGCAGAAGCACCGATACAGCCACTCATTGCAGCATGCTCAGACTCAACCATTACAAATTCACCCTCAATGTAATTATCTGCTAAAAATTTTGCATATCCTTCAACAATAGGAGTTGACGGTGTAATTGGGTATGCCGACACAACATCAATTTGACACTGTCTTAGTGCTTGTGCAGCTGCGAAGTTTCCATCCCATACTTCGATATCTCTTAATTCCATTTTATCAAATGCCATCTATTTCTCCTTTGTTTCTTTAGCAGGCCAATTTGCTATTTCTGTCTCTTCGTCTGCTTTTTCCGGGAACATTAAAAGTGATTTTGGATTTGTAGGACAAACCTCAACACAGATACCACACCCTTTACAGTGATCCATATCTATACCTATCATTTTTTTATCTCTTGAAATAATTGAAATGTCTGGACAATATACCCAGCAAAATTGACAATCTATACAAAAATCTTTATTAAAAACCGGTTTTTCAATTCTCCAATCTGCCACACTCGCACGAAACGAACTGTTCTCTGTGTAATTACGATCTTCCTGAAGTGTTCCGGCTATATCACCAGCCTCACCCTCAAATGTACGAAGCATTGCTCCGATTTCAAATTCGTCCCAACCTGTATTTGCCATCATCAGCTCCTTATTTTACTTCGTCATATGCGCGTTGAATCGCTATCATATTTGCATCAATAATCTTTTGTGGTAATTTTTTAAGAATTCTCTGCATACTTTCTTTGAAAAAATCAATGTCATACATACCGGATATTTTCATAAAGGCACCAAGCATCGGTGTATTTGGAATTGCACGACCAATAGTCTCTTGTGCTATTTTAATACAGTCAACAGTATGTACTTCTTTACCTTCTAATTTTGGTTGAGATGCAACAAGTTCATCTGTGCTCATATGTGTTGTGATTATATATTTTGTATCTTCTTTGCCATTAATAGTTACATCTGTTGTGTAAACTAAAGCCGGGTCAATTACAAAGACATAATCCGGTTCCATGTATTTTTCATGGTTCATAATGACTTTATCATCAACACGGTTATATGCTGTCATAGCAGCTCCACGTTTTGCAGAACCGTAGAATGCAAATGCCTGTACTTCTTTTCCCGTTGTAGAAATAACGTCAGCCAAGCCTTTAGCACCTGTTACAGCACCTTGACCCGCACGACTATGCCATCTAATTTCTAGCATAAATTCTCCTTCAATTTTTTCAAGAAATTTTTAATATTTTCTTTTCATACTATTTATCTGTATTTTAGGCAACCGGCACTTAAATATAGCTTGATGATATAATTAAGATTACTCCGTAAGTTAATAGTGTGATGATTTTCTACTCTCTAAGTACTTAACAGCATCTAGTGAATCACGAAATATAATATTTGTAAACTCTTTCAATGTCTCTTTTTTATCATATCCGCTTAAAACACCTATAGAATTTATACCTGCATTTTTAGCTGAAATCAAATCAAGCTGTGTATCGCCTATCATCCATATTTCTTTGTTATTTGTATCAAAACTTTCCAATGCTCTTAAAATCGGTTCTGCATGCGGCTTCGGGTTTTGTACATGTTCTCTGCCTATAAGGACATCAAACTTATCCATCAATCCAAAATGTTCCATCAAAACCTGAGAATATTTTCCTGTTTTTGTCGTAACAATACCCAAAGAAGCAAACTTTGCAGCAGACTCAACTGCCTCTTTGGCATTTTGCAATAGTATTGTTTTTTGTGTCGATATTTTTCTGTAATGTTCCTTATATGTATTTACAAAGTCCCAAATCATATCTTCTTTCATACCAAGTTCCCTATACATAACATCCAAAGGATGCCCAATAAGTGCTTTTATCTGTTCATCATCAGGCGATGAAAAATCATATACTGCAAATGAGTTGTGAAAACTCTCCAAAATCGCTTCAGTTGAATCTATAAGTGTTCCGTCTAAATCAAATAATATTATCAAATTAATTTTTCTCCCATTGTATGTAGTTATGCCATATACCCCCAAGTGCCGGTTCTATATGCTTAATATCTTTATTGACAGCCGTGATGGAATTTGATATATATAAAAAAAGATAGGGATTGTCATTGGTTATGATGTCAAACATTTTTCGCCATAATATACCTAGTTTTTTCCTGTCAATTGTCGCCTGTGACTCTTCTATCATCGTATCAATACGTTTATTGTGATACCCCACCAGATTAAAACCGCCCGGTTTATCGCTTTTAGAGTGCCAGAACATATACGGGTCAGGTGTAGGAGAGAGTCCCCAGCCCAGAAGCACCGTATCGAACTTGTGCGGGAAAACCACCATATTTAAAAAAGCCTGCCACTCCATAACGCGCAGTTTTACAATAACACCTGCTTTTTTGAGCTGATACTGCAGTATCTCCGCCGCATAGGGGCGGATAGAACTCGCATTTGAGGTGGCTATTTCAAATGTAAAAGGGTGTTTTTCATCATAGCCTGCCTCTTTTAAAAGTCTTTTTGCCTTTTGTATATTTTGTCTAGGTGCTTTGACATCGGGGTTAAAAGCAAGTGTTCCCGGTAAAAAAGGGCCTGTACATACTTTGGCATGTTTTAAGAAGAGTATGTCAATTAACTCCTGTCTGTTAATCGCCAAAGAGAGTGCACGTCTTATGTTAGGATTTTGAAACTTCTTTTTTCGCAGATTAAATCCAAGATATGTATAAGAGAGACTGATTTTCTCATATATATTGAAAGTATCAAAAAACTCTTTTTTAAGCTGCCTTTCATACACAAATGGTTCAACACTGCCCACATCAAGCTGAGCAGATTTAAGCATTAAAAACCGTGTCATGGCATCGCCAATTACATGAAAAGAGATAGTGTCTATTTTTGCTCTTCCCTCGAAATACTCATCAAAAGCTGAGAGTTCTATATTTTTAGAATATTCCAGCTGTTTGAGTTTATAGGCTCCCGTACCTATCGGATGGGTGTTAAAAGAAGAATTCATCAGATTTTTTTCATTTTTTAAAATATGTTCAGGCAGTATGCCCATCATCCATGTTTCTAAGGCTTTAAAGTAAGGTTTGGTGTATGTGACCTCAATTTTATAATCATTGAGTATCTTCACGCTTTTAACAAATCGAAAATCCGAACTGTAGGGTGAAGCTATTTTATCTGAAATGAGTATTTTATAGGTAAAAAGCACATCTTTTGCGGTGAATTTTTTCCCGTCATGCCATAAAACATTTTTCTTGAGTTCAAACACAAGTGTTTTGTTATTTTTAAAATAAAACTTCTCTGCCAAATTGCCTATAATCTCTTTGGAATCTTTATCATACTTTACAAGCCCGTTAAATAAAAAGCTGGTAATTTCCGCCGAGGAAGAGTCCGTTGCCAAAATCGGGTTAAGCCTTGCAGGGTTTGAAGAGGTTGCAAGATGCAGGGTCGCAGCATCTACATGTAAACACAGATATAAAAAAAGAAAAACAAACAGGCGTATCATTATTGTACTGTTTTATCATTTATCATAAGTTTTGCATCTTGAAAATGTATGTCAAAATAAACTGAATCGGCATCTTTTTTGACATAAGAGGCAATCGTAGGTGCCATAGGAGAATCTTCAATCAGTTTCAAATAGAGTGCATTTGCCAGTTTTATGTTCATATCCATCTCTATATTTGAAAGCAAAAGCATAGGAGTAATTTTGCTTTTAGCTGCGAGGTCTTTGTCTGCTTTGACTTTTAAATCACTTTGAATTTTCATACTGCCGAGTTCTTCTACTTTATTGATAGTAATGTTTTGCAGCGATATATCTGATACCTTTACATGTAACCCATGCGAGAGCAGCGTGAGCAGACTTTTTTGCATTTTTTGCTGTAGCAGTGCTTTGTTCATAGTTTTTGATTGTGCCAGTAATAGAGAAAAATTTTCATAACTTTGTTTATCTAGTGCATTGACGGATATATCGCTGTTAAATGTTTGAAGTGAAAAATCTATCTTTTTAGAGTGAAACACTAAACTCTCTATAAAACTTTTTGAACGTAAAGCTACCTTTTCATTTTTCACAGTAGATGTGGAAGATACGTCAAGCTTATCAAGACTTATATTTATATCATCTTGGGGACTTTTAAACAAAAGATTTATAAAAAAGACTTTCGTGCTGCTTGTATATTTTGAAAATGACTCAAAATCACTGCTGCTTCGTAAAGTATTGATATCTGCTGAAAAAATATTGATGCCGTCATTGACATCAAATTTCATTTTATTTAAAGTAAATGACAAACGTTTCGGTGCCAGTATATCTCCATGACCCCTAAAACGCGCACCTTGTAATTGCATCAAAAGTTTCGCACCGTCTTTAAACGTGTAAGCATCATCTATGTCTTTTATAAAACCGTTAAAGTCTTTACTTACTAAATTGTATTCTATATGATAAAGAATCCCTTTTGAAGCAAGAAAATGCACAAAATGTTTGTAAGCATCCGGATCATTCATTTGCATTTCCTGCATCAATGTGCTTGAGAGACGCAACATATATATCTGCAGAGTGATTGCTTTTGAAAAAGGGATATTGCTGTACTGGGCATCAACCGCTAGGGTTACACCGCTCAATATTTTTTTGACATAAGAGGGCATTTTGGTTTTTGTATACGCACTTACATAATTTGTAAAAGCATCGGCATTTTGTAAAACAAATTCAAAATGCTTTTTTGTGTTGAGATAACCGCTATCACCCGTAACACGTTTGAGCACTAAGCCGTTTACTTTTAAGGCTTCTACATTCTCATCTATGAGTTTTTGCATGAAAGTATTTCCAATCAATGGAGCAAGAATAATAAGAAGAATAATCAGTATAGATGCAATAAGTGTCGTTTTTTTCATATAAAAATACCTGTTTGAGTTATTAAGATACAGACATTATATAGTAATAGAATTAATTTATTTTGATGGAGTAAAAAAAGATTTTACCAATGCAAAAGCATTGATAAAAAAGGTACCAAACGATTAACGTTTAGAGAATTGACGAGAACGACGAGCTTTACGCTTACCTGGTTTCTTACGTTCAACAACACGTGAATCACGAGTCATCATACCCTCAGGTTTAAGAGTTGCTTTTAATTCCGGGTTAAATGCTACAAGTGCACGAGAAATACCGTGACGAAGTGCATCTGCCTGACCACCGAAACCACCACCTAAAGTAGTTGCTACGATATCAACATTCGCATCTTGCTTAGTGATTACAAGTGGTTGTTTAACACGAAGTTTTTTCGCTTCAAGTCCACCTAACCATGCATCTAATGAAAGACCGTTGATAGTGATTTTACCTGTTCCTGGAGTTAACCATACTTTTGCTATAGACGCTTTACGACGACCAGTTGCATATATTTTCTTTGCCATATAATCAGTCCTTATTTAGCAATTTGTGCAGTGTGAGGATGTTCAGCACCAGCATAAATTTTTAATTTTTTAAGCATTTTAGCACCAAGCTTAGTTTTAGGAAGCATACCGCGAGTCGCTAATTTGTATAGTTTCTCAGGATTTTTTTCTAAAAGCTCAGTCATTTTAACACTTCTTGTGCTACCGAAGTAACCTGAGTGAGAAAAATATTCTTTATTTGCTATTTTTCCAAGACCGTTAAATTTTGCCTTAGAAGCATTGATGATAACTACGTAGTCACCACAGTCGATATTAGGAGTAAAACATGCTTTGTTCTTACCACGAAGTATAGTAGCTACTTCAGTGATCATACGACCGAATGTTTTACCCTCAGCATCAATCAAAACCCATTTTTGATCGATTTGTTCAGGAGTTGCAATTTTTGTAAATTTCATTCTCGAACCCTTCAAGTAATTTTATTTGATGGAAGTATAGCCGCATAAACTTACAAATAACTGAATTTAAGTCATTTATAAGGTTTTGCAACCCTTTATATCCGACTTTATGTTAGAATGTGAAACTTACATCCTAATGAGGTTTAAAAGTATAGCATGAATATAAAAAGTAATATATGGTTTGAAAATGACAAGCATGGTTTTTTTGGTAAAGGACGCATCGAACTCCTAGAAAAAATAAATGAATATGGTTCCATAAGTGCTGCCGCAAAAGCTATGAAGATGAGCTATAAGGCAGCTTGGGATGCTATAAATGAAATGAATAATTTATCTGAAACTCCAATAGTAAAAAGAGAGAGTGGGGGAAAAGGAGGCGGAGGCACAGTTCTTACCGAGCAAGGGCATATTACTATTGCATTATATAAAAAACTTGAAAAGATGCAGAAACATTTTTGGAATTCTATCGAAAGTATCGGTGATGATATAGATTTACTAGAAAATTTTTCAAAAAGAATGACCTTTCAAACAAGTGCTAGGAACCAACTACTTGCAGCTGTCACAAATATTGATACAACGAAACTAGGTGCAACTTTAACATTAGTCTTATCCGGAGGAGAAAATATAAAGGTATATATAACCCGTCGCAGTTTGGATGAAATGCAGATTACAAATACAACAAAACTTTTTGTTTTATTAAAATCATCATGGATTGAAGTATCAAACAACTCTAAAGAAGGCTGCAACAATATACCTTGCAAACTTACAAATATCACAACAGATTCACATAATGCAGAAATTGATCTGCTTACATCCGGCGGAAATGCCTTAACTGCCTCTTTAAGTTTAAAATCTTTTAAAGATCTTTCATTACGAGAAGGTGACACTGCATGGATGTATTTTAAACCATCCAATGCAATAGTAGCTCTTTAGCGTTACAAACTGTAACGTATCGTTATGTATTTTTAAATATAACGATATATTTGAATTTTTCGTTATATATTTTATTATACTACGGTACAACTAACATGGAGAAAAAACAATGTATCGTAAATATTCGTTTATACTATTAACACTCGGCTTACTCACGCCAATACTTATGGCGGACACTCCCAAGGAGGCAATCAAAACAAACAATCAACTTGTATATGAAAAGCAAAAAAGCGTAAACAGTGTTGGCAAAATGTTTTCAAACGGAGAGTTTTTCGGCCGTCTTCGCTCAAATACATTTTCTTATACATGGGAGAAAGAGACTGCAACATATAAAGATTATCTTATCAGCGGTTTAGGCGGTTCTTTGGTTTATAAAAGCGCCCGTTTTAATGCTGTTTCTTTTGGCGTGGGACTTTACTATTCACATGCCTTTTTTAATGATTCAAAATACCCTGTAAACACATTAACAAAAGGAAAAGATCTGCTCAGCAGGTTTGATTTTGTCAATACCGGCAGTAAAGATATGGCTGTGCTTGGACAGGCTTACATAGATTATACCGGCATAAAGCATACAAAAATCACTCTAGGTCGTCAGCTTGTTGAGACTTTTTATACAAAAAGCAATGATACAAAGATGATACCAAACACTTTCGATGGTGTTGTTTTAGAAAATGCTTCACTGCCATCTACAAAAATAAAACTTGCTTACCTCGTAAAACAAAAGCTGCGTGACCATACGGCAGCACACTCTGTTCTTATGTACGGCGATGCAAATTCCACCTCTTCACTGCGTCCCGAGTGGAGCGAAAATGATGACTCGGCTATGCATAAAGGTTTGACATATACAGCTTTAAAAGCAGCCGGCGTTTCCACAGATGCGCCGCTAATAACAGGAGATTTACACAACACTTCTATTAAAAATCTCAAAACAGATCTTTCTTTTTACTATGTACCTGAACTGCTCAGTGAGCTTATGGCTGAAGCAAATTACAATATTGCGTTTGCAGGTTTCACGCTTACGCCGGGACTGCGCTATATTAAACAGATAGATGACAAAGCCGGATCAATCGGCGGTGCTGCCTACAATGCAAGCGCTGCTTCTCTTGCAGGGTATAAAAATCCCAATTCACTTGATTCACAGATGCTTGCAGCCAGAATAGTTCTAAAAATCAAGAACTATAAAGTGAATATCGGGTATTCAAAAGTTTTTGACGAAGCCGACCTTATTACCCCATGGAGAGGCTTTCCGACAAGCGGATACACACGTTCTATGGCAAGATACAATTGGCAGGCAAATACAAAAAGTTACCGCATTGAACTTGTAAGAAATGCAAACAAAACAGGCATTTACAAAAATACATTCATACAGGCTTCTGTATTACATACGGATGCAGACGAGAAAAAAGGCTATTTTGATGAAAACTATTACTACATAGGTTTTGTTCAAAATCCCCTCCAAAACCTGCAATGGAGACTCCGTTTAGGGTATCAGGATACAAAAAAAGTTGACGGTGACGGACTTGACAGCCGTTTGGAACTGAATTATCTCTTTTAGGAAAGAAAATGAAAAAAATAATAACAGCACTTCTTTTTATAAGTTTTTCTCTTTATGCCAAAAGTATAAATGTGGCTGTAGCGGCAAATGTAAGCTATGCCATTCATAACCTTGTAAATGAATTTAACAAGCACCATCCCGATGCAAAAGTACAAATCACACTGGGAAGCAGCGGAAAACTCACGGCACAAATACACAACGGTGCGCCTTATGATATTTTGATGTCTGCTAATATGAAATATCCAAATGCTTTGTATAAAAACTCTCTGGCAATCACAAAACCCGTCGTATATGCAAAGGGTGCTCTTGCAATGTTGAGTACAAAAAAAAGAGACTTTACCGGAGGCATTCACATAGTGACTGACAAAAACATCAGAAGAATTGCCATCGCAAATCCAAATACTGCACCTTATGGCAAAGCAGCTGTTGAAGCACTCAAAAGTGCCGGCTTGTATGCAGAAGTCAAGAACAAGTTTATTTATGGAGAATCTGTCTCTCAAACCGTAGCCTATACCGTAACGGCGGCAGATTTGGGCTTTATTGCCAAATCGTCCCTCTTTTCACCCAAAATGAAACAGTATAAAAAAGGTATAAATTTCATAGACGTAGACCCAAAACTCTACACGCCCATTAAGCAGGGTATAGTTTTGCTCAAACGTGCTGCTGACAATGCAGATGCACAGGCTTTTTACACATTTGTACTCTCAAAAAAGTGTAAAAATATTTTCAAAACATACGGGTACCAGGTACAATGAGTCACATCATAGCTCAAGTTCAAGAGATTCAAAGTGTGCAAAATCTCAATATTCTCAGCTTTACATGTAAAGATATAGCACTTAAAATGATGAGTCTGGATTTAAACGATACGATTACAAAAGACTCACAGGTAATGCTTACATGTAAGCCTACGGCAATAGCCATCGGTAAAAATATACAGGGCGAGCTCAGCTATGCAAACCAGTTACATGTAACAATTGTATCATTAGAAGTCGGTCAGCTTTTATGTGCATTAAAATTACAGTTTAAAGAATTTGTTTTGGAGTCTATCATTACAACAGATTCCCAAAAAAGAATGCAGCTGCAAGCAGGAGACGAAGTCACCGCACTTATAAAGTCGAGTGATTTATCTATAAAAGAGGTGCTTTAATGAATTATGAACCTTTTGTCATATCATTTAAACTTGCAGCTTTGACGGCTTTGATACTTTTTTGTATTGCCCTGCCTCTTGCGTGGTACCTCTCACAAACCAAGTCTCGGACAAAACCTTTTTTAGAAGCACTCACCGCTCTGCCCATTGTCCTGCCGCCTTCCGTTTTAGGTTTTTATCTACTCTGGGCACTCTCGTATAATTCCCCAATCGGTCACTTTTTTGAAGAGACTTTTGGTGTAAAACTTGTGTTTTCTTTTACAGGTCTGGTAGTTGCGAGCTGTTTTTATTCTCTTCCCTTTATGGTACAGCCTCTGCAAAACGGCTTTGAGAGCATAAACAAAAATATGCTTGAGGCAAGTTATATTGCAGGAAAAAGCAAACTTCAAACCATATTTGCCGTAGCACTGCCAAATATGAAGCCCGCTGTTATGACGGCAATCATTGTAACATTTGCCCACACAGTCGGAGAGTTTGGCGTTGTTTTAATGGTAGGTGGCAGCATACCCGGCGAGACAAAAGTAGCCTCTGTTGCCATTTATGAAATGGTTGAAAGTATGGACTACACCTCAGCACACATTTACAGCGCCATTATGGTGGGTATATCTTTTGTTGTACTTTTAAGCGTATATCTTTTTAATGCCAGACAAAACAGAAGGTTCGGATTATGATAGAAATTGGCATTAACAAAGCACTCCACGGAGCCGACGGAGCTATGGACTTGTCTGTAAACCTGCATATAAAAGAGGGAGAATTTGTAGCCCTGAGCGGAAAAAGCGGCAGCGGGAAAACAACACTGCTTCGTATATTGGCCGGCTTGGAAGAAGCAAGCGGCAGCATAAAAATTCATAACAAATTCTGGCTCCAAGAAAACAAATCACTCCCCGTTCAAAAAAGAGAAATCGGTTTTGTATTTCAAGATTATGCACTTTTTGAAAATATGACAATAGAAAAAAACCTGCTTTTTGTAAATAACAACAAAGCATTGGCAGATAAACTTCTACAACTCACAGAGCTTCATGAACTCAAATACAGATATCCAAACAGTCTCAGTGGCGGGCAAAAACAAAGAGTGAGCATTTGCCGTGCATTAATGAAAAAACCAAAAATTCTACTCCTTGATGAACCGCTCTCTGCACTTGATGCAAATATGCGTACAAAACTGCAAAATGAGTTGCTGAGTCTGCATAAAGAGTTTGGCACAACAACTATTATGGTCAGTCATGACCCAAGCGAAATTTACCGTCTGGCAAATCGTGTTATAGTTTTGCAAAACGGAAAAGTCATCAACGACGGCTCGCCAAAAAAAGTACTGCTAAAAACACAGGGAAGTCAAAAGTTTTCATTTGAAGGAGAACTTCTTGATATAAAAAAAGTAGATGTCATTTACATAGCCATTATAGCTATAGGACAGCAACTCGTCGAAGTTGTTGTAAGTTCTGAGGAAGCAAAAAATCTTCAAATCGGTAATATTGTGAATGTCAGCACCAAAGCTTTTAACCCAATTTTAACATAATTACTCCCTCTATGGACTTTTAGAAGACTTTAATAACCTAAGTGATATTATGTAGAAATATAATTATATTTAGCATTAAGGATAAAATTTGTCACCTAAATTTTGGGAAATTCTACTTGTTGATGATAATACCAAACTGCATGAGTTGATAAAAAATAATCTTAATGGCATACTCATAAATAAAAAAAAAGTAAAAATTTTACATGCATACAATGCAGCGGAGGCAAAAGAGCTTATTGGCAAAAACAGTGATATTGCCATAGCTTTTATAGATATAGCCATGCAGGCACCTGATGCCGGATTGGAGTTGGTAAACTATATACGGAATACTCTATATAATACTTCAATGAGAATTATCATTATTGACAGTGAGAGTTTACCTGTTCCTGCAAGTGATATTATCGAGCATTATGATATAAATGACTACAAAGATCAACGGTGCATAGAATCCCAAAAACTTTTTACAACTATTCGGACAGCTATCAAACAATATCAACAGTTTAAAGATTTAAAAGACAAAAAAGATCAAATTTACAAAAAAATGACGACCAATGAAATCACCTCTCTTCCAAACAGAATGAAACTCACTGAAAATATTGACACTGTCGGGGGTAAATCACTTATACTCATCAATATTGATGATTTCTCTCTTATAAACAACTATAATGGTTTTGAATTTGGTGATGATGTATTACGAGTATTTGCAGACTTTTTAGTTTATAATTATGCAAAATTTGCAGAAATTTATCATCTTGAAGCAGATATTTTTGCTTTATTTTGTCTAAGAACAGATACTCGCACACAAGAGCAGAGCATATCAATAATCAAAGAAAATATTAGCCACCATGAATTCAGTGTAAACGGAATAAAAATCCATTTGACGGCAAGTCTCGGAGCTGTGTTAAATGAATATGGAAATGTAATACAAAAAGCAGAATTTGCACTTAAAGAGGCGAGACTTTATGGTAAAAACAATGCGAGAAAATATAGTGATGATTTACAAATAGTTCGAACGATTCACTCGAATTCTATATGGACAGGTCGCATTCGGAAGGCTATTGCACACAACAAAATACTTGCATACTTTCAGCCGATACAAAATCTTAAAACCGGAAAAATAGAAAAGTATGAAACACTTGTACGTTTAGAATATGATAAAAAAATCTATTCTCCTTTTCATTTTTTAGATGCCGCTCTGTACAGTGGACAAATGTTTAAAATATTTAAAATAATGTTGAGCGAAGCCTGCAAAAAAGCACAAACCACTTCTTACATTTTTGGTGTTAATATAAGTGAATACGACTTGAAACATCCTAAATTTGTTCAAACTATTCATGAGATTATGAAACAATATAGCGTTACTCCAAATCGAATAGTATTTGAAATTTTGGAAAACAACAGTATTGCGAGAAATAAAAACATACAAGATGTTCTCAATGTCTTGCATGAAGATGGCTTCAAACTCGCCATTGATGACTTTGGAGCAGACTGTTCCAACTTTGCACAGCTTAACAACCTGCCTATAAATTTTATAAAAATAGACGGGCAGTTTATCAAAAACATTGTAAAAGACAGAAACTCACAAATCACTGCAAAAACAATTCTCGACTATGCCCATCAAAAAGAGATACCTGTTGTTGCTGAGTTTGTCTGCTCAAAAGAGGTGTATGATTATGTTAAAGAAATGGGAGTTGATTTTGTGCAAGGCTATGAAATAGCAGAGCCTAAACCAATACTCCTTGACTAATTATCATCTCTTACACACATAGCATACGCACTGTCACACTTGTCACTTGATGAGACAAAACCGTTCCCGCTAAAGACGGTAACAACATTGATATCATCATTTTTATCTTCCTCTGAAGTCCAAAACACTCCATCTTCCAAATAAGAAAATTTTGTTTTACCCTCTTTTGATTTTGTAAGATACATAAGCTCTTTTTTCGTTGGAAGCCGCCAGTCATCATGACCACCGACAGACAACCCTCCACAACGTGCTTTTGCCAATCTCCATATATCATTAAACTCCTGCATGGATGCAGTATCCTGCCACTGCAGATGATGTTTTGTATCTCTAACGCTTTGAGGTTTTTTAACCCAGTCCGCACCAAAAGCAGAGGAAATTATAAGAAACAATACAATTACAACAATTCTCATATCTATTTTGCCTTTTTAAAAATATCTGCAATTTTATCAAAATAATGTGTAAAGTTTGTGCAATTTTCAATAAAATCAGCTTTACAACACCTTTACTGTTTTAATTGCATCTTCTAAAATATAGCAAATATAGCCCTCGACTGCTTCATCGGTAATTTCTTGAACAGCCTTTATGTAGTATCTGACCTGTTTGATATGATGCTGTGTATATTTTAGTGAACTTTTATAATCTATCACACACCATTTTCCATCATCTTTTTTAACCAATAAATCAAGATAACGAAGGTTATTTTTATATCGCAGGGCCTTTTCCCTGTAACAGGTTCCCTGGGTCAGGTTTAAAAACTCTTCGGAATCAACAAGCCTGCTTATTCTCTGCACTATATCGTCAATTTCTGACTCTTCAAGCATAAAACCATACTTGTTGAGCATCATATTTTTGGCACATTGGAGAGCTTCTTGCGTAAATTCATGCATCATTTCTAAGGTATAATGCAGGGCAATTCCAAAATTTATTGCCTGCAGGTCCTCTTGTTCTTGACTCTCCAGTGCTAACAAATCACTCTGCGTTCCATAATAAATATTTTCAAAAGAGAGTTTTTTATGCTCTTGGGGCACACTTTTGGCTTTACATGTAGAACGTAGCTCTCCAAAACTTCCCGTTTGCAAATCCAGCAAATCAAATGTCGAATCTTTTGATTTTTCAATTATGATGAGATTTTCTCTGGCTCTGGTAAAAGCGACATACAAAGCATTTAAGCTGTCATCACGCATAAGTTCCTTCTCTTTTGCAAGCGCATAAGCATAGTCATTGTCGATGAGTTCTCTGTTTTTTGTTCTGAGATAAAGATTTTGCAGTTTGATACCGTCATAATTATAAATAATGGCATCACGCGCGGCAGGGGCCTTTTTAAGTCTGTCCATCACGATTACATGCTCATACTCCAAGCCTTTTGATTTATGCACGGTCAACACACGTACTCCGCTGATGTCAGCTGCTGCCGCAGAAGTGTCGAGTCGTTCATACTCAAACAAAAGTGCTTCAATGTCTGCATAATTTGCAACAGCACTCAAAAAGCGAATAAGATGAAAATCATCATGAAAGAGTTTGTACTCATCGATACATTTCTTCACTACATCCACAAGTGTAACACCGCTAAAATCCACATAACGAATTGGGCTGACATCTTTGTCAATCAAGGCAAAAAAGTTATGTTTGTAAATATCTTCTCGAAAATAGAGATACTTCAAATACTCCAAAACAGCCTTGACGCTTCTTTGGTTTATCAGCTTCGTGGTTGTCTCTGTCACAACCTCAATATTTTCTTCTTCAAGTGCATTTTTTATTGCCTGCCCGTCACTGTTGGTTGCGCAAAGAATGGCGATGTCATTCACATCTGCGCCCAAAGTAATCAAACGTTTTACCTGTGTAGCAAGTTCTTCTAAAAGTTCATCATTTACAATCACTTCAACATACCCGCCCTGCGCCTCTTTACGAACAAGCTGCGGCGTATAGTCTTTCATTTTGTTTATAAAGACACTGTTGACAAACTCTATGACCTCTTTTTGCGAGCGGTAATTTGTTACAAGTTTTTTCACCTCGGTACGGTTCTCTTTTACAACCTCGCCAAAAAGTGCCGAAACACCGCCGCGAAAACGATAAATAGACTGTTTGACATCCCCCACAAAGAAAAAGCTTCCCTCGCTGCAGATGCCCTCGCCTGAGGTTATCTCTTGAATCAGCGGTTTTAAAATCTCATACTGCAGTACACTTGTATCTTGAAACTCATCAAGCAGCATATGCTCTATTGTTGCGTCCAGACGAAAGTATAAAAATTCACTCTCATCCAAACGGTTGAGTATTTCATATACCAAAAGCGTGACATCAGAAAAACTGAGTTCACTCTCATCAATATACAGTGCTTTTTTTGCTTTTTTATAAATATCTACCAGTTCATTTAAAGCAGAAAAAAAGTTCTGCTCTTTTACTTTTATCTGTGCTTTAACTGCATCTTGAATTTTTTGCAGTGTCATGTCCATCTCAGGGATGAAACATTTTTTAAATACCCAGTAATTCAGGCTCTCTTTATAGACCCAGGTTTTGGCTTTTAACTCATCAAAATTCTGGGCAACAACCGCTTTTTGCAAAGTCGGTGAAGCACCTTTGCAGTTTGCTATGATACTTTGCAAAGTACCGAGTACTTCCATCGCCTCTTGTTCGAGCTCTTTTGTTGACGTTTTGTTGAATTTTAGATGTGAAAGCTCCTCTTTTTTGAGGTAAAAATCATCAAGCAGGGCAAATATATCACTAACCCTTTTACTCGATTCCAAAGAGAGGTTTATCAGCGTCGAACGTTTATTGGCAACACTCACTTCTTTTAAAAATCGTGACATTAGTTTCACTTCATGCTGAGCATTTGCAGTTGTAAAGTCCGGCATCAACGAAGCATACAAAGAGAACTTTCTGAGTATCTGGGTAAAAAAGCTGTCAATCGTCATAATTTTTGTATGTGCATTTAAAAATTCGGCTAAAATTTTAGAGCGTTGTGCCAAAATGTCATCCTCATCCATGCCGCACTCTTTGGCAATTTCTGAGAGTTCTGTGCGGGAGTCCAGATCTTCTAACGTTTCAATGATACGCTCGCTCATTTCAGAAGCAGCTTTATTTGTAAAGGTGAGTGCCAAAACTTTTGAAGGCTCGGCTCCTTTAAACAGGAGTGAGAGATAGCGCACAACAAGCATAAATGTCTTTCCGCTGCCTGCACTCGCTTCGTAAGCCAAATTGTTAATGAACATCCAAAGCTCCTATTTTACGCTTGTATTTACTGTTTTGATGTAGGCATTTCCAAACTTGAAACTTTTATATGTCTCTGCTTCAAGCAGACCATAACAGTCGGTTTTCAATGCTATAAAATACTTTTTTTTCTTTTTCGCCACTTTAATCTTATAAAAGTTCTTCTCTTTAGAAATCAAATACAATTTATTCGTCTTTTTTTGATCCATATACTTGATTTCACCCTTTTTGAATAAACTGATATTTTTCATCAACGTCAGGTAATCATTGTCTGCATAATCAATTTCTTTTGATTTATCTTCAATCTCAGTATGATATTGTCTTTTTTTTGAAAAAAGGTGCTTCACATCTATGGAAAGTACCTTTTTTTCTATATGTGTTTTTTTTGTTATACTCATTTTTTCAGCATTACAAAAATAGCTGATTTGTTTCTTTTCATGCCTTTTCAGAGTCAGTTCACTAAAAAAGACAGGAATATATCTGCCATCTGGTGCAATATGCCCAATACTTTTATATTGCACTTTTTTAATCCCAGATACAGCACGTATAAACGAAGTAGGTTTTGCATTTAAAAATAGTCCGTAATTTTTTCCATTTTTTACTTCTTTATAAGAAGCAGAACCGATTTTTCCATATAATGTGACAGAAACAACATATTCTCGTTGAATTTCCGAGCCAAAAAGTTTTGTCATTATAAGTACCAGCAGTAAGATTATTTTCAAACTCATATTCTATGCAGCCCTATTACATATTATTGCATATTCACAAAATTGACAAGCTTTTACATCTTCACATTTTTCAAAGTTTACTGATTCAATGCTGAGCAAATCTTTTATATGCGACTTGAGAATTTCTAGTTTTTCATCTAAAAAGCTCTCAGGCACTATACGAGACTCTTTTAAATCATAAAAACCGCAGCTCTGCACATTACCCAGACCTCCGGCTAAAAGATAATAAAATTCAAGCTGAAAATCTGTCGCATCCGTGAAGTTATTTTTGGTATTGAGCGTATAGGAACCGGTTTTGTAGTCAAGCACTTCTATGAGATTTTCTTTTTTATCTATTCTGTCAATCTGCCCTGCTATTGTTATACCGGCATATGGTGCTTTAAAATACTCTTCAGTTGAAGCGACATGCCAACCCTGCTCAAATCTTTGTATTTCCACGTCTACAAAAGCTTCTAAGCGTTTTTTTTGCATGCTGACAAGATATTTGTCAAGTTCACTTTCACCGCAAAACTCATCAAGCGCTTTGTCTATATCTCTTTTAAGCTTTTGCGTATCTGTATAATAATTCTGTTTTTCGTAAACCTCTTTGAGTGCTCGGTGTACTACATTTCCTATTTCATATTCTTGTGGCATATCTTTTGGTATTTCGTGGTTTTTAATGTACTTTATGTATTTGTAATAGTATTTACGTTTACATGTAAGGAAGGTTTTAAGTCTGGTAGCTGAGAGTTCTATATTTTTAAAACTGTATTCCTGCACGATTTCTGACTCTTGTTTTGGCTCTTGTTTGACACGTGCAAAAAGAATCTCTGCATAATCAAGCTCACTGTGCAGATTATTTTCTTGTATGCCGAGCTGTTTTAAAAACCTTGAGCCACTGCTTTGTTCTGAGCTGACATAGGATATCGCTACCTCTTGTGAGCGCGCCATTAACATCTCATAATAATGTTTTTGCAGGTTTTCTCTGTCACTCATAGTTGGCAGAGATGCGACCTTGCGTATCTGTGTGTTCAAAAACATATCTTTATCACTACGTTTTGGCACATTTTTGTCATCAAAATCTATAATGATGACTGCATCAAAATGCACACTTCTTGTCTCTAAAACACCCATCACGGTAACCTTACCCCCGCGCACATCATCAAGTGTTCTTGCGGCTAGCCTTTGCATAAAAATATTCATCAGTGATTTTACGCTCATGTCCTGCATAAAAGGAAGAATCATCTGTATTTTATGCAGTTCTTCACTAAATATTTTTTTTTCTTGTTTATTGGTAAAAATTTCGCCGACTGCATTCATCTGGTTTAAAAAATCTATCTCTGCAACTTTTTTATAATAAATCGCATAGAGATTTAAAAAGAGTTCATCGCCTACTCTTTGCACTCTTGCCTCATTTTCTTTGGAATCCTGTTCTATGGCATTTAACGTGGCATTGAGTTTTGCATAAAGTCTTGCATTACGAAACGAATCTCCCATAGCAAGATTTAAATTACACTTTTCATCAAAGCTTTTAAGTATCTCTGCCATTGACTCATTTGGCAGTATTACTGCAATATTTTGTGGGTTATAGCCTTTTTGAACAAACTCATAAATTTTTTGCTGCACAAAGCCTACCTGCAGGAGTGATTCGCTAAACGTGTTACATGTAAGCTTGTAATCTTTTTGGATTTTTTCTTTCGTGAGAATTTTTGATTCATTCAGAGATAACTCATATATAAATCCGGCTTCCAGATCAAAGCCGAGTTCACACAGCTTACCTTGCATCTTTTCATTAAAGCGTGTTGCCCAAAAATGAAGTGTTATACTTGTAAACTTCAGCGCTTTTTCTAAAAGCTCAAGTTCAAAGTTTGTCAAATGCCCGTCAAGTTGAATTACAATATTTTTATGTGTTTTTGCATAGACCTCATTAAATTCGTAAAGCTTTGGCAAAAAGATTCTATCTAACAGTTTTCTTTCATCACATAATTTTTCATAGCGTTTATATAACTCTTGCAAAATTGCAATATGTTCTTCATATTCTGCATATACATCAGCATTACAGAGCTGATGTATATCGTAAAGTTCAGCGCTCAGCTCTTCAAAAAATTTAAATATATAAGAGCTGTTTTTTGTAAAAGTAAAAAAGTTTCGCTCGATTTGCAGAGCTGAAAAATCTTTAAAGTCTGATGCTTCAAGTAAAAGAAGCACTCTGCTGTCTTCATCTATAAATTTATAATCTTTAACAAGTGTGAGTTTGGATATAAAATCACTCATGGTGATATAGTTGGGTAAAAAAAGAGTCTGGCTCTCTTGTGTAAGCTGCTCGTGACGGATTGCACGAGCAGAGGGAAGAACTATGGTTGATTCATCCATAGTTTAATATTGTGAAGCCTCTTGAATACTTCTATCATTTATAATTCTCGTATCGGTTTTTATCGCATAAAATCTGCTTTTATCGCCGATATCCACTTTTAACAATAAATTCCAAACACCTACTTTTGGAAACTTTACATCATGGAAAACATAAACATTCTCTTCAAATTCCGGATTTTTCAATGTTTTAGTATATGTCTCAACCTCAGGACGACTTATTTCTAAAAGCATCTTTGCGCCTTTTACTGCTTTGCCGTCTTTGGTTGTCAGGGCATACTTCACATCACAGCCGTTTTGTGAAATTTTGTCTGAAACATATTTCAGCTTGTAATCTTTATCAAAAGCAATTCGTGATTTAATCAGCTTGTTTGCATTTGCATCTGCATCCTGATAGTTCGTCATATAGGCGTCACTCGGCTGTATATCAGCTTTGCCTGTTTCTATTATTGTCCATATACCTAAACCGAATACTCCCGCAATTGCCAGCCCAATTGCATAGGGCCAAAGTTTACCACTTTTTATAATGCTCATTTTTATGCCTTCTTTTATAAACAATTCTTCTTATATACATAATAATACCATATAAAACAAAACCATAGAACAATAGTTTTACAAAAAAGAGTGTTGTTTGGTTTGTATCGCCAAAATCATTCTCCAACTTTACATTTTTGCTACGCGCTATTTGCTGTGCGATATCAAGATAACCGTTAAACATTGCAGCAGAGTACTTCCCTGTAATTTCACCCTTCTTCGCTTTACCACCGAGTAAAGGAAGGATGGAACCATCACTATGTGTCATAATATCTTTAAAATCATTCCAGTTTTTTGCATACATGACACCCATTAAAAATGCCTGTACTTTTGATGCAACCGGGCTTAAAATACCTTTCTTGTCAAAATACTTATATAAAGATTCATCATTAGCTAAAATATCAACCTGCTTGTTCATTTCTGTAAATGTAAGAAGTACAGTAGGTTGGTTAAATTGTTTAAGAAGATTTTTTTCATAAACAACAATATTTTCACCATTTGGTAGTT
This sequence comes from Sulfurimonas autotrophica DSM 16294, assembly GCF_000147355.1. NCBI lineage: Bacteria > Pseudomonadati > Campylobacterota > Epsilonproteobacteria > Campylobacterales > Sulfurimonadaceae > Sulfurimonas > Sulfurimonas autotrophica. The sequence continues at coordinate 1,947,109 of NC_014506.1, forward strand.
CTCTTAGTATTACCAGCCGCAATGTAATACCCGTTTTTTTGTATAATTCGCTTCCTAGAGCCTCAACTTCTTCACTGAACTTAGGGTTATGAATTATTTCATCTTTATATAAATACTCTGCAAATAAATGTGTTTGAAACAATATGATGAGGGTGAGGGCATAAAGCCCTCTTGTTAAAATATTCAATGAATTTCCTAACCGATATAAAGGTGATTAGGAGTTACTACGGCCCACAAAGTATATACTGCCATGATTACTAGACCCCATGAAATAATTTTTTCCATTTCTAGACTCCTTATTTTGCGTCTACAACATGATCAGCCATTGTTGATACAGTGTGACCTGAACCAAAACCAATACCTGAACCGATAGACTTTTCATCTTTTATTTTATAAAAGTTTTGAGCCTGCGCATGTTGTACACTTACTGCATTAACACTTAAAAAAGCCAGTATGCTAAGTAGCAGAACAGTTGCAATCAGCATTCCTGTAACACCGTCAAGAGCGAAAACACTTCTATTTTCATTCATGTTACTCTCCTTTGCTTAAGCTCATTACATATGCTGCAATAGCTTCTTTTTGTTTAGGGTTCAATCTATCCATTGCAGGCATTTTACCGATTGCACCTTGTTTGCCGTTATCTAATACGTTAATGACCAGTTGTTTATTCCAAGTAGCGATATCCGGAGCAACGTACGCCATACCTTTACCGTCAGGACCGTGACATGCAGCACATACATTAGCAAACACATTTGCACCTGCACTGTTTGTATCTTTAAGACCACCCGCAACATACTTAGCAACTTCATCAATCTCTTTGTCAGTGATTAACGCACCTGTTTCAGCATTAAACAGACCATTACGATCCGGCATCGGCATTTCAGTACCTAAAAGTTTATTATTAGAACCGTGGTTAATAACATATTTGATACTTTTTTCTGAAATTCTTTGATTTAAATCAGCAGCATCAATTTCATTGTTACCATCAGCATTCAGACCGTGACAAGCAACACATTCAACAAGGTAAACTGATTCACCCATATTTACAAGTTGTTCGCCTTTGATGTTTGCATATTTCTTTTCAAATTCAGCATCTTTTTCTTTTACTTCTTCATTGTATTGTCCAATTTGAGAAAAAGCATTTACCGGATAACCGATTGTGAAGTACCACATACCCCAAATCATCGTGCCTAAAAACATAATTGCCCAACCAAAAGGTACCGGGTTTTTATATTCACCTATATTGTCCCATGATTCATCTGCCAACTCACCGCTTGCGTGGTCAACCTGCATTTGACGCACATACTTGATTACAACAAAAATTGTAATAATTACAAGCGCAACTGCACCTGCAATAGCAAGCATATTGACGATATCACCATTGAGACCACCTTTTTGGTATCCAACTGTTGCATATGTTGCACCCAACATTGCTGCAGTTATGATAATTCCCCAAAGATAAAGCTTATTCATATATCTCTCCTATTTTTCTTTATCGCGTGATACAGGTTTTACCGGAGTATCACCTATATCATCTTTCAGTGCCATATCACTATAGTGCTCATAATCAACTCCGGTAGAGTCTTTCCTTTTTGTATAAAGATGATAAACATACGAGTATGTTCCTACCACCAAAAACAGTATTAAAAAGAAATACGCATACGCTGCAAATTCATTAAAATCCACTATAAAACACCTTTCCTATTTCAGACTGTTTAAATATGCAATTAAAGCAACTATCTCAGGTACTTCACCACGTGCCACTGCATCTTTAACGTCTTGATCTTTCATTTTTGATGTAATCTCTTTTGCTTCTGCCAATGCCATAGCATGTGCTCCGGCAACAGAATCTGCCATTTTAACTACTGTAGTTGATCCATCTTTCATAGGAACAGGTTTGTTATATGGTACACCAAAGAATTCTGCATTTGTCAACTGTGTAGCATATGCAGTATCTATATCTGCATTGTTTGTATACAACCATGCATAGCCGGGCATAATACTTGACGGCATTACAGACTTAGGATTTTTCATGTGATTTTCATGCCACTCTGTAGTTCTATAGTTACCTACTCTGTGTAAATCCGGACCGGTTCTTTTAGACCCCCAAAGAAATGGTCTGTCATATGCATACTCACCACTTAAAGAGTAGTGACCGTAACGGTCAGTCTCAGCTTTAAACGGACGAATCAACTGTGAATGACATGCATTACAGCTATTTTTAATATACACGTCACGACCAGCTTGCTCTAGTAAAGTTATCGGCTTCGTTCCGATAACTGGACGAGAAGCCTGAGCAAAGTTTGGCACGATTTCAATCAAACCGGCAAAAGCAATTGTAACGAATACACCTACCGCGAAAAAGAACGGATGTTTTTCTAACCAATGAAACATAATATAAACTCCTTTCTATTAAGCGCCCATAGGCGATGCATTTTGAAGCTCAGACTCTTCAACAGGGCGAGCAGACATAGTTTTATAAATGTTATAAGCAAACATAAAGAAACCAACTAAGTATAACAATCCACCTGTACCACGTAGTGCATAGTAAGGGTGTAAAACATCAACAGTATCCATGAATGAGTACGCTAAGTTACCAAATTCATCGTGAGCACGCCACATCATACCTTGAGTAATACCTGCAATCCACATAGAAGTAAAGTATAATACGATACCTAATGTTTGAATCCAGAATTGTGCAGCCATAAGACCTTTTGAATATAACTCACGTTTGAATACACGTGGAGCCATATGGTAAAGTGCAGCTATGATCATGAACCCAACCCAACCAAGAGTACCATCATGAACGTGACCAACAATCCAGTCAGTAAAGTGTGCAATAGCATTTACAGATTTAATCGCTTGAATAGGACCTTCTAATGTTGAGAACATATAAAATGTTGAAGCAAGAACCATGAATTTAATCAATGGAGATGCCGCAACCTGTTGCCATTCACCCTTCATTGTAAGAAGCATATTGATCGCTGAACCCCATGACGGCAAAATAAGAATTACTGAGAAAACAGAACCCATAGTCTGCATCCAGTCAGGAACAGTTGAATAAAGAAGGTGGTGACCACCAGCCCATAGATACACAAACATTAGACCCCAGAATGCAAGTAAAGACAATTTATATGAATAGATAGCCTGACCAGATTCTTTTGGCAAAAAGTAGTAAATCATAGCAATAATAGGCACAGTAAATACGAATGCAACAGCATTGTGTCCATACCACCATTGAACTAGTGCATCATTTGTACCGGCATACATAGAAATTGAGTGATACCATGCACCGATGCCGCTTTCACCTGCAGCAGATGTTGCTAACATTGTAGGGATTTCCATATTATTAAACAGATAAAGCATAGCCACACCTAAGAATGTAGCAATATAATACCAGATTGAGATATAAAGTGATTTTTCACGGCGAATACCGATAAGACCGAAAATACTAATACCCCATAGTACCCATACCACAACAATAGCAATGTCAATAGGCCATTCAAATTCAGCGTATTCTTTAGAAGTTGTAATACCCATAAATAATGAAACAACAACTGCGGTAACACCTAAAATATAAAGCCAGAAATGTAATTTTGCAATAAACATTAAAAACTTAGATTCAGCCATAGATACCTTAAGTACCCTTTGACCAACATAATACCAAGTGGCCCAAATACCACTTAACGTAAAACCAAATGCAACTGCATCAGTGTGCAATGGACGAAGACGACTAAAGTTTGTATATTCTGCAAGACCGCTTCCAAGAACTGTATTTAGTCCCGGGAATGCTAGTTCAAATGCAATAAATACACCGATACTCATACCAACAATTCCTAAAATAATTGTTGTCAACATGAACATCTTTGCAACCGTATAGTCGTACTCTAATGGACGATTCTCCATATATAGCCTCCTTAAGATTCAAAGCAATTAAGTCTTTTAAATGCGTCATCACACTTAAAAGACTAATCAACGCTCTTATATTAGCAATAGATTTGTTTAATCTATCTTAAAAGTGACATGAAAATGACACTTTTCTTAATATTATTCTAAAAGTAAACAATTAATTGAGAAATACTTGGTTAATGTAAGAAAATAATGAAAAAAGAGCGAGTTTTATCTTTTTATCAAAGATAAAAACTCATTGAAAATATAGCGGCTCTCTTTTGGTCCGGGAGAAGCTTCCGGATGATGCTGCACAGAGAATACAGGAGCTTCATTGTAGCAAAGACCCTCGATAGTGCCGTCAAAAAGATTTGTATGTGTTACTGACGCAATTTCGACAATATTATCAGGTACATTATAGTTATGATTTTGAGCCGTAATCTCTACCAAACCTGTTTTTTCATTCTTAACAGGATGATTTCCTCCATGATGACCGAACTTTAACTTAAACGTATCATAGCCATGAGATATTGAAAGGAGTTGATGCCCTAAACAAATACCAAACATCGGCACTTTTGCATCTATAAGTTTTTTGATTTGTTCTTGTTCACGTTTGAGTACAAGCGGATCACCTGGACCGTTCGATAAAAAAACACCGTCAATAAGTTTTTCATTATATTTTTCTATTAAATCTTCGGCAATAAAATCATTGGGTACAACTTCAACTTCTATACCGGCAGATACAAGTTCATTTAAAATATTACGCTTGACACCAAAATCTATGGCAACAATTTTTGCCTGTACTTTTGGAGGCTCATCATATTTAAATTCTCTGTATGAAAAAGTGCTTGAAGTGTGCTTATACGGCTCTTTTGTACTCACTTGTTCTATATAATTCACATCTTCAATGCGAGGAGAGTTCTCTAAAATCTTTTTGAGTTCTTCTTTATCGCTTACTTTAGTTGAAGCAACCATCATCATGGAACCTTCACTTCTAAGCATTTTTGTAAGGTATCTTGTATCAATATCACAAATACCCATAACATCATTGTCGATTAAAAAGTTATGCAGTGAATTCTCGGCTCTGAAATTTGAATATCGCCCTTGATATTTTCTTACTATCATACCCTTTGCATGAGCTTTTGAACTTTCCATATCCTGCTCATTTACACCGACATTGCCGATTTCGGGCATAGTAAAAGTAACGAACTGCCCTGCATAAGAGGGGTCACTCATTATCTCCTGGTAGCCGCTCATAGAAGTATTAAACACTATTTCTCCGACTTCTGTTTTGTTCGCACCAAAACTGTTTGCTTCCAAAAAAGTACCGTTTTCCAAATATATCCAGGCTTTTTTTAATGAATTGCTCATATGCTTACTCCATTCCTCTTTTCATTAATTCTTCTCTGTAAAGTTTTTCATGTAAAATTTCAAATTCATCAGTGCCTGGGATAAATTTTCTTTTGTATGAACGTATTTTATCCATTACTGCATCTTCTATTTCCGATGTATCAGCAATAAACGATGTAATTGCATTATAAATGATATTTTTAATACGATTTTCCGTTACATCAAAATGAATCAAGTCTTCTTCATACAGTTCATCAAGTATTTTGTGAGAAATGTCCGAATATCTCTCTTCATAATTTAGAATCACTCCATATTCAGGCGCTAACTTCTTTTTGATCATAAAAAACAGTTGTCTCTCATCCGCAAGCATGAACTCTATTTCTTCTTCATTATCTTCACAGATTTCATTCACTTTTTCTTCAAGTGCCATCTCCTGTTTTACATTATCTTCTAAAACTTTTTGAGCTTCATGCGCGACACTCTCAAGCCCTTTAGTCATTGTAACAACACCACTTTTGTTTAAATCAATTGCAATTTTATTTGCTATATGGGGAATAGTTTTGAGTGATATTTTCATAGATTCGGCCTGCTTATTAATTAAATTTTGATATTTTACAATTATTTAGCTAATAGTTGTGTTAACTCTGATGCTTTTTTTGGATCCATCTTTGTTAATATTTTACCTACTACTTTTGGTTTTAAAGACTGCAAGATAGACCCAGCCTCTTTGGAGTCCATATCTGAGAGTACATTTGCAGCCGCACCCGCTTTCATTTTTGCAAAAGTCTGCGATATTTTACTCATTTTTGTCGATTGAAGCTCTTTTAAAATTTTTGAATTTTTCTCAACCATCTCTTTGATGGCTTTTTCTTTTTGGCTTACCTGAGCAAGTTTTGCATTTACGGCTTCTTCTTTTAAAGCCAATTTCGCTTCTTTTTTTTTCAATAGATCTTCAGTAGCCGTTTTTAAGGCATTTAAAGCCTGCTTTTGTTCATCTATCCGTTCTAGTTCAACCAAAAGCTCATTTTTTCTCTCTTTAAATATTTTCGTACATTCAAAAAGTTTGTCGCTGTTTTGCATAGAAAAAAGAGAAGAATATAGCAGTGCAATAAGTAAAATATATTTCAAGAAGCTTCCTTGTTTTTATTGGTATATGTCATTAAGGCAATTTCATCTAGATCTTTTGCCTCTTGAATTTTTATTTCTTTAAGCGCTTTTTGTATCTCTTCATATTCTAAATATTTATATTTTTCATACTCTATCATATCTTTTTTTAGCTGTTCTTTTGCCTGCCCAACTTCTTTTTCTGTATATACAAGCCACTCTTCATTATGTTGTATTATGGCTCTTTGGGAATCTAGAAGTGATCTGTTTGCTAGAAACTCTGCAATTTTTCCATGAGAAGGAGGCTCGATTTCTTGCAGAAAGGCTAATGAATCTTTTAGTGCTTTATTAGCTTTATTGAAATTTGCATTTGCCTGTTGTAAAAGACGCTCACGCTTTTGCATGATGTTTTTCTTTACATGTACTAAAGAGCTAAAGCGTGTCTTCAAAGTGAAATCCTTATAGAATTATAGTATCTTCTCTCTCAGGTGATGTAGAAATTATACCGACTTTTGTTTTACTTATTTCTTCAATAAGTTTTACATAATCTTGTGCAGTAGCAGGCAGTTCATCAAATGTTCTTGCACCTACTGAGTTGTCCCAGCCTTTAAATGTTTTATAAATCGGTGTCACATTTTCCAAATCAATTGGAACATAATCTATTGTTTTGCCATTATATTCATAAGCAACACACACTTTCACCTCATCAAAACCATCAAGTACATCAAGTTTCATCAATGCAAGTTCATCACAACCGTTTAAGCGACTTGCATATCTTGTAGCGACAGCATCAAACCAGCCGCAGCGTCTTGCGCGTCCTGTAGTCGTTCCAAATTCATGTCCCTGCTCGCCAAGGCGTTTTCCATCTTCACCTTTATCTTCACTTGGAAATGGTCCATTACCGACACGAGTACAGTATGCCTTAACAATTCCTGTCACTTTTCCGATGTCTTTTGGATTGAGACCAAGTCCAGTACATGCACCCGCACTTACTGTTGAAGATGAAGTAACATACGGATATGTACCATGGTCAATGTCCAGCAAAGTCCCTTGAGCACCCTCAAGCAGTACACGCTTGTTTTCATCATCAAGCGCACGCCATACCATCTGTGTTGTATCTGTAATAAATGGAGCAAGTTTTTCTTTAAAACCTTCAAGTTCAGCCAAAAGTTCCTCTTTTTTTGGTGCATGCAGATCCATAACATCAAAAATAGGCTTGTTCTGCTCAAAATAATCTAAAATAGTTTGGCATAATTTTTCAGGGTTTAAAAGCTCGCCTACGCGATGTCCTATACGGTTAATTTTATCAGAATACGCAGGCCCGATACCTTTTCCTGTCGTACCGATAGCTTTGTCACCTTTAAGACGCTCTTTTGCCTGGTCAATCTGCGCATGATAAGAAAGATTTAAGTGTGCTTTATCTGAGATAAAAAGACGACCCTCAAGCCCTTCAAACTGTTGCATCTCTTTTATTATAGATGATGGAGAAAGAACAACACCGTTGCCTACCACATTTACAGCTTTAGGATTTAATACCCCTGATGGAATAAGGTGCAATGCATATTTTACACCGTCTACCCAAATAGTATGACCAGCATTGTGTCCGCCTTGAGAACGGCATACCATATCATATTCAAGGGCAAGTTTATCTACTATCTTGCCTTTTCCTTCGTCACCCCACTGTATTCCTACAATTACGTCTGCTTTATTTGTATACATATTTTATCTTTTTCCTCTTTTTCTATTGCTCTAAGGCATCACACAATGTGTCTGTATAAATTGCAAATCCTACAGATGTTAATTCGGCATTTTTATATCTTCCGCCGCGTGCATATACTTCATTTCCTACAATACATCTAAAAAACAACTCATCATAATAGAGCATTTTTGCATAATACATCGGTGCTAAAACAGCATTTTCGCATCCTGCCTCTGAACATAAATCTTTCATCTTTTGCAGTTCTATTTTTATAGCTTCGGGTACTTTGTTTATGATATCATCTATCTGCTCTACATACTGCAGATAAACAAGTTCACTCAGCCACTCAACGTTTAGATTAATAAACTTGTCAATATTAATATGCCTGAAATCATCTATGCTTAACTCATCAAACATTGCAACTAAAAGTTCAGGTATTTTTATATTTGAAATCTGCATTAAAGGCTTTACATGTAACTTCTCGAAAATCTCCAAGGCAAGACTTGCTACGGATGAAAGCTTTTTTTCTCCCATAAATTCAACGCCTACTTGATACTGTTCAGTAGTCGGATAGGTAAAAACAGGCTGAATATAAAACCATTTTTTCTGTTTTGTATTACTCCCGAGTCTTTTTTCTATGATACGTACAACGTCTATAGTTGAGTCCGCACGCAGTGATAACGCATTGTTTTTCTCATCATTAATGCGAATCAATTCTTTCTCATCGGCTATACTTTTATGCTGATGGTATGAAAATATCGGTGTTACAATCTCTTCATATCCGTTTTTATCAAGAATATCACTCGCTATATTCTCTATATGGCGTTTTACTTTTGCAGACTCGCCAAAGTAAAGTTTTGAACCATTAGGAATCTCGTGTTCTAGTATCATTTATTTGTCGCCTTTTATTAACTTTTTAGAAAGCGTTTGTTCTAATATCATCTATATCTCTTTTTTTTCTAATGCAGTTTTAAAATAAGTTTCATTATATACTTTAGAAGCAATACCGGCATATTCTAATCTTCCCATGCGGTGCAGTATAAGCTCTATTGCATTGACCACCCAAATGGATTCATACGGCTCAATTAATCCCATTTGGTTTATACGGAATATTTTACCTTTAAGATGATCTTGTCCGCCGGCTACATTTACGCCATACTCGTCTTTTAAGGCTGTACGTATTTTTGCTGCATCTTTATCATCAATAGTCGTCATACTTCTTGCAGGAACTTTAGGGTAGCTGTGCAGTCCAATCACTTCTAGTGCCGCTCTTGTCGCTTTGGCTCGTCTTGCTGTATTGCAATAAAGCACACCAAATCCACCCTGCTTTTCAATAGTCTCTAAAACTTCCAAAAGTCCAATAATTAGTGTTGTTGCAGCAGTGTAAGCTGTCGTATTCTGCTTTTGTTTCTTAATCTCAGAAGCAAGGTTAAAATAATACCCCACTCCATCACCGATTTTGTCTATTGCTGCGTTTGAGAGTCCGATAATTGCAAGACCCGGAGGAAGCATAAGCGCTTTTTGGCTTCCTGCTATCAATGCATCAATATTTGTTACATCTATTCGCTCAACACCAATAGCCGTAATCCCGTCAGCGATAATCATAATATTTGGGTTGATTTTCTTGACAGCCGCGGCTATCTCTTCAACAGGATGACGTAATCCGCCGGCACTCTCAGAAATTTGAACGGCAATTGCGTCAATATCATTGTTGGCTTTTACAGCCTCAACGACGTCATCTACACTGACAGGCGTATCCCATTCGTTTTTAATTTCAATATTTTTCAATCCGTGTGCTTTTGCGATTTTTCCAAAACGCTCACCGAATTTACCAGAGTTTACATTTAAGAGTGTATTTTTACAAAGATTAATTACAGATGCTTCCATAGCCCCTGTTCCGCTTGATGCAAGCATTACCACTTCATCAGTAGCAAAAAGCTTAAAAAGATGTTGACGCGTTTTTTCAAAAATAGCTTCAAATTCAGGTGTACGATGATGCATTGTCTCATCACTCATGGCATTACGGACATTTTGGGGAACTGGAGTAGGACCGGGTGTAAAAAGTAACATATGTAATTTCCTATAAATTTTAGGTTGTTTAAAAATAAAACCTCGTATTATATCGAAATAAGTTTAAATTTTAAAAAAAGGTTTTTTATGACACTCTTTGACTCTGTTATTTTAGGTATTATTGAAGGTTTTACCGAATTTCTGCCGATTTCTTCAACCGGACACCTTATTGTGGCAAGTCAATTTTTAGGCATAGACCAGACAAGCGTCACAAAAGCCTATGAAGTCATTATTCAATTTGCTGCTATTTTAGCTGTAGTATTCAACTACAAAGAAAAGTTTACACTCAAGCATATTAGTTTATGGACAAAAGTATTTCTTGCTTTTTTACCTATAGGTATCGTCGGCTTCATTTTCTCTCATCAGATCAAAGCACTTTTTAGTATCAATATCGTAGCTACTATGTTCATCATAGGCGGTATTATATTTCTGCTCGTCGAAAAGTTTTATATTCCCAAAGAAAAAAAGCTGACTAAAGATGTCGAAGATGTTACACTCAAACAGTCTTTATGGATTGGAATTGCACAGGTTTTTGCTCTTATTCCCGGAACTTCACGAGCGGGAGCGACTATTATCGGAGCGCTCCTAGTCGGTTTAGACAGAAAAGCGAGTGCAGAGTTTAGCTTTTTACTTGCCTTTCCCGTTATGGGTGCCGTCAGCGGATATGATTTGCTCAAACACTACCATGAATTTTCATCTGCAAATATTGAAGCCTTGGCAGTAGGCTTTTTCGTCGCCTTTATTGTTGCTTACCTGACAATCAAACTCTTTTTAAAGTTTTTAGAAAAATTTACCTTTGTTGCCTTTGGTGTGTACAGAATTCTTTTTGGTGTGATACTTTTAACACTATTTAACTAATGGAACAGCTTTTGCTTCATCTTTCTTGTTAGACATTTTAATGTACAAGGAGATATCATGCGAAAGATTAGCAGATATAACGACCACTTACATTCATTACTACATAAATTAGAAAAAACATTCTATCTGGCAAGCCGTAAGTTTTTATAAGCTTTTTAAGATTTTGCCTGCCAGATTTAAAGCTTTCGAGCGGTGAGAGAGTTCTTTTTTAACTTTCTCATCCAATTCACCGAGTGTTTTATCGTATCCAAGCGGTACAAACATCGGGTCATATCCAAAACCACCCTCACCTTTTGCCTCAGTTAATGCCGTTCCATGCATCCAGCCATGCACCGTTTTCTCAATGTCTTTTGTTACAATTGCAATAGCAGCTGTATAATGCGCAGGCGAACTTGTGATACCTTTTGCTTTAATGTCCTGCATTAGTTTTTTAAGATTATCTTTGTCATCTGCATCTTCGCCCCCGTATCTGGCACTGTAAATTCCCGGTGCGCCGTCAAGTATATCCACGCTGATACCGCTGTCATCAGCCATAACAACCGCATCTTCTTCGCCTAAAGCCTTATATACCGCTCGTGCTTTAATCAGTGCGTTTTCTTTGAATGTATCAGCATCTTCTATTATTTCAAAGGCATCTATTATATCTGTATAAGGCACAACCTCATACTCTTTGCAAAGTACTTTAATTTCTCTTACCTTGCCCTTATTGGATGTTGCTAAAACTAATTTTTTCAACTTTTTTCCTTAAATTATCTTTTAATTTATTTATTTTATCTTTTGCAAATCAATTATAAATAATAGTTACTCTATAATTTCAAAATTATACTATAAGTAGTTATAAATCATTTCATAAAGGCTTTATATGTTCAAAAAAGTTTTACCCCTCTCAAGTATTCTTTTCCTCAGATTTTTAGGACTTTTTATCGTTTTACCGGTTCTTTCAGTATATGCACTCAGTCTCAAAGGGGCAACGCCTCTTTTAGTCGGTGTTATTGTTGGTGGTTATGCTCTGACACAGGCAGCATTTCAAATACCATTTGGTTCAATGAGTGATAAAATAGGGAGAAAACCAACTCTCTTTATAGGGCTGATTATATTTATGATTGGTTCTATTATTGCAGGATATGCAGATAATATATATACGCTCATGTTAGGGCGTTTTTTACAAGGAGCAGGTGCTATCGGTTCTGTTGTAGTCGCTATGATTGCCGATTTGGTTGAAGAAAAAACAAGAGCCCATGCAATGGCAATTATGGGTGGATTTATCGCAATGAGTTTTGCTGTTGCTATGGTTGCAGGACCTGTACTCGGCGGACTTTACGGTGTCGGAAATCTGTTTTACATAACAGCAGGCCTCTCTTTAATCGCTATCGTTTTACTTTTTACAAAAGTTCCAACTCCTCCAAAAATTGTACATATTTACAATAAAAAAGCAAAAATCTCAGAAATTTTAAAAGATAAAAATCTTTTTAATATGATTATTGTTGATTCAATGCAAAAAGGTTTAATGACAATGGCATTTGTTCTTATTCCTGTATTTTTAACGCATACTGATTACAATTTTGATTGGCAAAAAACAGAACTATGGAAAGTTTATGTTCCTGCTATGATTATGGGTATATTAGCTATGGGACCTGCAGCAATCTTTGGCGAAAAATACAATAAACCAAAAACAGTTTTCTTAGTTGCCATAGTACTTTTTATACTCTCTTTTGCAATAATGGGTCTTACTAATTCAAGTTTAGTTTTTGTCTTTGGCGTAATCTTCTTCTTTGTGGCATTTAATATGATGGAACCGCTTGTGCAGTCAATGATAAGTAAGTTTGCAAAAGTACACCAAAAAGGAACGGCACTAGGTGTTGCAAATACATCTGCGTATCTTTCAACCTTTGTCGGAGCTATGATTGCAGGTATTATGATGGGACATGCTGATAGAAGTACAATCGGTATCAGTATTGCTGTTGTCGCAGCATTATGGCTTGTTTGGATGTTAGTAAGATTTGAAAATCCAACAAAACATGCCTTCTTATTTATACCTTTAAATGAAGTAGATATGGATAAACTTAAAAATTTAGAACATGAACATATTGCAGAATGGTATATCAATGAAACGGAACAGGTAGCAGTTATAAAATATGCAAGTGAATCATTAGATGAAGATACTATTAAAGCACAAATAGTGAAATAGTATTGATTTATATCATGAAGGAAATAAACATATTAAGATAGAATAAACGGAAAAAGGTTCTCTTTATGAAATATTTTCTTTTGGTTTTTGGCTTGACTTTTAGCTTGTTAAATTTTACAGGATGTGATAAAAAAGGTGTTAATACACAACCGGCTGAAGTCCACTGGGACAGAGACATGTGTACTCGTTGTGCCATGGTTGTAAGTGATAGAGACAATACGACGCAAGTCATCAATCCTGCAAACGGAAAAGTTTATATGTTTGACGATATAGGATGTGCGATACTTTGGTTTCATGATGAAGAAATTCCCTGGAAAGATAAAGCCGTCATCTGGATAACAGATGCAAAAACGGGAAAATGGATAGATGCAAGAAAAGCATATTATGATACGGAAAATATAACTCCTATGGCTTATGGTTTTTCAGCACACAAATTAAAAGAAGATATTACAAAAGGTCAAGAAATTATAGACTTTAATGAAGTTGTTAAACGTGTTAAGGAAATTGGTAGGTAGGTTTTTTGTCTTCCATGATGAGATTTGGTTCGATAAATGGAGCCAAATGCGATAAGAAGTTAAGCATACTCATAATAGGACTGGCATAAAAGAACTTCACTTTATGATTATAGTGCCAAAGTTGATCCGCATACTGATATACATCATAAGGAATATCGCCTATACCATCATTATTTTCATCAAAACCTGCATATCTGTCCCAATAATTATATTCTACTACATTGGAAGATTCAAAATTTTTACCGGCATCTTTAACGACATCATCTATATTTGAAAATATTTTATTATTTGTAATCGTATTATCTTTAATGGAAGCATGAAAATGCAAAGCTTCTCCATTATAAGAAATTTCATTACCTATGATGTAACGTTTCATGCCCTTTGCTTTTTCCTGCCCCTGAATATAAAGGGCTTTGGCATTATAACTGACTCTATTATTTTTAAAAATAAAATTTGCAACGCTTCCTATCATGACACCAATACCTGCCGCACCATTAGAACTTAGTATCTCGTTGCCAATTACTTGAGTATTTTGCGCTCCCATGAACATCATAGCAACTGAATTGTATTTGTAAATATTATTAATAAAACGATTGTTGTGGCTCAAAGAGAGATGTGTTGCAAATCTGTTGCCTTGAAATTGATTTTTCTTAAAAAGATTATGGTGAGAATAATTCAATGTAACATCCCTCACATTTTCAATGATATTAAACTCTATCACATTATGGTTTGCATAGTAAAGTTTTAAAGCATTTGCCCGTAACGGTAAATCATTTTTTTTCGTCGTAATATAGTTATGAGAAATCATAGAATTATTTACCCTATCCATATCTATGCCATAAAGAACTTCAGAAATATTGCAGTCACGTATCTCACAATTTTGTACCTGTTTCATGGATATAGCAGCATCAATACTCTGCATATTCATGCCGCTGTTTTGAATGATAAGATGTTTAAGTATAACCTCAGAACTTCTAACAGAAATAACATTCTTCACGCCATCACCTTTGATAATAACATGCTCGCCAATACCTATGATTGTAAGTGGTTTATCAATATGAATATTGCCCTTATAAAGAGCATTTTGAAGTTTTAAAGTTGCATAAGGAGGCGCTACATCTATCGCATCCTGGAGTGCATTAGCAAAAACAAGTGCAGAAGAGAATAGCACTAAAAAGAAAAATTTCATATTATCTGATTCCTAAAAATCTTAATAAAATCTGTGAATTTCTTCCATTAAATTGGCAAAAGTGACATCATCACCTTTTTCTTTAAGATATGCGTTGAGATATTTTTCACTTGCATCCACACCATCGCTTTTTTCAACGGTTAAAAGCTCTTTATACAACTCTGTAATAATCTCAATAACATGCTTAGAAATTGTTTTTCTTGACGCATGATAACCGATAATCTCTCCGTTATCTGTATTTTTACGAATTTCAAATTCTGTAAAAATCCAGTAGTATCTTCCATCTTTAGCCAGATTTTTTACAACAGCATTGATATTTTTACCCTGTTTGAGATTTTCCCATAAAAGTTTAAACACTACTTTTGGCATATCAGGATAGCGGACTATACTGTGAGGCTGTCCAATGAGTTCTTCTTCACTGTAACCTGATACTTCACAAAAATAATCATTTACATAGGTAATTTTACCCTTGGCATCTGTCTCACTGACTATATATCGTTTTGGATCTAATATTATCTCTTCATCAATTGGTGTTGGCTTTGTCATTATATTGCTCCATTTAAAAGTTTTATTAATCCATAATTCACTTCTTTAAATCCTAATACCCTTGATCCATGATGTTTTTTTGAAAACTCCGTCGCATCCTTATATGAGTTAAAAGGAACTAAATCATCTCCACCCGGTGAAGTAATATCACTTCCGTAAACATAAAAAGCACCTTTTGCATTTATGGCTTTTAAAGTTTTAAAATCCGTTACATAAATTGTTTTAAAATCACTTTCACTTTTCAAATGAAACAGGCTATACCATCCGGCTGGATGAAAATAAAACTCAAACATTCCTTTTGGTGAAGAAAAAAGCACCCTCTTCCCATCTGCAAGAATAATTTCAGATACCCAACTTGGATTCTTATATACCTTCAGATGTCTTACCATTCCTGTAGAATTTCTATCAAAATTTATCTCATGTGAAAACACTAAACTCGAAAACACCAATAACGCGACAAATATCTTACCCATAGCCAATCCTTTATACTAAATCTTTTTTCTCAAATATTTTATAACCTAAAAATGCAAACACTAATCCCAAAATAAGAGGATATCCAATAGAAACTAAAACAAATACTGACTGACTCATAGAGTCTAATATATAAAATGCAACCGGTCCCATA
Organism: Sulfurimonas autotrophica DSM 16294; assembly: GCF_000147355.1. Lineage (NCBI taxonomy): Bacteria > Pseudomonadati > Campylobacterota > Epsilonproteobacteria > Campylobacterales > Sulfurimonadaceae > Sulfurimonas > Sulfurimonas autotrophica. The sequence goes on from NC_014506.1 coordinate 1,963,141, forward strand.
ACTGTAAGCTGCGGATCGAACAATGAAATAGCTGCAACACGAAATATTTCCATAGGGTTTATTAGACTAATAAAAATGATTAAACCTGAACTCATACGTTCTTGCATCATAAGTGAAATAAGCGCTATATCAATAAATGCAAGTAAAAATATCCATATAAAAAATGATAATCCAAGTGCCACTTCAGAAGATTTCACAAATGAAGATATAAAAAATGCTATACCTAAAAAGGCACTACTCATTGCAAAAAGTAATCCTGTATAGAGAAAAAAGATATTCCAAGGAATAGCAGCACCTTTAAATGCTCCGTAAATAATTGCTATAACCATAGCAAAAAATACCGGTAGAAAAACAGTTATAAATCTGCCAATTACTTTTCCCCAATAGTACTGTTTTAAAGATATCGGAAAAGAGAGCATATATTCTAGTACATTGCTGTCCCTGTCACCGGAGATGGAACGTACAGTCGTAATCAGAATGAAAATCGGTAAAATGACTATAGTTATTTGAATATACATCAACAAAAGACGGCTTAAACCACTAAAACCCATCACTTGAGACTCTGTAACACCGGCTATAAAAAAGAGCGCAATTAAACCGCCAAACACAAGAGAATAAACAACAAACCATTTTGCCCGCAGTGATTCTTTTAAATCAAGATATGCTATTAAATATAGATTTTTCATTTAAAACCTCTCATCTGATACTATTTTTCCCAAATCCATATAAATCTGTCTATTTACCAAATCCCTAACTTCTTCTAGTCGGTGCGTTACAAACAGCAGTACTTTATCTTCTTCGTTTTGCTTAAGCAACCTGTAAAAATCATCTCTTGCTTTTGGATCAAGATTTGCAGTAGGCTCATCATAGATAATAATATCACTTTTTTTCGCTAAAGAGATGGCTATAAGAAGTTTTTGCTTCATTCCGCCACTCAACTTAAAAAATGATTTACTCAAGTTTGAAGTAATATCAAGTTTCATCTCATTTGCATAATACTTAATAAGCTCTCTATCTACTTTAGCACTGACCCCAATATATTCAATTAATTCAGCAATACTCAAGCGAATTGGAGGCGGAAGCTGCGGCACAAAACTAATGTGATCTAAAACATCAAGACGATCTTTTATGGGATTTTGCCCATTAATGAGCACTTCACCCTCATTTGGATGGTAATATCCCATAATAGAACGGACAAGTGTAGTTTTTCCTGCACCGTTTGCTCCCATTAAAGCAATAGACTCATTTTTTTTGAATTCACAGTTAATGCTGTCTAGCGATACATTTGAACCAAATTTCTTTGTTAAATTAGATATTTTTATCATAATTACACCAAACTTTTTAATCTAAAATCAAAATTAAGAGCATCTTCATGACAAACATCTATGCATCTTCCGCAAAGCGTACAATCTGCACCGGTAATATACTCATGGGTGATGCCCTCTTCTTCTCTTTGTTTGTCATATTTAGCTTTTGTAATCTCTAGAACCTGATTTTCAAAACAGACATCAGAACAGACCATACAGTGATCACAGTTATCATTCCACTCAATACGTAAAGCAGAAACTTTACCGATCATACCATAAGTAGCACCAATAGGACAGATATAAGTACACCATGCACGTCGAGCAAAGAAAACTTCAAAAGCAAATACAATGAGTACCCAAACTAGTGATAAACTCCATCCATATGCAATGGCGCGACTCAAAATTCCAACAACACTAAAAGTTTCAAAGACCAAATAACCGCTTGTAAAAGCTAAAATCAAAAAAATTGCCCAGAAAAAGTATTTTATACGATGATCAAATTTACGATCTTTAATAATCTTTTTTGCAACTAAAGTATTATGCCATTTTTCACCTATCTCACTCAGTATTCCATAAGGGCATACCCAGGCACAGTAACTTCTACCTCCAACAAGCAGATAAAAGATAGTAATAGTACTTACACCAATAATAATATTAATATGTAGATGATGCTCTGCCATAAACATCTCTAATGTTGTAAAAGGATCAATAAGGTGAAATCCTAAAAATCTTGAACCGTTGAGCGTTCCTTCAAGTGTTTGAATATCAATAGCAAAAGAGAGAAAAAAGAGAAGATGCACAGAGATGACAACAATCCATCTTTTGGCTCTAATACTCAGTTTTTTCTTTCCATCTTTTGTTGTACTGAAAAATGTTGATAAAAACGATGTTCTTTTTATGGTCTCTCTACTATTATACTTATCCATTTTTCTACCCTGTTATTTAGAATTTTTAAGTGCCTCAGCGCGTGCTGGAAATTCCCCTATCTCTTTTGCCAATCTTTTCAAATCATCTTGAGACAAGTGAAGTAACAAACCTCGCATAATCATATTCTCTTTTCTACCGGATTTAAAATCATCCAGTTTTTTATAAAGTTCATCAGCACTTTGTCCAAAAAGTTTAGGACCCATGAGTTTTTTACCATACTGCATACCGCTGCCATCAACACCATGGCAAGAAGAACATTTACTTTTATACTCATCACTTACTTTAAAGCTTCCAATATTTCCGGCTTTATCTCTAAGTGCCGTTAATGCTTCATTCTCTTTTTCTCTATCACTTTTTGCTTTTGGCTCACTGTCTATTTTTGTCGTAGCGACTCTATTACCGATATCTTCAGTAATCCTACCAGCTTCTCCACCATTATAAGCACCTCCATTTGAGGCAACCCATGCCATTAAACCAATTGTTAGTAGTATAAAGAATCCTGCTATTATATTTCTCATCTATTTATTCCTTATCTTTTGAATTTGAACATTAAAGTTATATATATCTTCTGCTATTGAGCGTATCTCTTTATCGCTCATATTATGAATCAAGTCATTCATGAATACATTTTTTTTCTTTCCACTTTTAAAAGCCATAATCTTATTATAGATATAATCAGCATCACGGCCAAGCAGTGAGGGCCCGAGGACACCATTGGCATAATCATCATGACATGCAGAACATTTCAATCTAAATGTAGGGCTTAGCTGTTTTGCAAGTAAAGAAACCTGAACTCTTTCATAGGGACTTCTGATATGGGTATAGGCATCGAGCTTCGTTCGCGGTCGAACACGGACAGAAGCATCTTCATTTGCAGGTTGTGCATTTTGATCATACTCACTTTTTTCACCATAATCATAATAAAAAGAATTTTTATTCCCAGATTTGCCCTTATTGATTTCATCTGTATTTGATTTTACTTTTACAGCATACTCATTTTTATTTGCTACAACTTCAATTTTTGGAGTAGCTGCCGTAGCTGTGACACTATCTATCTGTTTCTTTTCATCAGACTCTTTTTTATCTCCGCAAGCAGAAAAACTAATGATTATTAAAAAAGTCGATGCTAATAATATACTCTTATTCATGATATTCCTTGACTTTTATTTCCATAGTACTCTTCATAAGTCATTCTGGGTTTTACTACTATTGACGGTGTTGACGTCGGACAGACATCCTGACATGCACCGCATCCTATACATCCCTCATAAATCTCCGGACGTTTTCCACCTTTGGCATCAGGTACCATGGCAATTGCACTTAGGGGATTTGGTACTGGGCACATATCAGCACATAAATTGCATGCTTCTCCTTCTCGGCCCATAAACTTTTTAATAAGTTCTTCCTCTTCAGGTGTTTCATTTCTTACAGATTTTGTAAAGGCTATCATCTTATTATCATAACCTTCTGGAATTGGTGTACGACTAATACCTAAACAGGTATCCGGAAACTCTAAAACAGCAATTCCCATTCTGATATCTTCTGCTTTTTCTGTCTTATGATCGAGCGCCCCACTTGGACATGCCAAAACACACGGTACTGCATTACAAGCATAACACGCTCGTATATTAGGGTCTATAAAAGGTGTTCCTTCTCCGGTCCCTTTATTAATATCGTTGAGTTTTATTGAATGATAGGGACAGACCTGCAAACACTGACCGCATTTAATGCAAAGAGCTAAAAAATCTTTTTCAGGAACTGCTCCCGGCGGTCGAAGTTTGTTTTCTTTCCCTTCAAGATAAGGACTAAAAACAATACCTCCCCCCATCACAAGACCCAATAAACCTAATGTAGAATATTTAACAAAATCTCTTCTGTCTGTTTGTACTTTTTTTGCCATGATTATCCTTTATTAAATTGCTTTTCGCATTTTTGGTTTTTTATCTTCCATTAAAAAGAGTGGTTTTGAAAATGGAGCAAGTTTTGCTAAAAAATTTAGTAGCGATATAACCGGTGAACCGTAGAAAAATTTCACATTATTGTTATAGATCCAAAGCTGATCGGCATATCTGTAGACTTTATGCGGTGTATCACCTATTCCGTCACCATTATTATCAAAACCCGTATAATTATCCCAATAATTGCCTTCAATTTCATTCTCTTGCGTTCTATCCCGCTTACTGTCATTGACTATATCTTCAATATTTCCAATAATAACGTTATTTTTAATAATATTATTTATACTTAAAGAGTGAAAATGGATAGCTTCTGCGTTATACAGGATTTTGTTCCCTTCTATAATATTATGCGTATCTGGTTCAAAAGGTGATCTATCAATATAAAATCCCTGTGCACAGTAGATGACAGTATTGTTTTTCAGGGTAAAATTGGAAGCATCTTTAAGTCCTATACCCATTCCTGTCGCACCTAAAGAACTTTTAACAATATTTCCTGTTGCTATAGAGTCTTGTGAATACATAAAAAATATACCTACTGAATTGTTTTCATATCTATTGTTTTTAATAAAATTTTTTCCTGCATACATAAAGTGCAGAGAATATCTGTTATCTTTTCCAAAATTATTTTTAATAGTATTACCATGAGAATACCAGACAACCATATCACGTGATTTTATTAAAGAGTTGCCCTTTATGATATTGTTGTTTGAGTACCACAAACGTAAACCGTCTCCACGCAAGCCTAAAGGAAGTTTTTTGGAAGTAATTTGATTATTGCTTATAATTGAATTGTTAACCATCTGTAAATCTATACCAAAAAGACAATTTTTAATAATGCAGTTACTAACTTCGCACTGTTTTATTTTTTTCATTTTACTCTTGGCCATAGAGATCGCACCATCAAGTTTCTCATGTCTGCTGCCACTGTTAATAATAGTCAAATTTTTCAGCGTCACATATGAACTCTGCACTTTTATGACGATACCTTTGTTTTGACCATCAATGATAACGCCTTTTGCCTGTCCTATAATAGAAAGTGGTTTATTGATATGGATGTTGCCTTTATAGACTCCGGCAGGAAGTTTTAAAATTGAACCGGTAGGTGCACCGTCTATTGCATCTTGCAATACATTGGCACTCAAATGGCTAATAATAACAATAGCAACAATCAATAAACCTTTTAACATTTGTACAACCTGACTTATTTTTTATTTTCCATCTCTTTAAGAGCTTTTTGTTTTGCAAAAAACGCCAAAAGGCTGAAAAGACTTATCAGAAGTATCATATAAAAACCTATTGTCGGGTAGGAGTGTGTTGTAAATTGAGCAATTTTTCCATCTCCAAAAACAGTCGGCATAAAGGGTTTAATTTTAAAAGCTCCCCAATCATGTAAATTATGTCCAAACCAATAGAGCCAATAGGAATAATCGCCAATAAAGATAAGCGGCAATGCTATAGGAATAAGCATAATATAACTAAAAATTTTATTATTATAAATCATAAAAAATATCATTCCTAAAGAAAGTGCTAAAAGAGCATATGGTCCGATTGCTCTTTCAAAATGTCCACCTCTCCACATTGGGTCCATTCCAACATAGTGATTGATTGTATCCATTTCATGTACCTCTCCACTATATCCGTCAAAATGAAAATAAACAGGAATACCTTGTGGAAAAGCTTTTTTTGGATAATTTGGTGCTTCTAAGGAAACTGCCCATATTGGTAGCGATGCCGGTCCAATTTCTGATTCACTTTCAATCATCTTTTCTAAATTGTTATGAGCACTTTTAGGAGTTGCGACACTTTTATATTTACCTTTATTGTAAAGATTCCAGACAGATATACTAAGAGGAGATATTTCATTAATCTTACCTACATCTATCTTGTTAAGCGTTCCATGAAATGTTATCATTGGAAATGTAAAAGAAAAAGTTAAAATCAGTAAAGCTATAAAAGTAAAAATTCTAGCTTTTATTAAACTTGGGTGCATAATAATTCCTTGTTTATAAATTAAATTACATTATTATACTTAGATATAATTAATATAAATTTAACTTAAATCAACAAAACTATGAAAATATCGAAAGACAGGGAAAAGAGGAGGTGTGGATGAAGATATCCACACCTCAATTTAAAAGTTGTAAAAATATCTATTTTTTAAAATAGATTTGCATTTTCGTCTACCCATTTAAAGTATTCGACAATGTTATTTACTTCTTCTTTTGTCATATGTTGATTAGGCATTCTAAGATTAAAGTAATTAATCATACCTTCTACATATGGATCATGATATTTACTTTTTGGATTAAGAATAAAGTTTCTTACCCATTTTTCAGCATTTTCATGTCTTTGAAGTACACCTGTTAAGTCCGGACCAGATGAAACTTTACCAATAACGTGACATCCGCCACATCCACCTTCACCAAATGCTCTTTCACCAGCAGCAGCAGCAGCAGATTGTTTTGTTGCAACTTTTTTCACAAGTAGGTTTTTCGCTCTGATTCCAACATCAGCAGTTTTAACCATATATTGCCAAATCATATTTTCAAACAGAACAGCTTTTTCCAAATCACCGGCTTTTACAGCTTTATCTGAAAGTTTTTTCTGAGCCGGAATTTTTCCATACTGATCAAGTGCATCCACAACAAGTGCTTTTACAGTTGGATATTTCTCATAATGATTTGCTTTTAAGAATTTAACAACTGATTGAATAACAGCATCCGTAGCAGTGTTTACTGCAACAGTTTTATCATATTCAGCTTTTAACTCTGCTTTAGACATAGTTTTCATTTTAAGTTTTTGAGCACTAACATATTTTTTGTTAGGATCTTTAACCATCAAATAACCCATCATTTCTAAGTGAAGTGCTGAACAAAACTCTGTACAGTAGTAAGGAAAAACTCCCTCTAAATCAGCTTTAAATTTAACAGATGCAGTTTTACCTGGCTCTAATGAAGCATGAACATCGTAGTTATCAACTGTAAATCCGTGTGTTTCATCTTCTGCACGTTCTAAATTTGTTAAATAGAATGTTACAATATCACCTTTATTTACAGTAACTCTTTCAGGATTGATGTGAGATCTAACTAATGTCGCATATACTGTTACATTATGACCTTTTCTTACAACTCTCTCTTGACCAGCTAATGTTTTACCTTTAGAAATTTTTCCGGTTCTTGAGTTTGTACCCATTTTATAACGAACTTCCGGATGTAATTTACTCATACGAATAGCAACAGCTTGATGTGGTTCACCTAAAGGAATTGCCATATCATAAAGAAGATCCATTTTTTTACCACTAATATCTATTAATTGGTGATTTTGTGGGTGAAGAGGTCCTACCGGATCAAATCTATCAATAGCAAGTTTATTTAAAGAAATAATATACTTCCCTTGAGGATCAGCAGATTTACCTTCCATACCACATAAATGACCAACGTTATAATGAACATTTACTTTGTCTAAAACTTTTAAATGTTTATAATCCCATTTTACAATTTGTGAGTCAACATATAAAGATGTATAAATTTCACCATCTTTCCAATGTTTACCATACTGGTTATGTAGTGGCCCAAGACCTAATTCAACTTGACCGTGTAAAGAATCTTTCATACTTAAGATAGGAATCCCATAAGGATCTTTACCCGCATATTTATGATCTTTAATCAACTTTTGAATCTTGCTCCATTTATACACGGAAGCATGCGTATCAAGTTTACCACAAACAACAATGTACTCACCATCAGGAGAAACATCAACACCGTGAGGTGATTTTGGTTCTGGAATTAAGAAAAGTGCATTGTTAGCAACAGCAACACTCATTGGAATAACTTTAATCCCATTAATTACTTTGTAATTCTTTTTATTTTTAGTAAGAGTTGCTAATTTTTTCCAGTTATATACATGTAAAAAGTCAGTGTCATTTCTTGAACAACCTGCTTCAAACGGAGGCATACCTACTTCAATACCACCTGTATACATTTCAGAGTTAAATGAGTTTGTAAAGCCCCAACCATTAGAAGCACCTTTACCGGCATCACTCAAATCCTGCATATATGGAGGTAATTCAAGAACAAAAGATTTCTTTTGATTAATACGCCCAATTTTATCATTGAACTTCCAAAAAGTAATACCCCCGCGGTATGTCTCTTTATATTCTTCAATTGGATGATAGTTATTATCAAAAGGTGCAGCATATTGAGAAGCTTCTAAAATATACTCAGAATTTGGTGTAAAGAAAGCTCCCCCATGGTCTGATTTAAAAACAGGGTTGACAACTATCTGCTTTGTTTCAAAATCATTTAAATCTAAAATAGCAATACGAGGATTAGCTTTATCGTTAATTGCCAGCCATTTTCCATCATATACACCATTTGTTTCTGAAATAGCCGGGTGGTGAGTATCTCCCCAGTTAATTTCACGTCCACGGATATTTCCCTCTCGTAAAACTTTTTTACTCTCTTCATCGTAACCATACCCTTGCCATGGTTCGGGAGTAAAAACACCGATATACTTTAAGATTTTCATACTTGGAACACCATAGACCATTATCTGCCCAGACTGTCCACCAGAACTGAAAATCATGAATTCATCTCTGCCACCGCTTGGTGTATAAGTTTTTGCAGCATGAATTACGTCATTTTCTGTAAGTCCCCTTGCTTTCATCACTTTTTCAAGCTCTCCACCATTAGCTGATGCCATAGTAGCAGCTAAAGAAGTACCTAAAAGAAGTGAAGTCAGCCTACTTATATTTGTAGCCATTTTATTCTCCTTCGTTTTCATTTTGAGAAATAACCCCAAATGATAGAAGTATAATAATATATATTCAAGACTAATAATTTGACTTAGGTCAAATTATAAAACTAATTTTATTTTTTAAAGTTATCTAAATTTATTTTCAAAGATCGAAGTCTCTGCAATGATGCACTGAGTTCATCTAGTGCTTCTATTAGAATATCTTCTTTTTTCACCAGTTCTTTATCAAGTCTATTTCCTGCATCCATTGTTTCGATAAGTTCCAGTAAATCTTCAATATTTTTTTCAATACATTCTAATGAATTTGAAGCATTTTTTATGGATTCGCTTGAATAATCAATAGATTTATCTATCTTTTCAACAAAAAAATTAAAATCATCCACCGCCTGAGTAACATCGGCTATGTTTGCATTTTTCTCAATCGGTTTTATACCGATCACCGTTGATTTTTGTACAATTTTTTTAGATGTGTTCAAAAACTTTTGAATAAATGTAATTAAGTCTTTTAGTTGAGAAAAAAGATACATAAGTAAAAGTATTAAAATAACAAAGAGAGTAATCTGTATTGTTTTATTTTTATTTTTCACTGTGTCAACATACTTCTTATGCATTTCTATTAGCTTATTAAACTCTCCGACAAGCTGTAAATTTTTATTATATATATCTTTTACCAGCCTTTGTATTACAAGATTTGTATAGCCATTTTGCACTCTGTAAGCATCTCTGAATTTTTGCACAAGCAGATAAAAATCATTCCATAAATAAATTATTTTTTTTGATTCCTGTTTTATATCTTGAGAAAATATTTCATCTAAAACTTCATCTTTATGATTCATATTATTTACAAAAGCTTTTACGGATGCATCAAGCTGTTTTACCGAAGCATCTTTATTTCTATATATAAAAAAAATGTTTTTAGCAATCTCCTGAGTAAAGGCTTTTTGTTCATTAATAATTTTTAAAAGCTTGAGATTTGCTTCATTTTGTGTAGAAATATGTTTGGAATACAAGGCTAAGACGACAGAGAGTATAAAAATCAATGCACCCACAAATTTTATTTTAGTCATCTGTTTTATCCTTGTAAATTTCTTGCAAAGCTGCTGCATCGATTACTGTAACTCTGCCATGTATTATATCAATAATACCATTTCGTTTTAATCTATTGAGTACGCGAGAAAGTGTTGCCGGCTGAATATGAAGCATCAAAGAGATGTCATGGCGTTTTAGTTTGTTAAACATTTCAAGATCATCATGCAACATCATGCTTACCTTTGAAACAGCATCAAAAATAAATTCTCTATTCACTAAAGACTGCAACTGTAATGACCTTTTTATAATCTCTTTTGTCAGGTTTTTACATAATATATTTTTGTTTAAAAAATTTTCTTTAAATTTTTTATAGTTTATACTTAAAATCTGTGAATCATCTATAAGTTGGATATTGGAAAAAGAATGTAAATTATCAGAATCAATATTTGAAACTTCTGAAATCATAGAATTGCCATATATATAATAAAGAAAGATTTCATTGTCGTGTTTGTCTATTTTATACGCTTTTGCCAAACCATCTATTAAAAAAAACAATTCATTCGTATTAATATTTTCATAATGGAGAATATAGTCTTTTTTATAGTGATGTACTAAAGATATTGATACTAATTCATCTAACTCTTCATCATTTAAAGAAGAAAAAAAAGTTTGAGATTTAATTATATCTTTTATAGACAATGCAAATCTACCTAGGTGCTAAATAATTGCATTTGTCTTTTGTTATATCAAATCTAAATAATAGTTTATTTGTTTTTACACTCATATATATGTAAGAGATATTAACACCTGCTTTTAAGAATCGTTCTGAAGATTGACATATACCTTGTGTAACAGCTTTTTGCATTCTACTGTGATCTTCTTTTCGTATAGCTTCATCGCTTTTTGCTCCGCTATTTATGACAAAAGTATAAACAAGTGTGGGACCTTCATTTTGAATATTTCTCAATGTAGTATATTTATCAATTTTTTTGGGAAGCCCTTTTGACATTTCTTTTGCTGCCAAAGTCGCAATTTCAAGATTTTGCTCTTGCATTTGTTTTTGTGAAACATTTTGATATTTCACTTTTGCATCTTGTGCAACAAGATTTTGGATTATCAAAGTAAGCAGTGTTAATGTTAAAAAGAAATTTTTCATTATAAGCCTTCTATTTTTAGAAGGCATTATACACTATATCTCTTCAAGCTGTTTTAAATCTACTTCATCAAACTCCTGACGAAGTGGAATCACAATGCTTACAGCAATTAAAACAATTCCAAAAATAAGTACTACCAGATTTTCATGTCCTTGAAAATATGTGATTAGTGTTGTTTTACCTAAACTCTCACCCATAATTTTTTTAAAAAAATCAAAGTAAACAGTAAAAACAAGTCCACCAAATATACCGCCTATAGCACCAACAAGTACATCAATACGTCCCTCAGCAATGGAAACAGGTCCCGTTCCCGGGCATTTCCCAAGTATCGCCATAGAAACACCAAAAATTGTACCTCCTATAATCAGTCCGCCTAAAATAATCGGTTTAGGATGATATGATGCATATCCTGCTTCAACCATAAAATAAAGGCCAACAGCAGCAAGTCCAATTGCCAAAAAGAGCATTTTAGGAACTACTGTATCACGAAGCATCGCAAATCCTGCAATTTTTTCAAACTTGTCAACCCGGCTGTACTGAATAATAACACCAAAAACAAGTCCAATTGCAAAAACAACAAATAATGAACCGTGAGATTCATTTGATACTGTTGTGAACATATTCAAAATTCTATCAAACATCATTTGCCTCACTTTTGTAAAATATTTTCCCGGTTATAATCACGCTAAGTAAAACTACTCCGCCAAATATCATACTGCTCACAGCTGTTTGCGCCATTCCGCTTAAAAAGTGTCCGCTTGTGCAACCTCCGGCCAAACGTGCACCAATTATAAGAAAAAATCCACTCACAAAACTCCAAACAAGTCTTGAAATTACTGAAGAATTTTTATATTTTTTCCAGCCTGTAGGCATAATGCTTAAACGAAAACTTTTTGTTACAAATACAGAAGTCAAAAAACCTCCTGTTAATGCACCTAAAAGCATAACGCCTTCCCATGCACCTGCAAAATGCACTTCCTTTAAATAAGGATACTTTTCCGGGCTCAAATCAAAAAGTATTCCTGCAAAATAAGGCACATACGTTGATGCACCGAAAGGTCTGTTTGCACCGAAAGTTGAAAATGTAAAAAGGACAAGTAACGCCATTAAAATCCCGGCTAGCCACCACGGCATACGTCTAATCATCATAATCCTTATAAGTTAAATTATATGGAATTATAATACTTTTTTAATTAATAAATGGTTACATGTAAACAATGTAGAACAATAAAGCCTGAAAAAGGCTTTATCTAAAGAAGGTTGTTAGAAGAATTATTTTTTTGGAACGACATACATATTGTAGTAACGCCCTTCAAATTTTGGTGGTTTTTCCATAACAGCTATGTCTTCAACCATAGGCCATACTTGCATAAGAACCTCTTTTGCAGCCTCTGGATGAGCCATTTCACGACCTCGTAAAAATACTCTGAATTTAACATGAAAACCTTTTTCAAGAAACTCTCTTGCATGTTTTACTTTGTAAGCTATATCATTTTCTGCAATTTTTACAGAAAGTTTAATCTCTTTTACAACGATTTTAACCTGATTTTTTCTCTGCTCTTTGAGCTTTTTTTCTTCTTGGTATTTAAACTTACCATAATCCATGATTTTCGCAACAGGCGGCTTGGCATTTGGGGCAATTAATACAAGGTCTAAACCCATTTCATTTGCTTTTGTCATAGCTTCATCCGTAGAGACGACACCTAAAGGTTCACCTCCGTCTACATTACATCTCACCTCTGGAACACGGATGTCATCATTCATGATGACGCGGTCTTTGTTTTTACTCAAAAATTTACCTCATTTATTTTAGTTTGTATAAGCTTCAAAAATTCTTCTTCGCTTAAATTGTACTGCTCTCTAGTTCGTCTGTCACGAATGGCTACAGTTTTATTTGCTATCTCTTCATCCCCTATAACTACTATCATTGGAACACGAGTTTTTTCTGCAGTTCTGATTCTTTTATTTAAAGAATCATTTTTCGCATAAATTTCACTATCGGCATTAATATCAATAAGTTTATCTGATAAAAGCTTAGCATATTCTTTATGTGTTTCTGCAACAGGAACAATTGCTACCTGAGTAGGAGCCACAAACATTGGAAATTCTCCGGCATAATGTTCTGTTAATATCCCAATAAAACGCTCGAAAGAACCTAGAATCGCACGGTGAATCATAACCGGTTGAATTTTATCATTTTCTTCACCGTTGTACTCAAGTTTAAATCGCTCCGGCAGATTAAAATCTAACTGAACTGTTCCACACTGCCACTCACGCCCGATAGCATCTGTAATCTTAATATCGATTTTAGGACCGTAAAATGCTCCGCCGCCTTCATCAATTTCATACGCAAGTTCATTTTTATCCATTGCATTTTTCAATGCCTGTGTAGAAATTTCCCATACTTTGTCATCGCCAACAGCTTTTTCGGGTTTTGTAGAAATCATCATTTTATAGTCAAATTCAAAAGTTGACATGATTTTATCTACAAAATCAACTACTTCAATAATCTGCTCTTCAATCTGGTCTGCACGACAAAAAATGTGTGCATCATCTTGTGTAAATTCACGAACACGGAAAAGTCCGTGCAAAGCACCGCTTGCTTCGTGACGGTGAACAACACCGTATTCAAAATATTTAATTGGCAAATCTCTATAAGAGTGAAGTTCATCTTCATATACTTTAATATGACCGACACAGTTCATAGGTTTTACACCAAATTCCAGCTCATCAATATGAGTAAAATACATATTTTCACCGTAATTTTGATAGTGTCCTGATGTCATCCATAAATCTGAACGTAGCATTTCAGGTCCACGTACAGGCTCATATCCGCGTTTTCTGTGTGCTTTAAACAGAAGTGATTCTAATCTTGCACGAAGACGTCCACCGGCCGGAAGCCAGATAGGAAAACCGGCACCTACCTCTTCACGGAAAGTAAAAAGTTTCATCTCGTTTCCGATTTTTCGGTGATCGCGTTTCTCCGCTTCTGCTAACTGTTCCATATGTGCTTTTAGTGACTCTTTGTCTGCAAATGCTATACCGTATATACGGGTAAGCATTTCATTTTTAGAATCTCCGCCAAGATATGCACCCGAAATTTTTGTCAGTTTAAAGTAACGAATCAACCCGATATTTGGAAGATGCGGCCCGCGACAAAGATCTTCAAAGTCACCCTGCTTATAAATACTTACAGTGTCACTTGGAATTCTTTTCATTACTTCAAGCTTCAGATGATCATCTTTAAACTTTTCTTTTGCCTCATCCATTGTAATTTCATATTTTTCTATTTTGTATTTTTTCTTTGCAAAAGAGAGCATTTGCTTCTCGATTTTCTTTAAATCACCCTCACCGATTTCAGCAGAGGTTTTAAAGTCATAGTAAAAGCCCTCTTTTACAACAGGTCCTACGTAAAATTCAGCATCAGGATAAAGTGACTTAATAGCCTGCGCCATCAGATGTGCCGTTGAGTGACGTAAAACTTCCAAAGCTTCAGGAGAGTTGTCAAGATGAATCTGTTCGCCTTCAAACCCCAGCTCTTTTGCTGTTTGTGTATCAATAATTTCACCATCTTTTTTTATAGCAATTTCATTCAAAATATATTTTCCTTCTTATAATTCTGTTTTTAGTACGGCACCGTTTGATGCATTGGACACTAAAAGCTGGTAACGTTTCAACCATTTTGATTTTACTTCATTTTTATACGGTACATAATGGTCTTTTCTTCTTGCGAGTTCTTCACCGTCTACATTTAACTGCAGTATATGCTTATCTACATCAAGTTCTATCTCGTCACCGTCTTCTATTAAGGCAATCAGTCCGCCTTCTGCCGCTTCTGGAGAAACATGTCCGATTGAAGCGCCTTTTGTAGCACCTGAAAAACGACCGTCTGTAATAAGCGCAACACTCTCACCAAGCCCCATACCCTGAATAAGTGCCGTTGGTGCAAGCATCTCTTGCATACCAGGACCACCTTTTGGACCTTCATAACGAATAACGACAACATTACCGGGTTTTACTTTATGAGCCATAATTCCGGCAATTGCTTCTGGTTGAGAGTTAAAGCAGATAGCAGTCCCTTTAAAGTGACGCATGCTATCAACTATACCTGCAGCTTTAATAACTGCACCCTCGGTTGCAAGATTTCCAAAAAGAATTGAAAGGCCGCCGACAGGTGAAAAAGCATGCGCATTTGTATGGATGATTGATGTATCTTTAATCTCGGCATCTTTAATTCTCTCACCGATTGTCTCACCTGTAATCGTCAATGCATCAAGTTGTAAAACATCATTGCCTCTGTTGGAAACTTCTTTCATTACCGCATTTACTCCACCCGCATCATCGATATCTTTCATGTGAACAGTTGTTAATGATGGGGAAATCTTTGCAATATGCGCAACCTTTTCAGCTATTGCATTGATATTTTCTATTTTAAAATCAACATCAGCTTCTTTTGCAATAGCTAACATATGAAGAACAGTATTTGAGCTTCCACCCATTGCCATATCTACTGTAAATGCATTGTGTACTGCTTTTTCATTTAAAATGTTTTTGAAGTTATATTTTTCGTTATTTTCCATTTTTGCAAGCTCAACAATACGTTTTGCCGCTTTTTTCACCATTGCAATTCTCTCAGGTGTCATAGCTAAAACAGTTCCGTTTCCAGGCAGTGCTATACCCATCGCTTCACAAAGAGTATTCATAGAGTTTGCTGTAAACATACCTGAACAGCTTCCACCGCTTGGACAGGCTTCACACTCTATTTCATGCAGTTCTTCTTCTGTCATCTTCCCATCATTAAACTCTCCAACTGCTTCAAATGCAGTTGACAAATCAATAGGCGTACCGTCTTTTTTATGACCCGCCGGCATAGGACCACCGGAGACAAAAATAGTAGGAACATTTACGCGAAGTGCACCCATAATCATACCCGGAACAATTTTGTCACAGTTAGGAATACAGATCATCGCATCAAGTTTATGCGCATTCATAACTGTCTCAATAGAATCAGCAATTATCTCACGCGAAGGCAGCGAATAAAGCATTCCGTCATGTCCCATAGCAATTCCGTCATCAACACCAATAGTATTAAATACAAAAGGAACTCCGCCCGCTTCACGAATAGCTTCTTTTACTATTTCACCATATTCATGTAAGAAAAAGTGTCCGGGAATAATATCAATGTAAGAGTTTGCAATTCCAATAAACGGCTTGTCAAAATCTTCATCTTTAAGACCGGTAGCACGCAACAATGAACGGTGTGGAGCTTTATCAAAGCCCTTTTTGATTATATCACTTCTCATGTGGTAATTCCTATAATAGTAGTTTTCTAATTAAATTATAAATGCGATTATAGCACTTTTTTACTATTTTTACCTAAAAACTCTTTACAAAGAAAAAAAAACAAGCTATAATTCCGGCTCACTTACAAATTGTAAGAGAAATATGCGGGAATAGCTCAGTGGTAGAGCACAACCTTGCCAAGGTTGGGGTCGCGAGTTCGAACCTCGTTTCCCGCTCCATTTATAAATTGTTAAACTGTGAATTCATTCATTATGCCCGGGTGGCGAAATTGGTAGACGCAGGGGACTTAAAATCCCCCGGTAGCAATACTGTGCCGGTTCGAGTCCGGCCCCGGGCACCATTGATATGAAAGATAAATTGACTGGTGCCATCGCCAAGTGGTAAGGCCGCAGCCTGCAAAGCTGCTATCCCCAGTTCAAATCTGGGTGGCACCTCCAGTTTTAATAATTTCTTATCAAAACAACACGTGGATCTTTGGCAGAGTTGGTCGAATGCACCGGTCTTGAAAACCGGCGAGGGTCATACCTCCCAGAGTTCGAATCTCTGAGGGTCCACCACTTCAACCCCTAAATATAGGGATTTCAAACACTATTTTCACTAAAAATACTCAACTGTAACAAAACTGTAACAAAATCTACACCTTTTAAACCCGTTAGTATATATTTTATTTCGTTACCATAATCCTGTTTAACATGTTAAATTTTATGTTGTTCTTCAAAAACATTTAACCAATAATCAAGTAAAGGTTGATTACTTGCACACTCTATAAATAATGCTTTCTGAATAATATTTTCATCAATACTTTTAGTGTCAATTTCATCTAAAATAATTTCTTTAAATTTTTCTATCATTTCCTCATTATTATACTTTGTGTATTTCTTTATGTAAATTTTTTCTAGTCTTTTAGCAAGTTCATCAAAGTAATTTCTCCATAATGTAACTATCTTTCTTCCTATCGCAACTGTTTTTATATGTTCCAAACATAGTTCTTGTTCTACCTGACTCAAGTCATCTATAATTTTAATATTAAACTTAGCAGCTTCAAAAGGTGGAAGAATTTCACATACTATAAAATCATGACTATAAATATTAATATCATGATATGGATTTAATGCAAATCTTGTATTAGTTGTCGTATTAATTGAAATATTACCTTTACTTGCATTACAGTCTGTGCAGATAACTATCATATTAGGTAAATATAACGAAAATTCTGGAAATATTGATTTTGGTAAAAAATGGTCTATTTGTTTTGCTTCTGTAAGAGCACAATAAGGGCATAAAGTACCCTCTTTTAGTATTTTCTTTATATCTTTTAAATATTCTTTTGCATACTGCTCTGGTGAATTATACATATGAAGAAGGGAGTATTTTGCATTTATCTTTGTTGAAGGAACATTTAAACTAATAGTACTCTCTCCAATATTTTCTAAATTAGTTTGATTTAAGTCATAAACTAGATACCTAGATTTAACATAATCCTGCACATATTTTAAAAGAGTTTTTCTTGCATTATTTTTATTATTAATAACCTTATCTAAGTATTTTGTATGTTCCCCATCCAACACATCTAATTTAATCATTTAATATCTCATTTCTAATATACATCAACGACTCAGAATTTAATTTATCTCTATATTGCTCTAAAATGTCACTAATACTATCATTCTTATCAATATTTTCTATCAGCCAGTTTTCAAATGGTCTTTCCTCTAATATATTATTAAAAGTATAGTTACAAATTGTATTTAAATTTCCACCAAATGTTTCTATTACTGCAGGTGTGTAGATAAATGATTTATCATTTTCTTGTATATCAAACACTCTTACAAATTTAGAAGGTGTTTCTCTTGTTATAATTAAAGAATGGGTGGCAATAATTGCATATGAATTAAATATATGTAAAATTTCTTTTAGTAATCTCATAAAAACAATTTCTAAATTGGGGTGTAAATAGCTTTCTGGCTCATCAAAAATCAATAATGATTCTTTTTCAATTTTACCAAGTATGGCAAATATCATATATGTGAAAATCTCTTGTCCAGAGCTTAAATTTAAAATATTATTATCATTATCCAAAAAACAAATCTCTTCTATAAATTTTGCTGGAACTTGTAAATTTGTTATTTCTTGGTCTGTATAGCTTTTTAAAATATCTTTTGTATATATTGTTTGAACAATCATATTATCAATAAGTGTCATTTTATTATTTACATCTAATTTTTGTAAATTATCTATAAGTTTCTTATCTGCCCTTATTCCTATATTTTTTATTGAAGGAATTGCTATTTTCAATACTTCAAAAAGCTTATGTACTTTCATAATAGATGATTCAAAATCAAATCCATTTGTATCATCTATTATCATTTTTGATAAGGATTTTTTCATATCTTTAAAAACAATATCTTTAGTTATCTGATTTTCTTTATTTCTTAATCCACTATAACTAAATGATTTACTACCTCCCTGATTATAAAAATCTTCAAAAGGGCTATATGAGATAATAACAACTTTACTAAACTGTGGAGTTTTAGACAAAGCCTCTTCAGGCTTATATTGAAGTTTTACATCAGAAAATATATCTGCGACTCCTACACCCTGCAAGCATTCCGATAAATGCTTTAATGTTTGTGATTTACCGGAACCATTTTTCCCAATTAATGTCATAATATTAGATGGGAAGAAATCATCATGAAAAGTAAAATCTATACTATGCTCATTACTAACATTTTCCAATTGGAATGTGAAGTTGAAATCAAATCTATCTTTATCTAAATCTTCTCCAAAAAGAAAATACGAGGCTTCTTTTATCGCTTTTTTTGAGTCTGTATCTCTCGTTAACGAATTTTCAAATCCATCATCAGTATTTTTTAAATCTAAATCTTCAATTTCAGGATATTTTTTTTCTAAATAAGGAATATCATGTAAAGTATCTAAAATACTATATAGTTCTTCCTCAGATAAAAGTTCCTTTAACCTTGTATAATACTCACTAGAAGCACCTACGGAAATATATTTTTTATCAATATCGATAGTATTGATTTTTATATATTTATCTTTATTTTTACCTTCCATTTTTTGAAAAACTGCATGTGAATCATCTTCATCTTCAAATAGTATTCTTAAACCACCAATAGTATAAATTTTTTCTTTATACCAAAGAGACATATGAAAATATGTATAATGACCATAATCATTCCAGTTATCTTCTTTTAAAATTATATAATTATTTTCTTTCTTATATCCTAATTTATTTTCATCCGTATGAAAACTTTTTATATATATTATTTTCACAAAAAGCTCCTTTATGTAATAAGCCACTCATTTTAGCAAAAATTATACGGTAAAAATAAAAATAATAAGAAATAGTAAAAAGTAGCTATTTATTCCGTGACAACCTGCAATACTTTTTCAATAAAAATAATTTTTACTATACACTCCTAAAATGGACACTAAAAAACTCTTAGAAAATATCAGTAATAACTGTTCATCTGAACTTACTAAATACAAATTTAATAAGGGTTTGGATATTTCTGATAAATACAGAAAAGGAAAAGTAACCTCTTACCAATATGTGTTGGATTTAATCTACCACTTTTTTGAAAAAGAGAGATTGTTAAAAATTGAATTTGAGAGTATAATTACTAAAGAGTTGGATAACACTTCTCTGTTAAAAAATGGTGATTACAGAAATGGAATTAATGAAGTTTTGAGTGAGATAAAATCTCAACTCAAAGAAAAAGCATGAAGATTATTTGCAAAATTCTGATGTACTAATAAACTGTTATCCATTATCATATCCCTGAATGAAGCAAATCTTTTTACCATTATTATTAGTAAAATCAGAAAACAAAAAATTATGTTCAGTATCATTGAAAAATATAAATGATTTTTGTAAATAATTTTCAAAATCATCAAAGTTTTCTTCAGTAAACCTCTGAATAATACAAATACATTTTCCATAAATATATGTACTAGCACCATATTCATTAGATATTCCAAACATAGATTTCTTTTCAAATACTGATTTATCATAAATAAGCTTTCCAAACATACAGACACCATTATTTTCCATAACAATATCTCTTTCAGTTAACCTATTTGTATCCAAAATTTCAAATTCATCACCCCAACTCCCAACTCCCAATTTAGTGATATTCTCATTCAATGCAAAAGGATTTATAAAAAAGGCAATATGTTTATCATATATACCGTCCAATAATGGATAAATTATATTTGAATATTCAATCATTCTTATCTCCTACTATATAAATTTTTTGAGTTAATTCTTTGATTTTAATTTTACTCTTGTCTATTTCAAAATAATCATATTTTAAAACACTACCTTTGATTTCGTTGTTTATAAATTCTCTTAAATTCATAAATATCCTTTGTTATTAATTACTATCTATTTTACATTTTTAAATTAGTTTATTAAGTTGAAGTAAGATAAAATATAAGTTAAATAAAGGGGAAAGAAGTGGACTTATTTGATACATTTTACCTCAAGCTAAAAATCTCTCTACACCTTCTAAAGAAGAAAATGTTGAGAGTGTAAGCTAAGCTCCTTTTTTCAGAAATTCACTAATCGCACTTACATCAGTAAACTTACCCTCGTGCTGTCTCTTATTTTTAACATACTTGTTAAGAGTCGTACTTACATTTCTATGTCCAAGTTGAGAACTTACAGAAACTATCCCTACACTATCTTTTTGTTTATTGATAAGATTAGTCGCAAATGTATGTCTCAGATTATAAAATCTTCTGTAAGGTATTTTACAATATTTTAAATATGATTTCCAAGTACCTTTACTAACCATAGACGGGTTTTTATAGTTCTTTTTCTCTTGTGTTAAAAATACATAATCTGATTCAACATCTTCAAACAATTCATACTGATTTACTAGTAGATTAAATGATTCATCATTCATATCAATTATTCTCTTACCGCTATAAGTTTTGGTTCCTTTAACTCTACCATTTCTAATAGTTTTGGTAATATCAATTTTCTTATTCACAAAATCAATATCTGCCCATGTAAGTGCAACCAGTTCTCCACTTCTTATTCCAGTTCCAGCAGATAGGTAAATCATATTCTTTAACTGTCTTCTTGTTCTCGACCAAACTTTATGAGTTGTTTCATCTATGTAGTCATCAATACTAGTTAAGATTGTTGTCATCTCTGTATCTGTATATACAATCTCATCATCATCCTCTCTAACTGGGTTATATTTTTGAGCATTCACAACTGGATTAACTTTAATATACTCTTTTTGCTTTGCTTGTACTAGAATAATATTCAACACACTTCTAATATCTTTTACGGTTTTTCTCTTAAAGTTCTTCAGAACCCATATCTGCCAATCATCAATATCAGAAGTTTTAATTTTATTAAGCCTATACCCTTTAAAATATGGTGAAATATAGGCATTGAATTTTTGTTTGTATTCTTTAATTGTATCAATAGATATATTATTTAAAGCCAATTTTTTATCGAATGCTTCTTCATAGAAATCTTCCAAAAGTGGGATTTTACTCTCCTCATCATCCCCTAACCTTTCTAAATCATATTCTGCTTTTAGATTACTCAAATCCCATAGTAATTGTTTGTCATGTTTTTCTACATAGTTAATATTTTTTTTCAGATAATCAAAGCCAGTAGATTTATTTACTTTTTCAGTTTTTCCTCTGAATGTCAATACACCCCTGATGTAAAGTTTTCCATCCCTTTCTCTAAAACCTATCGTTCCATACTCTCTATCATAAAAAGCTGGGTCCTGAGCTTCAGCTAGTTTTTTCTCTATAGCATCCATTATGCAACCCTCCTTCTTTTTCTTTGTAGTGTATGGTTTATAGATTTGTGAATATAAATCTCGCCATCCATATGTTTGTAGTGTTTGCCAAACTGGTAATTACCACTCTCCACGACTCTGTTATACATTTGTCTATAACTTAAATCATTATTTCTTGCTGTATCTGTAATTGAAATCCAATCTGGAAAAAACTCTATAATTTCACTTAGTGAAACCATTCTTGTGTATATACTTTCTAACAAATCTCTATCTGAGATATTTATGATATTTGCTTTCATATCATTTCCTAATATTTGTTACCATCTAGTGGCTTAATCCCTTTTATTAGTGATACCACCTAAGTCTGTATCTTCACTCATTTTACATTTTAAAATCAGATAATATAGATAAATCCCCTTATTATTAAAAGAATTAACGGATTTGTTTTTTTACCTAACTAGACACTCTCTAACATCTTCTATCGTTGGGGTATAATAATTTAATGTCGTTGATATATTTTTATGAGACATAAGTGCCTGAGTTAATTTTGGGTTTATTCCATTCATCGACATTTGAGTAATTAAGCCCTTTCTAAAGCTGTGAGTTGAAAATTCTTTACCTAGTACCAACTGTATCAACTGGTTAAAATCCTTAGTAAACCCAATATGATTTAAATTTCCTCTCTTGGAATTTCTTTTATGGATAAAATATGAATCTTTATCATCTTCATTTTGTATCAACTTTTTTAAAGTAGATACAGATTTATTTGAAAGAGGGATATCTTGAATATCTAAAAATGTAGTGTAAGATAACTGTTGAAGAGGGGATTAAATCTTGTTTAAAGTTATCTTGATTTGAGGGGCATTATTATGAATAAAAATATCTTTAATAATATTGACAACTTTTAATAACTTTATAATTATCAAATTCTAAATCTATAAAGTTAAACTCTACTAACTTATAAACTTCACTCTTTGTTGCATGTGAAATTATATCTATAAATATAGTTCTAATTTTCTTTTTATTATTGGTGATTTTATTTAAATAAATTAAAGGATAATATAGCTGTAATAGCGTGAATGTTTTTCTTGATTTTAAACCTTGCTTAGCTTCAAAAATAATAATTTCATCTTCATTTTCTAATACTAAATCTATCTCAAATTGAAAACCTTTATTTATTTTTTTTATACCAAATGTAGTTTTGAATTCTAACTCAAAGTTTGTTTTAATCTTACCAAATTGTCCATATAATAATCTTCTATAATTCAATTGTTGTTGAAAAACTGTAATATTATCACTATCTATAAAATCATTAATTATTCCAATTGCCAATGCTTTATTTAAATAAGCATTTTCATTTTTATGAAAATCTTTTAATGTTAATGGAATAAAAGTGTCTATTTGAGTTAAATATTCAAGATTGATTTTTAAAAACTCCACTTCATCTAAATTATAAAATATATTACCTTTAAAAAAGAAAAACTCACCTTGACCACATCGTATGGGCATTAAATCATTTTGTACCAAATAATCTGATAAATCTTCTCTCTTATACAGAGGAATCCAATTACCAGGTTTTGGTTTATTAAGTAACTTGGAGCTAAATGCATTATGATTTTTATCAAATATATTTATATGATTGCTATTTGGACAAAACTTATCATTTGAACTTAAAAAATCATTTATATAGGTTATACTTTTTGTATTAAATATTTCAATAACTTCTATCCAATCATTTTTAGCCATTATTATTTTCTTGAAAGTATTTTATCACTTTATGCTACTTTTAAAATTTGATGACGATAACTATGTTCTTTTTGCATTAAGTCTTCTATGAGCTTTACAGGAATATTATTTTTTTCACAGATACTCTCTATAAATTTTTTTTCTTGACCATTAAAAGATTTAACTGATTCATAATCTACAAGACGACCAGCTTGATTAGACATTGTTATTGCTGTTTCAAAAAAATCTCCATCATTAAGCCACTCTTTTTGAATTTGTACTATTTCCTCATCTGAAATTAATTTTTTTGACCCCATTTTCCCAGCATTAATTAATGTTTGCTCAATTTCTAATAATTCTTCTAAGAATTCCTTTCGTACTGAAAGAAGAAATGGACCAACAGATTTTTGACCATTTCTACGACGAGGTTGTCTTTTATCATGGTCGTAACGATATTCTTCAAGTTTATTTCTAAAATGATGTAATGGTTCCATCCATTCGTCACCTTTATTTCTCATCATATTTTCCATAGATTTATCTTTGCTAACAACAGTACAAACCCAACATCCAAAACGAGTTTTTCCACATGAAGCCGCTTCTGGATTAAGTGCTATATTACAGTCAGCTTCCCCTGAACCTTTATCATATAAAACCATCATATCATTATGTTTTCCCCATGGAGCAGGATACTTACTTAAATATGTCCATACATCAGCATTTGTCCAGTCTTTAACAGGTGAATAAACAAATGCATTAGGAATTTCACTATGCTTTGAAAATCCTCTGTGATTTTCATCTCGTTTTTCTATTGATTGAGCACGGGCTTGCGATTCATCAGAACGAACACCAAGAAGCATTAATATTGACTCATTTTTTATTGTAAGAGACTTTAAAAAATTAGTAGCAGGTTTGATTTTTAGTCTATCAGTACACCAACGAAAATTTTGATTAGGAGATGGGTAACCTTTCCCTAAAAGAAGTGTCCAAAAGCTATCAGTAACTTTTGGTTTAAGAAGATTAACCTCCATATTAAGTTTTTCTTTTTTGATATATTTGTCAATTTGAGTTAATTTATTTCCTGTATAGTCTTCAATTACTGGCATCTCTACACCAGTATCTGAAGAAACTATGTAAACTTTTTTTGCTTGTTTTTTTTCTGCACGAAGTTCTAGTAACATCTCTGTAACTAACTGAAGAACAGTTGTTGAATCTTTTCCACCTGAAAATGTAACTACCCATGGACGAGTATCAGCTAAAAATTCTTTTTTTAATCTATCGATAACTGTTCTTATTTTAGTTTCTAACATATGTATATTTAGTACCTTTTTTTATATAAATAGAATTATACTTTATTAAGATTAGATTATATTAATAAAATTCTTGAGACATCTTAAATTCTATAAATTCAAATTGTATATGCCCTTCAAATTTAATTTAAATATATTCATTACTCTGAAATAATATATACATTTTCAAGTAGTTCTTTGATACTTTCTTGTAGTTTCCCTACCCCTGCACTTTTTAAAATATTTCGTATTGTATTTGACTCAACTGCTTCTAATAATGGTAGAAATTCTAAATAATCCTTTTTAGGATTATCTGTTAAAACTATACTTTCTTCTCCATCTAGCATAGTTGCTAGTCTAATAACATCTGTAAGGTGTTTCTTGGCATCAGGGTGATTATCTTTTAAAAGATTTATATGAGCATGCATTTTTAGAGGGATTAGAACTTCAGGAGTTGCTACATGAAGCCCATCAATATTTGTAGTGTGTTTTATCAGTAACTCAAAATAATCTTTGTCTAAAAGTATTGCAGATAAATAATCATAGAACTCAGGTGTTTTGATAGGGATAATATGACTATCTTTTAGAATTTCTGAATCTTCTGTATGTATTGCAAACAGTTCAATTTGCTCAGGATATGTTTTATCCTCACTATCAAGAAATCTAAATAAATTATGTCTAGAATCATTATCGGTTCGTTGCTTAGTTTTGTACCCAGCAACTTCAATAAACCCAAGTAATTTTTTAATAAACTCTTCATTGTTTTTTGAGATAACAACTAAATCTATATCTTTAGTTGCACGAGCCACAAATCCTAAATCATTCATAACCATAGCAGTTGCAAGTCCACCAATAACCACATAGTCTTCGCTGTAATCTTTAAAATAATCTGTAAAATTTACTAAACCTTGAATCAATTTATCATACCTTTTATATCATTATATAGTTCACTCATAGCATCCATTACTCTACTATCTTCTACACTAACAGTATCTTTAAGAGATAAATATAGAGAGATTTTATCCACAATGTCATTTTGAATTTGAAGTGGTGAGTATCGCCATAATTCAAGTTCTATTAGCTCATTATCATACTCTTTTTCATATATAGATATTGGATTGTCTTGTTTTAGTATTTTATCAAATTGTTTTTTCTCAACCGCATAGATAGGTTTATAGTTTGTAATGTTTGTATAGACTGACAATGCACTATAAGAAGCTTTCACTTTTTCCTCAAAATATACTAAATCTTCTTTTTTAATAAAAACTCTATCTTGAACAGGAGATTTTAACTTGTTAAACATATTATCAATTTCAATATCTCGGTTTAATGAGTATTCATTCTTTCGTCCAATAGACTCTTTAGATAATAGCTCAAACTCAACTAGTTCATTTAAAGCCCTACTTGTACTCATCTTAGTAACATTAAATATGTCGGCACTCTCATTAATATCTAACTCAAAATATCTTTGTGAATAGGCATAAATTAAGATAGTTTGGGCTAATTTAGAGAGTTTTTTATTTGTACTCTTTTTCTTCTTAGTATTAATATCTTTTAAGTATATCAACAACTGTGGCAAATAAATAGATTCATCTGATATAAAAGAGATAGCATTTTCAATTAAATATTTTTTAGTAGAACTACTAATATTTTCTATGCTTAAAGCAATAGGTAAAGAGAGAGCTTCTTTAAAGAGCGATAAATGTTTTTTAATACTTTGTAAGTCTTGTTCATGAGTATGTAAAACAACTACATTAACATTCTCTATCTCAATGGTAAAAATTTCATAATTACTTTTTATCGCAACTGGTAATGATTTCTTATACTCTAACTTCATATGGCTTATAGATACATCTAAATGTAATATTTTTTCAAGATATGAAATTAGTTGATTTTTATTCTTCATATCTAATTGTAACATAAATTTTATCTATGTAACTATAAATAAGTTATAGACATTTAATATATGTTACATAAAATATTATTTCAGTTAGTTCGAATCTCTAATTATCCTTCGAACTCTAATCATAAATAGTTGTTTAGAATGATAAATAAATATGAAATTATTTCGCTATAATACTCCCAATATAACAGTTTGTTACAGTAACAAAAATGAAAATTGTTACAGTAACAGAGTTACCTCATACTTAACTACAAAATACCTCCCTATATAGGTGGTTTGATTGGGTTTATGATGTTATTAAATTGAGTAACTGTAACAAATGTATAGAGGGTGTTGAAACCACCAGCTGTAGGGGTGTTGTTTGATATAATTATTACCCAACCATTTTTCGAATCTCTGAGGGTCCACCATTTTTAAACCCCTAAAATACAAACTTCTAAAACATTTTAAAAACTCAAAAACCAAAATTTTAAGCTTTCAAAAAAACCACTTTCCATCCCATCAATTCATAGCACCCAGTTAAACTGCATTTATGATTTGAATTTAGGAAAAAATTGACTACAAATTAGACATTTTTGAAATATCAACATCTAGTAATATACATACTTCATTGAAAATTTTGTTTGCAAAATCAGAAAATTCTTGAGCTTCTTTTATCGTAGGTTTACCATTTGGCAATAACCCCATATCACCAGGGTATCTTGAATCTATATATAAAGTATTTGAATCTTCTAATATGTCTTCATTCTCTATTTGCAAATATTTTTCAACTCTGTCTTTTAACATAAGTACATCATGTTTTTTTGGTATTTTTTGAGTATTATATTCTAAGAGTGCTTTTAACGATTTTTCTATGGATTGTTGAGCATGAAAAGATGTCATATGCGTAATTAACTCTTCATCTTTAATTTTTTCCAATACTAATATATCGCCGTAGGAAGCTTTTAACCACTCTAAAGCTAGTGCAGAACTCATAAAAGAACAATCCCTTTATTTAAAAGTTCTTTTGAAAATGAACTATTGAGTTCTACAAATTTTTGATGCATAGTTTTTGTGTGAACAATAAGGTCTATTGCTATATCGCTTCTTAAATCTCTTATTGCTCTTGAGACTTTTTTTGTCAATGTACTTTTTTCTTTAAAAGTTTGAGGAAGAAAATCATCTTTTGTTACCACATATAAATCGATATCACTATCATCAGTTGGATTTCCATACGCATAACTTCCAAAAAGGATTACTTTATCTAGTTTTAATGGTTTTAATCTGATAATAATATTTTGTTTGATTATCTCTAAATCTTTCATAACATTATTATAACATTATTTTTTCTTTTTTCTTTTTTTGTATTTATAGCTAAATTCATTTCTGAAAACCGGCGAGGGTCATACCTCCCAGGGTTCGAATCCCTGAGGGTCCACCATTTTTATTTTAAATTTTCACAAAAAATTACAGCATATATAATGTATAATACTTTATATGAGAAACCTGCCCATACATGATGTCTTAGAAAATGTCAAGAACTCACTAAAAACCAACAACAGACTCATTTTACAAGCTCCTCCGGGTGCGGGGAAAAGTACTGTTGTACCTATTTCTTTGCTTGATGAGGCTTGGCTTGGTGATAAGATGATTATTATGCTTGAGCCGCGGCGAGTAGCTACGCGCACTGTTGCTTCCCAGATGGCGAAACTTTTGGGTGAAGAGCTGAGGCAGAGTGTCGGTTATCAGGTAAAGAGGGACAGCGTATACACGAAGCAAACCAAAATTTTAGTTGTGACAGAGGCTATTTTGGTTCGCAAACTCCAAAGTAACCAAACTTTGGATGATGTTGCAATGATTATTTTTGATGAGTTTCATGAGCGTAGTATTCATACTGATTTGTCACTTGCTCTGTCTTTACAGGTGCAAGAACTTCTTCGTGATGATTTAAAAATATTAATCATGTCTGCTACACTTGACTCCAATGAGCTTTCTTCTTTACTCGGTGAAGTTCCGCTCATCACTTCAAAGGGCAGAATGTATGAGGTTACAAATAAACATCTTGACATTAAGACAAAACAGCCTGATGCAAGGTCTCTCAACTCCTTACTTTTAAATACAACACTTAAAGCCATTAAAGAAAATAAGGGAGATATTTTAGTATTTTTAGCAGGAGTTAAAGAGATAAAGAATCTACAAAGTTCACTTTTAAACTCCTTGGGCTATAAAGATATCTTAATTTTACCGCTCTATTCTTCATTGCCAAAAAACGAGCAAGACAAGGCTTTATCCCCGTCTTCAAAGCGAAAAATCATACTCAGCACAAACATCGCGCAGACATCCCTTACTATAGAGGGCGTGAGGGTGGTTATAGACTCCGGCTTAGAGAAACAATCACGATATAACTACTCCAATGCTATGAATCATTTGGAGACGACTTTTATTTCAAAAGACTCGGCCGTTCAAAGAGCCGGTAGAGCAGGAAGACTCTCCAGTGGAGTCTGTTACAGACTGTGGCATGAGTCAAAACCACTGCAACAATCAACAAAACCCGAAATACTTCGAACAGATTTGTCTTCACTTGTGTTAGATTTGGCTTTATGGGGTGTTGAGGAATTTAATGAGCTGAAATTTCTCGATATTCCAAATCAAAAAATCATCCAAGAGACAAAAAAAGTTTTAAAAGAGCTCGCTATGCTTGATGACTCATTTAAAATTACCCCTTTTGGAAAAGACGCTCTTAGCTTAGGTCTTCACCCCAGATTTGCCTATATGATTTTAAAAGCCAATGATTTAGGTTTTGCATATGAAGCCTGTCTACTAGCCTCACTTTTAGGGGAAAAAGATATTTTCAAAAACTCATCAAAAGAGAGCGATATATTGTCAAGGTACACACATCTGTTTGAAAAAGATTTCAACAGTGAATACATAAATAGATTTAGGGCCAAAGAGGTTGTAAGCTCAGCAGAATTCTTTTATAAAAAACTCAAAAGTATAAAAAAGGTTGCAAAGAAAAACAGTTCGTTAAACAAAGACATACTCAGTGTACTACTTCTTTTTGCCTATCCTGACAGGCTGGCAAGGCGCAGAGCGAACAATGACAACAAATACATACTCAGCAATGGCAAGGGCGCGTTGTTACATGATGAGGACTCTTTATTTAATCAAGAGTATTTAGTTGTAGCAAATCTCCATGCACATGACAAAGACTCGGTTATAAACCTGGCACTTAGCATAACAATGGCAGATATAGAACAATACTTTTCTTCTTTCATTCTCAACAAAGAATCTATAACCTATAACAAAGAAGCGAAGAAGTTTGGCATAAGAAAGGAGACTTACTTTTTACAACTGCTGCTGCACTCCAAACCTCTTCAGCCGTCTGCAAAACAAGACTTGACAAAACTGCTTGTAGAATTAATAAAAAAAGAGGGCTTAGAGATTTTGACCTGGAGTAAAAAAGCTACAAGATTAAAAAACAGGGTAAACTTTTTAAATCATCATCAGGAATTTACAGACTTTAGCGATGAAGCACTGCTTGATTCGCTTGATGATTGGCTAGCACCTTACCTTTCAAACATTACAAGCATCAAAGAGCTTGAAGCCTTGGATGTTTACACAATGCTGCTCTCGCTATTGCCGTGGGATGCGCAGCAGCTTTTAGATACACAGGCACCTCCAAGTATCAAAGTGCCAAGCGATTCAAACATTTACATAGATTATGCAGACTACGAAAAACCCTCTTTACATGTAAAGATACAAGAGGTATTTGGTCTGCATGAAACCCCAAAAGTACTGAACAACACTCTGCCTTTGCAAATTCACCTCTTAACCCCGGCGATGACGCCTATACAAATCACATATGATTTAAAAAGCTTTTGGGAGAACTCCTACGCCGAGGTTAGAAAAGAAGTAAGAGGAAGATATAAAAGGCACTATTGGCCGGAGAACCCTTTTGAAGCTGTTGCTACAAATAAAACTAAAAAACACATGATGAAGAGTTAAAATAATGTTCTTTCAGCGTCTCTGTGATATAATAATATTATGCATAAAACAATAATTATATTTTTTCTTTTCAGTCTTACTCTTTTAATGGCAAGTGAGCCTATCACTCCATTGCCCCAGAATGTAAAAGTCAACCAAACAAAAGCAAAACTCGGAAAAGAGCTCTTTTTTGACCCTATTCTCTCGCATGATGACACTATCAGCTGTGCAACATGCCACAACTTGCAACAGGGTGGTGATGATGGACTCAAGTTTTCTTTTGGTATTAAAGGACAAGAGGGGATAGTTAATGCTCCTACTGTCTATAATGCCTATTTTAATTTCCGACAATTTTGGGATGGCCGGGCAAAAGATCTGCAAGAACAAGCCGCAGGACCTATTGAAAATCCTATTGAAATGGGCTCTTCCTTTGAGGAAGTCATAGCAAAACTCAAAAAAAGCAAATATAAAAAACTTTTTGATGCACTTTATAAGGAGGGCATTACCAAACAAACCATTAGTGATGCCATAGCAGAGTATGAAAAAACTCTCATTACTCCAAATTCTCGCTTTGACAACTATCTCAGAGGCGATGAAAACGCACTCACGCAAAATGAAAAAGAAGGGTATGAGCTTTTTAAGTCAAAGGGATGTGCAAGCTGTCACCACGGGGAAAATATTGGTGGCAACCTGTATAATAAATTCGGTATTTTTGACGAAACAAACTCAGAATGGCTGGGAAGATACAATATTACTCACAAAGAGAGAGATAAATATTTCTTTAAAGTTCCCTCACTTCGTAATATTGCAAGAACCGCGCCCTACTTTCATGATGGACGGACATATAATCTTAAAGAAGCTGTTCAAATTATGTCTCAGTATCAACTTGGCCGCCATATTACAAAAGAAGAGATTTCAAAGATAACAGCTTTTTTAAAATCACTCAATGGTGAACTTCCTAAAAATATTGAGCCCTGATGATAGAGAAATTTAAACAAGCCGACAGAACTACATTTATACTCTTTGTTTTTATTCTCTTTGTCTTCATTATGTTTGCTAATGGGTACAAAATAAAAGAGAGTATGAGCAATTTTTCCCTGCAAAGTAACAAAATAACAACTCTACAACTTATAGACAAAGAGCTTTACAACTTCACTTTTACTGCAAACAAATTTACAAACTATGATGAAGTTGTTAAGCAAGAAAAAAAGTTTCAGCAAACGTTTAAGAGCTTAAGCAATGATTTAGAAAAATACAATACAGATACTTCTGCTCTTCTAAAAGATATCTCAAAAAATTTTCAAAAGAAAGTCGAAGATTTAGAATATTTTAAAGCACAAAATTCTGCTCTTATCAACAGCTCGCACTTTCTTTTTGATCTGCATACAACTATTTCTGATGCTCCTGAAATTTCACTTCAGGCAAAAAACCTCACCAATGAAACTCTTTTTTATATTTTGAGATATGCTTCAAGTGACTATATCGATAAAAAAAGTATAGATAAAAAACTCAATAAGCTTAAAATCATTACCCATAATGAAAAAAGCCAATATCTATATACTTTTTACAGGCATTCTAAAGTAATGCTTCAAACACTCCAGTCACTCAAAGAGGTTTCACAAGAGATTCAAGCAAATCCTCTTTATGAACAAATAAAAGCGCTCAAGCTACATATTATACATGACTATGAAAGAAATCTTCAGCACCAAACATGGCTGGTGGGTACTTTTTTCCTCTTTACAGTTTTTATTTTGTTTGCACTTATTCTCTCTCATCTTGAGTCAAACAAAACAAAAAAAGAACTTTTAGCCTTTAAATATGCCATAGAACATAGTGACAATATTGTTGTTATGACAGATGCAGAGAAAAAAATCGTCTATGTCAATGAAACATTTGAAAAAGCAACTGGGTATAAAGCACAAGAAGTTCTTGGGCAAAATCCAAGAATATTAAAATCAAAACCCCAAGATGAAAATATATATAAAGAACTCAACACCAAACTTGCAAAAGGCGAAAAGTGGGAGGGGCAGTTTATCAACAAGAGAAAAGACGGCACTCTTTTGTATGAAAAAGCTTCTATTGTTCCCATATTTCTTCAAGGCAAACTCGTCAACTATATTGCTCTCAAGCTTGACATTACGGAGTATATAGAACAAAACAAAAAACTTGCCCAAGCTGCTACAGTTTTTGAAAATACAGAAGAGGTCATTATAATAGCTGATGTAGAAGGAAAAGTTGTCTCTGTAAACACTGCATTTACAAACATATACGGATACACATTGGAGGAAATAAAAGGAAAAAACCTCAGCTTTTTACACTCAGGAGTACAAGAGAAAAGTTTTTATAAAGATACCTGGAATCAGCTCATAGAATATGGCATATGGAAAGGAAAATTTGTCAATAAAACCAAGTCCGGAGAGATCATTCCTGTCTGGACAACGATTAAAAAAATCACAGACAGCAAAGGTGACGTTGTCAACTATATCATAGTGCAAACCGATCTCAGAGAGCTGGAAACTTCACAGGCAAAAGCTGATTATCTTGCTTATCATGATCCACTTACGGGGCTTTATAACCGCGTAAATTTTGAGGAATATTTAAAACATGCTTTAGTAGTAGCTCATAGAAACACCTCTCTCTTAGCTATACTGTTCATAGATCTTGACCGATTTAAAGTCATCAACGATACACTCGGGCACGACATAGGAGATGAAGTGTTAAAAGCTGTTGCTTCAAGGCTTAAAACTACACTCCGAGAGAGTGACTTTATCTCTCGCTGGGGCGGTGATGAGTTTGTTGTAATTTTAGAAAATCTGGCATCTGCAAGTGATGCGGCAATAATAGCTTCAAATATCATAGAAAACCTCGAAGAGCCCATAAATGTAGCCCAACATTCTCTTATCACTACCGCGAGTATCGGTATAGCCCTTTATCCGGAAAATGGGGAAGATTCACACACACTCATAAAACATGCCGACAGTGCCATGTATCTTACTAAAGAGACAGGAAAAAATAATTTCCGATACTATACTAAAGAACTCTCCGAAGGTATACAGCATAGACTAGACATTGACATGGCGCTTCGCAGTGCTTTACAAAACAATGAGCTCTATATGGTTTTTCAACCACAATACAAGCTCAGTACAAAAACCATTCACTCTGCTGAAGCGCTCATCCGATGGCAGAATCCAACGCTTGGTAATGTTCCCCCTGATGAATTTATTCCTGTCGCTGAAGAGAACGGAACTATAATCCAACTCGGGTATTTTGTCTTTGAAGAGTCATGTAAAGCATTTAAAAAGATGAAGCATGCAAACTCCCAAATAAAATATATTGCCATCAATGTTTCTAGTTTACAGTTTAAAGAAGCCCATCTTTTAGAAACTTTTTTAGCCATAGCAACAAGACACAATGTCAAACCACATGAGATAGAGATTGAAATCACTGAACGCTTCATAATGGAACACACCATTGCCAATATGAATATTTTACAAAACTTCAGAAATCATGGATTTAAAATTTCCATCGATGATTTTGGTACAGGCTACTCATCTATGTCCTACCTTAAACAACTTCCAACCGACACCATCAAAATAGATAAGTCTTTTGTAGATGACATAGCACATGGAAGTTCAGATAATGTCATTATAGAAGCCATTATTGCTCTTTCAAAAACACTCGGTTATGTGATAGTTGCTGAAGGCATCGAAACACAAGATCAAGAAAATTTTCTCAGCAAAGCAAACTGTGACCTCGGACAAGGTTATCTTTTCTCGCGACCGGTTACATGTAAGGAGATTATTGAAAATTTTCGCGTTTAACCAGTATATTTTCAACCCTCAGGCATCTCTATGAAAAGAAGAGCTTTTTCTTAGGTGGCACTATCCAGAGGCTCTTTATAAGAGAGCATATATGCTTCAAAATCTTTGACACACAATGGTTTGGAAAAGTAGTACCCTTGTATCATATCGCAGCCTTTATCTTTGAGCCACTCATACTGCTCTTTTGTTTCCACACCTTCAGCCAACGTTGTAACATTTAAAATCTTTGCCGTCTGAAGAATGACATTTACAATTTCTCTGTCTTTTTCATCCTCTAGTATTTTATCAACAAAAGATTTGTCTATTTTGAGTGTGTCAAACTCCATCTCTGTTATTTGATGCAACGAAGAGTTTGCCACACCAAAATCATCAATCTCTACGGGTATACCCAACTCTTTCATGTGTTGTAAAAATTTCTGTGCCGCTTCATAATTTTGTACTGCTGTTCTTTCCGTAATCTCTACTGCTATACTCTTGTTATTCAGTCCATACTTTACAATAGTTTGCGCAAAAAAGAGACTAAAGTCTTCATCTTCAATATCATAAGAAGAGAGGTTAATAGCCACTTTTACATGTAAACCTTTCTGCTGCCATATTTTCTGCTGCATCGCAACATTTTTTGTGACAATTTTTGTAATTTTTTTAATGAGACCAAGTTCTTCTGCAACGTGTATCATATACTCCGGTGATATTGGCTTGTTGTTCTCATCTTTAAGCCTGATAAGTGCTTCACAATGAACAACTTTTTGTGTTTTTGCATCTACTATAGGTTGATAATAAAACTCAAATTTGTTATGTGCTATGGCATCTATAAGTCTCGTTTCTGTCTCAGCGTGATTGTTCAGCATCTCTTTCATTTTATCTTCATAAAATACTGTCTCTTTTTTATCTCTGCTCGCATAAGAAAGCGCTGTCATTGCCAAGTCTTTTATTTGTGAACTATTGTTACTGTCATCAGGATATTTTGCCATACCAAACCTACAACTGATAGGAATATGCCTTTGTTCTACCATAATGTTGTACGCGCACTCTTTAGCAATCTTTTTAACTATTTTGTCAAGAATATCTCTTGCTTCTATATTAATAAAAACACAGAATCTATCACCTGACAGATGATAAACTATATCTTCTTTACGAAGTATCTTTTTAATTATATCAGCTACCCTACAAAGTACTTCGTTTCCAAACTCAAATCCATACAGCAGATTAATGCTTGAAAAAGCGCGTATATTTATCATTGCCAGTGCAAAAGGTTTTTTATAATCTTTTATTTTTTCAACAAGAGCATTGGCATTTGGAAAACCGCAGATAATATCAGTGTAAGTCAAATAGTTTAGTCTTCTTTCATGGAGGAGTGCTTTTAAACCGGTTTCTACATTATTTTTAAAAGCAGTAAAAATATTTTCAAACAGTTCATGTTTTGTTATTTTTGCTTTTAAATAAAAGTCAATCTCCAATACCTCATCTGCATATGCAACTTCAAGATGCTTTTGCATTTTAAAGTTTGTTGCACTCTCAGGATAACTGTACTTTTTCCCTGATTGTCTAGTCAAAACAACCTGTTCACAAAATTCACTCTCAACTGTATGCTTACATATATAGAAAAATATTTCTTCTTCATCATTTTGTATCAAAAAATGTCTGTCAATCTTAGCTATGGCTTTATTTGCCGCTTCATGAAGCTTTAATGTTGTTATTTCATTCCAAAAACCTAAAATATCCTGAAGCATATCATCCTTGTTTAAATTAATGGCTCTGTTATCAATCCAAATATAGGAGCCGTCTTTACATTCTAAACGGTATTGATGTTCTAAGTAGCCCTTTTGAAAAAGTTCGCCTTGCGCACTCAAAACTTCTTCTCTGTCTGGCTCATAAATATGTTCTTGCCACCAAGATGGACTTGATTCAACTTCCTTGCGAGTAAAACCTGTCAGCTTTTCTATAGCATTTGAAACAGTAATTTGATAACTCTCATCTTTAAATATGCGCGTTCTATAGGCTACGAGCGGCAGATAGTGCAGTAACTCCGAAAGTTCTTCTTTTGTTTTATTTGACTCCGTGTTGTCTATAAATCCGACAATGCCTGCCGGTTTTCCTTTATAGATAATGCTCTGTGAAACAGCGATAACATCCAAAACAATACCATTTATGTTCAATTGCAGTTCATAATTTCGGGCTCCGACATCTTTGTTTTTTATTCTTGCGTCTTGCGTTTTTTGAATCTCTTGGCGAATTGCTTTTGACACACTCTCATCAAGCAGCATATCAGGCGTGTATGAAGAGAGTTTTTTTGCGTCTATTTTAAAATCTTCAAGCGTATAACTGTTCGCATATAAGATGTTTGGCTGGTATATAAAAATACCTACAGGTACATTGTCAAGTATAAATTTGAGCATTTGTTCATTATTATGCAGTTTATTAACGATGCTTTGTATAGCATCTGTTAAAGTCTGAAACTCTTGTGCCTCAAACTCAGGCAACGTTTTCACCGTGCCATCAGTAACCATTTCATCAACATTTTTACTTAAACTTGTAAGTTTTTTTATCATTGGATGTACAAGTATATAAATCAATATTACAGCCAGTGAAGAGATGAACATTATCATTAAAATTGCATAGAGTGTAGAGTAGTAAAAAGTTTTTAGTACTTCAGGTCTGAGTGTACTTTGTATACAAAAGTGTTTTGTAGCGCCCTCAAATGTGTTACAGAGGATTAATTTGTCAAAATTTTGCAATTTGTAACTGTTTTGCTTTGAGCCTCCAATAATATTGACATTCAATATGTTCGTATTTTTAAAATCATCGGCATTGAGTATTTTATAAATTACAAAAAGACCATTGCTTTTACCTCTATGAGCGTTCTGTTGTATCGGAACACTTAAAAGTAAAAGAATTTTTCCTTTTTTTACATAATCTATAAGAACTGTTTTCTTTGAAAGTTTAAGTTTATTCATATATGAAGTTAACAATTGGGGCGTAGCGGCAAGTTCCTTTTCTTTGGAATTATGAACAACTCTTCCATAGAGCATATCATATTTACTATTGAAAAACAGCATAGCATCTATATTTAAATTAATGAGAGTCTCATCACCGCCAAAGTCTGATTGTATGTATTTTTCTCGGCTTATACCTTTTACAAAGTTATAAGTCTCATCCCAAATTGCCCAATCTTTTGCAATATGTTCAAGATTATTTTTATATAAGTTTAAACTCTTTTGCAGGTAAGTATTTTGATTATTTAAAATTTCATTTGCTATTTTTTGTGTATTTGTTTTATAGTAAACCAATGTAATAGCCAAAGAAATAGATGTCAATAGCACAAAAAGTATAAATAAATAGCGTTTCCACTTGCCCAGCAGTGTCATGATAGGTATCCAAAGATATAAGGTTTCTACATTTTAAGATAAAATTAATAAAAAGGAGTTGAAAGGGAAATTTTAAAGAAGTTCAAGCCCAAAAGGGCTTGAGGGAGGATTATTATTTTGTTAATGCAGCTTTAGAAGCGTCAACAACTGCTGTAAATGCAGCCGCATCGTTCATTGCCATATCAGCAAGAATTTTACGATCAAGTTCGATACCAGATTTGTGAAGACCATTCATAAAAGTTGAATAGTTCATACCATTTAAACGAGCCGCTGCATTAATACGGATGATCCATAGTTTACGGAACTCACGTTTTTTCTGCTTTCTGTCACGGAACGCATACATTAATGAGCGTTCTATCTGCTCTTTAGCTTTTCTGAAATGTTTACGGCGACCGCTGTAAAAACCTTTCGCTAATTTTAGTATCTTTTTGTGTCTTCTTCTACGAACAACACCTGTTTTAACTCTTGGCATATCTTTCCTTTTGTTTCTTTACCTAGTCACATACATGTAATCAAGGTGCCACATCAATGGTGGACTTGCCCAACTCTATTAAAGAAGTTGGAGATTAAAAATCTATCAGCACTTAGCTGACGATCATTTCCTTAATGTTTTTCTCATCTGATTTAGCAACTACTTTTGGAGTGTTTTGCTCACGACGAGTTTGTGCATCTTGTTTAGTAAGAATGTGGCTTCTAAACGCAGTTCCGCGTTTAACTTGACCGTTTTTCTTAACTTTAAAACGCTTTACAGCGCCTTTTACCGATTTCATTTTTGGCATCGATAATCCTTTTCGTAAAATTTTGGAAGTGCAATTATACCCAAACTTTTTTAAAATGTTGCTATTTTTTGCTATACTCTGCCTATGAATTCAATAAAACATATACAAAACGCCCTCAAAGAGCTTGATGACGAGGTACAAAAAATTTTACTTGACTGGAGTATTCCTCTTAATGAAAAAGACAATCTAATGCTGCCTATTTTACAGCAAAAAAGAGTGCTTGACCAGACATTAGAAGATTTGACCTACCTCAAAGAGCATCCTCCGACACCGAATCAGCCCTGCGGTATTTCTAAATATAGAAATGATTAAGGAAATTTTGCTATAATTTCACCGCTTCTCTTTAGACCTGTGCAATGGTATACTGAGGTAATGTGTCAGGGTAGGAATACAGCAGCACGCCTTAGTATGCTATGTGCCGCAGCAATCTGGAGAGGGGCACCTAAAGCCTAAACTATTATAATAGAGGCTCAGAAAACAAAAAAGAGAAACTATGCTTTACATAGTAACCGCTCTCAAACCAGAAGCTCAAGCCTTTGTTGACAAATACAGACTTAAAAAAAATAAACTGCAAAACTACACACTTTTTCAAAATAAAAATATCAAGCTCATCATAAGCGGCATCGGCGTCAGTAATGCCAGACTTGCAACTCAGACACTCATAAACAATTTTGACATCACAGATGATGATATTTACCTCAACGTAGGAATTTGCGCAGCACCAAAAAGTCACAGTATAGGCGAACTTATAGAGGTTGGCGAAATTATATATAAAGATACCTCTTATTTATTAGGTGCAGATAAACAGACCCTTACATGTAAAGATGAAGAAGTTGCAAGTGAACAAGCAACTATAGTAGATATGGAAAGTTACGGGTTTTATGACGCTGTTTTCCATAACCCTGCCATTAAAAAATTTCATATTTTAAAAGTAGTAAGCGACCATTTTGAACCAAAAAAGGTAACAAAAGAAGGAACCAAATCACTTTTATTTAATGTTATAGATGATATAAATAGTATAACATTTGATTAGGATTACTTATAATGAAAATATTTTTGCTTTTATTAACCCTTTTTACAGCACTCATTGCCGCGCAGCCTACAGACACACAACTCAAAAAAATGATAGGCCGCATGCTGATTGTTGGTTTTGATGAAAGTTATATAGAGCCACAATCACAAATAGTGAGTGACATTCAGCAGTATGATTTGGGCGGTGTCATTCTGTTTGACAAATTCTATACAGACAGACAAAGAGCAAAAAATATACTCTCTCCCTATCAGTTAAAAAAGCTGACACAACATTTAAAATATTTTTCAAAAAAACCGCTTTTTATTGCTGTGGATCAAGAGGGAGGAAAGGTAGCCAGACTCAAGCCCAAATACGGATTTATAAAAATTCCCTCTGCCTATGCCGTCTCATGCATGCCTTTACAAAAAGCTGAAAAAATTTACGACACACAGGCACAAATACTTGAAGACGCAGGTATAAATATGAACTTTGCTCCCGTTGTGGATTTGAGCATTAACCCAAATAACAAAGTCATAGTAGCTCTTGAGCGTTCATATGGCAGTGACCCTAAAGAGGTCGTAAAATACGCACAGACAATGATAGATGTACAAACAAAGCACAATGTCATCTCTGTTTTAAAACATTTTCCCGGACACGGCTCATCTGTCGGTGACTCACATAAAGGCTTTGTGGACATTACACATACCTGGCAGGAAAAAGAGTTAGAGCCGTACAAGCTGTTCATAAATACAGGGAAAGCTGACACTATTATGACAGCACATGTTTTCAACGCCCACTTGGATGACAAATATCCTGCAACACTCTCTTACAAAACAAACACAAAACTTTTACGCAATACCCTGCATTTTAAAGGTGTAATCATCAGTGATGATATGCAGATGAAAGCCATCTCGGCAAATTATTCGCTCAAAGATGCCGTGACCTTAGCCATCAACAGCGGTGTAGACATCTTGCTTTTTGGCAATCAGCTCGCACACAACTCTACAAAAGAGATAGTAGAAACCATTTTCAAACAGGTCAAAAACAAAAAAATTCCACTAGAGCGTATAAAAGAGTCCAATGCACGTATAGCAAACTTACATGTAAAGAATGCCATCATCCAAAAACCCATAGTATTTGGTGACAAACGCAAAGAGATGACACGTGCATACATCCAAAAGCATTACGGCTTACATGTAAAGAACATTACTATA
This sequence comes from Sulfurimonas autotrophica DSM 16294, assembly GCF_000147355.1. Classification (NCBI taxonomy): domain Bacteria; kingdom Pseudomonadati; phylum Campylobacterota; class Epsilonproteobacteria; order Campylobacterales; family Sulfurimonadaceae; genus Sulfurimonas; species Sulfurimonas autotrophica. The sequence continues at coordinate 2,004,435 of NC_014506.1, forward strand.
AAACCCAAAGTAATCGTACTGCACTGGACTGCAGTTATGGATTTAACTAACAGTTTTAACAGACTCTACCCCCAAAAACTGCTTACCGACAGAAAAGACATAGCAAAAGCCTCTGCTTTAAATGTTTCGGCACATTATTTGGTTGACCGTGACGGAACGATTTACCAACTGATGCCCGATAATGTTATGGCACGTCATGTCATCGGCTTAAATTATTCAAGTATCGGCATTGAAAATGTCGGCGGAGAAGCAAACAAAAAAGAAGATTTAACACCTGCTCAGGTACGCTCAAACATAGCGCTTGTAAAGTATCTCAAGCAAAAATACCCAAATATCAGCTACCTCATCGGTCATTATGAATACACAAAGATGCAAAACAATCCGCTTTGGCTCGAACGCGATGCCGGGTATAGAACAAAAAAAGCAGACCCGGGTGAAGAGTTTATGCAAAAAGTCAGACATGGGGTAAAAAACTTACACCTCAAGGGTGCGAATGAGTAACGGTTTTTCCTCTTTGGACTGGTTCGTTTTTGCGGCCTATTTTTTGGTACTTGCCATTAGTTCTTACCTCTTTTCTCAATTTAAAGTCAAATCTGCAAGGGATTATTTTGTCAGTTCCAACACTATGCCTATGCTCGCTGTTGCCGTCTCCATCGTTGCAACCTCTCAGTCAGCCGCTACGTTTTTGGGTGTTCCAGAATTTACTTATGTGCATGATTTTACTTTTATTGGTTTTTACATATCTGCTCTTTTGGCCGTTGTCTTTATATCCGTAGTGTTTGTGCCGAAATTTTACAAATACAAGGTCGTAACGGTTTACGAACTTTTACAAACACGCTATGGTGAGAGTGCAAAAAAGCAGGCAGGGTTAATGTTCTTGCTCGGACGAATCATGGCAAGCGGGGCAAGACTCTACATCGGCGCACTTGCTGTGAGCATGATACTTTTTTTAGACATCAGCTTTATGCATATGCTTGTCTCCATCATACTTTTAATACTGGGAGCTTTGGCCTATACTTATTTTGGGGGCATAAAGTCCATCATCTTCAGTGACGTTATTCAGGCAGCCACATATGTCGGTGCTGGAATTTTAGTCTTTTGGTATTTGTATGTTTCGCTTCATAATGTTGATATTTTACAAGTTCTACAAACCCACAATAAGTTACATGCAATAGACACTTCTCTTGATGGAAAGTTCAGTATTTTGGCACTTTTTAGCGGCTGGCTGCTTTTAAATATAGCGGCTTTCGGACTGGATCAGGATATGACACAGCGCGTACTCAGCTGCAAAAACAAAAATGATGCCGCAAAGTCACTCATACTTTCCATAATTTTTACCATTCCCATCGTTTTACTTTTTTTAGGCATCGGGGCGCTTCTATTTGTACATTACCAAACAAGTCAGGTCACACAGAACTTTCAAGGTGAAAGCATTACTATTTTTATGTACTACATTTTAAATGAGATGCCCTCAGGGCTCAGAGGTCTTGTCACAGTCGGAGCCATCGCCGCTGCACTCTCAAGTACAAACTCTGTTTTAGGTGCTATGGCTTCTGTCACGGTGGAAGATTTGTACAGACCATGGAAAATGCAAAAAAATCCGAATACTGATGAGGCACACTTTCTAAAAGCCTCACGAAATGCCGTACTCTTGTTCGCCGTCATTCTCGCGCTCATGGCCATCATAAGTTACTTTTGGCAAAGAGAGAGCGAGCTTTCACTTGTAAGTTTTGCGCTGGGTGTCATGACCTTTGCTTATACCGGACTTCTAGGTGTATTTTTCTCGGCGGTTTTTACATCACGCGGGAGTACTAAAGCAGTTCCTTTTGCCTTAATCGGCGGATTTATAAGCGTTTTAGCTCTACAGCCCTACACTTTCGGTATTCATATAGGTTTTGCATGGCAGATGGTTTTAGGAACGGCTGTTTCTTTTTTGATTATGCAGAGAGACAAAGGAGATTAGATGGCAAAAAAAAGAAAAAATCAAGAAGATAAAATAGAAAAAGAACAAAGACTCCAAGAGCATAAAGAGAAAAACAGATGGTTTTGGTGGGAAGATGATGTATTGGTTTTTAACATATTGGGAAAACCCTCCGCGAAAATCACGAAAATCGGCAAACCTTTTGGAAATCAGCTTAAAATTTCTGTAGCGTGCGCCCCGGTAAACGGTAAAGCAACCGATCATCTTGTCAAATTTTTAGCCCATGAGTTTGATGTAAAAATAAAAGATATTGAAGTAGTATTTGGCAGAATGAATGTTAACAAACAACTTAGAGTTACAAGACCAAACAAGCTTCCATCTGTTTTTAAAGCAAAATAATGAAAGAATTGTATATAGGAGTAATGAGCGGGACGAGTCTTGACGGGATAGACATCGCTTTGTGTGAAATCGGCGACACGACATGCAGACTCCTTAGTGCTCATGAGTATCCGTTTCCACAAGTATTAAAAGAAGAGATTTTAGCACTTATATCCTCAAGCGTGTCACTCAAACAAATCGGTGAATGTGACATGAAACTTGGAATGCTTTTTACGGAGTGTATCAATGATTTTATACAAAAAAACGCTTTACATGTAAAGGATATAACAGCCATTGGTCTGCACGGACAAACACTCTGGCATGCACCGGATTCTGCTTACCCTTTTTCCATGCAGCTTGGTAACGCCAACATTGTTGCAGCCAAAACAGGCATATCGACTGTGGCTGATTTTCGAGGTATGGACATCGCTCACGGCGGTCAAGGTGCGCCTTTTGCACCAGCATTTCACAAATTTTTGTTTGCAGACACGAAGCAAAAAATGGCACTTGTAAACATCGGCGGTATGGCAAACATCTCTTTGCTTTTTGGAAAACTTCAAGGCTGGGATGTCGGCTGTGGCAATGTTTTAATGGATTTATGGATACAAAAAACACAAGCTAAAGAGTATGATAAAGAGGGAGCTTTTGCAAAGAGCGCGCAAACAGATAAAAGCCTGCTTGCAAAAATGCTTATGGATGTCTACTTTCAAAAGCAGCCGCCAAAAAGCACAGGCAGAGAGTATTTCAATGAAGCATGGCTCACACAAAAACTGCAAGGTTTTGAGCATTTAAGCGATGCACAGGTGCAAAGAACACTTTTAGAACTTACCGCACAAACTATTGCAAATGATGTCAACAACACGCACTCATCACAGCTCATAGTCTGCGGCGGCGGAGCAAAAAACAGCTTTTTAATGCAGCGGCTCGCTAAGCTCTGTCATGCCGAAGTAAGTCCAAGTGATACACTAGGCATTAACAGTGATTTTTTGGAGGCGATGGCTTTTGCCTGGTTTGCAAAAAAACGCATACACAAAGAACCTCTAAAACTCCGCAACGTCACGGGAGCAAAAAAAGATTCTATCGCAGGAGCCGTATATGCAGCAGATTAAAGCGTGGCTCAAACAAACGCCTTTTAAAGATTATGCCATAAGCATTGCCTCCGCCGATGCAAGTTTTAGAAAATATTACAGACTCAAAAAAGAGAACAAAAGTGTTATACTCATGGATGCCTCTTTGGAAAAAAGTTCTTTAGCCCCTTTTGTTGACATAACACAGAGACTGTTACATGTAAACGTCAAAGCACCTAATATTCTTACACGGAACCTTTCACTCGGGTATTTGATTTTACAAGATTTTGGAAATACAAATCTGCTTGATATTTTAAATCAAAAAAATTTTAAAGAGCTGTATGAAAAAGCCATAGATGAAATACTCAAAATGCAAAAAGCAGATGCAAAAAACCTGCCTCTGTATGACAAAAAATTTCTCCATGCAGAGATGGATTTGATGCAGGAGTGGTTTTTGGAGAAAAAACTAGGCTTACATGTAACCAAAGAAGCAAAAGAGCTTCTCTCTTCCACGCTTGAGGCAATATCTGAAGTTGTTTTATCACAGCCGCAAAATATTTTTGTACATCGTGATTTTCACTCTCGTAATATTATGCTCACACCGCAAAACAAACTGGGTATTATTGATTATCAAGATGCTATGAGCGGGGCACTGACCTATGATTTGGTTTCACTGTTAAAAGACTGCTATATTGCTTTTGAGAGAGAGGATATAGAAGAATTGGTACTTTTGTTTGCTCAAAAAAAGGGCTTACATGTAAAAGATGAAGAGTTTTTAAAGTGGTTTGATTTTATGGGGCTACAGCGGCATATAAAGGTGCTTGGTATTTTTTCACGTCTGTATCTGCGAGACGGCAAGGAAGGGTACTTAAAAGATATTCCTCTCACATTGCGTTATGTTATTGAGACTGCTTCGCGGTATAATGAGACGAAAGAGTTTGCGGAGTTTTTACGACAACTCAAGCCCAAGTTTTAACCTGGGCTTGAGTTGCTTGAAAACCTAAAAGGCAAGCTTGCATTAATATATTTAAGGACAGAACACTATGAATGCTATGATACTTGCAGCGGGACGGGGTGAGCGTATGCGTCCTCTTACCGATTCACTGCCAAAACCCTTGTTACCTGTAAAGGGTAAAACACTTATAGAGTGGCATATAGAAAAACTTGCAAAGAACGGTTTTGAAGAGATTATTATCAATATAGCCCATTTGGGTTACAAAATAGAGGAGTATGTAAAAGACGGCTCACAATGGGGTGTGAAAATTTACTACTCTGATGAACAAGGTACAGGAGCATTAGAGAGTGCGGGAGGCATCAAAAAAGCTCTGCCACTTTTGGGCGACGAGCCTTTTTTGGTTGTTAACGGCGATATATTCTGCGATTATGAATTTAATCCCGACTTTGAGCTTCAAGGAAAGCTTGCCCATTTGATTTTGGTACCGAATCCTCCTCATAACCCAAAGGGTGATTTTGGGCTGAAAAACGGACATGTTACAAATAAAGATGATGACATGTACACCTTTTCGGGCATAGGCTATTATCATCCGAATTTTTTTAAAGATGTTGCGTTACAAAAAAGCTCACTCACCCCGATATTACGAGATTTTATAGACAAAAAGTTCGTCAGTGGCGAAGTGTTTAATAAAATGTGGCACGATATAGGCACACCAAAAAGGCTTCAAGAGATAAATGAAAACTAAACTACTCATAACGTTACTGCTCTTTTCTACATCACTTTTTGCAAAATATGACAACTGCACCTTTCAAAACAAACATTATGAAGATATATGCAAAAAAGTCGTAAATCACGGTGTCAGTTATGAGTATGCCAATAAATTTCTGCTCTCTTACTTTAAAACACAAAAGTATGATGAAATCAGCTGGAAATACCTACAGCCTTCAAAAATAAAATACCATAAAGAGAAAGAGAAACAGGCGAACAATGTACTTGTAAGCTATGTTCCAAAAATGGTAAAAAATTTGAAACAATATAAAGATGTATATGATTACGCTGAAAAGAAATACGGTGTTAACCGTGAAATAATTGCCGCAATTTTGCTCAAAGAGACAAAACTCGGAAAAATAAAGCCTACACATGATGCTTTCATTGTCTTTAATACTATTGTAATGAGAACAAAACCTAATTCACGTAGAGAAAAATGGCTCTTAAAAATGGGAAAAACAAATATGGCGTCTATCATTGAGCACTGCTACAAACAAGGTGTGAAACCTGAGCAATGCAATTTACCAAGTTCTTATGCCGGAGCTATCGGCATCCCGCAGTTTATGCCAAACAGTTTTATTTATACAGATTCATACAAAGGGAAAGTCGCAGATTTAACAAAAATGGAAGACGCTATTCTCTCTGCTGCAAGGTTCTTACATGTAAAGGCAAAGTTTGACACACTCATAAAGTGGGAAAAAATGCCTAATATCCCTCTTGTAGAGGAACAATGGTATGCTTATGCCTACAAATACGAAAATGCCTCTTTTTGCTACAAAAAGAGTACAAAAGGCAAAAAACGCTACAAATGCTTTACAAAAGGCAAAAAAAATCTGCAGTACATGAAAAAATATGTAGAAAAAATAATGCGTTATAATAATTCCTCAAATTATGCCGTCGGCGTCATTCGTCTTGCTGATGACGCGCATAAACTCCTCAAAAAGTAACTAAAATATTTTAGTCTTCAGGCTTTGGAACTTATAAGTGCAAGTTCCAAACTTCCGCTAACATAATTGGCAAAAAAAGTAAGTGTTTCTAAATCTTCTTCATCAAAGTCTGTTTCTTTATTTAAAAGTTGTATAACGCCCATAACTTCTCGCTTAGAGTTAAATATAGGTACGGTTATCATATTTTGAGTTATATAACCGCTTTTTTTGTCAATATTTGGCAAAAATCTTTCATCTTCATAAGGATTATTTACCACCTGAGCTGCTTTACTTGTATAGGTTGCGCCGACTACACCTGCATCAAGAGCAACAACTATTTTACCTATACCGTCGCTGAGTGTCGTCCAAAGCATTTCATCATCATTATCTACTATAAATATAGAGCATCTTTGTGCCCCGACAAGTTCTTTTGCCTCATCTGCAATCAATTCAATTGTATTATTCATGTCATCCATAGACATCAGTTTTTTACCAAATTCGGCAATTTTATTGAATTTTTTCATCCTAGTCTACTCGCTTGTCTTGGTCTATATAAGTATGCAATAGTTCTAAAAATCCACTCACATAATGTGCAAAAAATATCATAAATCTTACATCTTCTTCATCAAATCCCTCTTCTTTGTTGAGTAGTTCCAGCACGCCGATAATCTCTCTTTTTGAGCTAAATATAGGCGCTGTAATAATATTTTTGGTTATATAGCCTGTTGCAGAGTCAATTTCAGGTAAAAATTCAGGGTGTTTGTAGGCATCATTTGTCATCACGGGTTTTTTTGCTTTGAGCGTGTAACCGACTAAGCCTTTGTCTGAAGGAAGCGTAATTTTATCGACGCCGTCAGCAATGGTTGTCCACATTTCATTTGCATTCTCATCATAAATAAATATAGAACACCTCTCTGCACCTATCACATCTTTGACATACTTCGATATCAGAGGCAGACCGTCTTCAATGGATCTTTTCGTTAATAATTCTCTTGCAAACTCTGCAAGTTTTAATTTTTTATTTTTATATTGCATAACTAAAACCTTTTTATGACTTATTACAGACAATTATAGTGTAAAATTTTAACAAACCTAAGGGTGTAAATGCAAAATCTCTTTATTTATTGTATTTATAAGCTGTTCTCCAGCCTGTGAAGAGATAATTCCATGTTTCATAGAGTCCTGAATAGAATCTTTCTCTTTAAGAAGCAGTCTTTTAAAAGAGGTTTTAAACTCATAATCTTTTACATTTGGATCATGCGCAATTTTTTCAATAATCTCTTTTGCTTTGGCTATATCTTTAGAATAATGTTCAGACAAAATTTTATATATATGCCCAGATATAAGCGCCTCTTTATACATAACTTCAAGCTCTTGTGAAGCCCCGTTTATTGCTATAAGTTTGCCTTTTTCAATTTCGTAGGTATCAAGGTTTTTATCTCTGCCGCCTACATGTAAAAAGTCTAAAAGCTTCCCGATTGAGAGTCCCTGCACTATCAGTGAAAAACCGACAACACCAAAAGTCATTACCAAAATTATATCCCGATACTCATACTCTTTTGGAATTGCAAGGGCAAGAGCCATGGCCAAGGCACCTCTGACACCTCCCCATATAAAGACTGCCTGCCATTTAAAGCTAATTTTTTTATCAACCTGATTTATAAATTGTGTTAAAACCGTTACTGATATTGTTCTTCCTATCAAGACAGCAATAATTGCTATAAGAATGTAGTGTATGTTTGTAAATATATTTGTAATACCGACCTCCAGGCCGATAATAAAAAAAACGATAGAATTAATAATAAAAGCAATATAAGCCCAAAAGTCCTTAACCGAAACTCTTGTTGTAGGACTCATCCCTATTTTTGTCCCGTAATTTCCGACCATAAGTCCGGCAACTATGACGGCAATAACCCCTGATACATCAAAATACTCTGCAACTATATAAGTAAGATATGTGACGATTGTTGTGAGTGTTATTTCAATCAAATGGTCATCCACAAGTGCCGTAATTCTTGAAAAAGTAAGCCCGAGTATCGCACCGGTAACAGCTCCGCCAAAAGCAACTATAACAAACTCTTTAAGCCCGTGTATCAAACTAAAATCACTGTGTGTTGTAATGGCAGCCAAAACAATTCCATAAACTACAACTGAGACACCGTCATTAAAAAGACTCTCTCCCTCAATAATTGATGAAAGTCTCACAGGAACGCCAAGCTGCTTAAAAATAGCCAGCACTGATATAGGATCTGTTGAAGAGATAACCGCACCAAAAAGTAAACAGGCAATAAGAGGCATGGTTGTATCTATATGAAAAAATGAGAAAGAGCTGTGAAGCAGAAATCCGGTACTAAGAACCGCTATAATCACTCCAAAAACAGCATAAATCAAAATAGGCTTGATATTTTCTTTTAATTCATGTGCATTGAGATTAAATGCTGCTTCAAAAAGTAGCGGTGGCAGCAAAACATTGAAAATCAGCTCAGGCGTGAGCCGTATATCCGGAAATATATCAAAAAAACTTAAAAGTATGCCGGCAAAAATCAATGCTATGGTATAAGGCAGTTTACTATAATAGCGTACACCCATAGCAACAGATATAATAACCATCAAAAGCAGAATTATCTCAGTTTCTATTGGAGATTCCATACATTTTAACCTTTAAAATTGGACTTTTGTTACTATTATAGTGTAAAATTCTGGGAAAAAAAAGGTGACGGTATGAGTAAAATCACTATATTGCATAATCCAAGATGTTCTAAATCCCGTGAGGCATTAAAAATACTTGAAGACAACGGTATAACCGCAGATGTCGTCAAATATCTTGAGGAGCATCCAAGTGCAGCGCAGCTTAAAAACATTGTAAAAATGCTCGGCATCAAAAGCGCAAGAGAGATGATGCGCACAAAAGAAGATATTTATAAAGAACTTGATTTAAAAAATGAACATGATGAAGAAAAGCTCATTGAAGCAATGGCAGAACATCCAAAACTTATAGAACGCCCCATCATTATAAAAGGTGACAAAGCGATTATTGCAAGACCGCCGCAAAAAGCAGAGGAGTTTTTAAAGGTTTAGTTTTTCTATACTTACGCCGTTGTCTTTTAAAAATTTTGAGACAATGTCAGAGTGTGTATGCTCATACTCTTTGGCATACACTATGCGTTTAATCCCACTGGCTATAAGGTTTTTACTACATTCGCTGCAAGGCTCCAAGGTGACATAAATTGTCGCATCTTCGATGGAAATTCCCTTTCTCGCCGCCCAGATAATAGCATTCATCTCTGCATGAATTTCGTATGTTTTACTCCATTCGTGATGTTCTTTTGTGTACTCGTCATTCCAATGGTCACAGCAGTTCGTATAGCCTGCAGGCGTTCCGTTATAGCCTGTGCTTAAAATACGTCCGTCTTTAACTATAACAGCACCGACCTGTTTTGAAACACATTTGGATGCCGAAGCTATTTCTGAGGCTATATTTATAAAATTTTTATCGTCGAGCATAATTTATTTTGGCAGTCTGATTATATTTATGTCTGCATTATCACGAAGTCTTGCAAAATAATCACTGAGCACTGCTTCACGTTTGTCTGCCATAATTGCATTCATTATTTGCGGCTTCAAGCTTTTTAAGTCGGTCTCTTTTGATTTTGCAACAGACTTAATATAAAAACTCATAAACCCGCCTTTACCATCAGATAAAATCGGCGTAAAATGATCTTGCGGTGTTTTTTGCAGTATGTTTGCTAATTTTGGTGAAATCTTATTGTAAAAAAGCACTTGTTCCTGCGTTGAAATATCCGGTGCATAAAACATTGGATTGTCTGTTTTCTCTTTTAATCTGCTTTTATCTTTTGCTGAGTAAATAATGACAGAAAAAGATTCCGGGTGGTTAAATTTGTCTGTGTGCAGTTTGTAATACTCTTTTATTTCTTCATCGTTTGGCTCTGAGAGTGAAGACATCGCAATAGCAGCATAAAGTTTTTGACTTAAAAGTTTTTGTTTTATTTTCTCTTTAAACTCTTCAGAGTTCAGTCCGTTTTGCTCTCTTATGGCATCATAAAGCTGACTGATTGTCAACCCGTTTGCTTCTGCCATTTTCTTAATGTCATCATACACTTCTGCACTTGAGACCGAAATGTTTCTTTTGGCAATTTCAAGCTCTTCAAGTTTTTTACGAATCAAAATATCAGAAGCTTTCTTTGCATCCAAATGCTCTGCCTGCATCTCTTTTTGAATATCAAGCAGAGTAATAGCTTTATCTTCTACAACAACAGCCACACCGTCATATACATCGGCATTTACGAAAGCAAAAAGCATAAGTACTAAAAGTAATTTAACCATAAAAATCCATTTTATTAATTTTTAAAAGGTATTTTACCAGCCTTTAACCAACAATTGCCTAAAATTGCAAGAAACTTCTTATATAAAGGCATAATCATGGTTATTACACGTTTTGCTCCAAGTCCTACAGGATACTTACACATCGGCGGTTTACGCACTGCTCTTTTTTCTTACCTTTGGGCGAAAAGAAACAATGGTAAATTTGTTCTTCGCATAGAAGATACCGATAAAGCAAGAAACTCCGAAGAAGCAACAGAGGCGATTTTAAATGCTTTTAAGTGGCTCGGGCTTGAGGCTGACGGAGAGATCACCTACCAAAGTAAACGTGAAAATATCTACAAAAAATATATACAACAGCTGCTTGATGAAGGCAAAGCCTACAAATGCTATATGAGCAAAGAAGAGCTTGATGCACTGCGCGAAACACAGATGGCAAATAAAGAACGCACAAAATATGATGGAAAATATCGTGATTTTTGTGGTACTGTGCCGGAAGGTATTGAGCCGGTTATACGCATCAAGGCACCCCTAAGCGGTGAAATTATAGTCCATGACGGCGTCAAAGGAGACATCTCTTTTCAAGCAGAAGATATTTTGGATGATTTTGTCATCGCCAGAGCTGACGGGAGCCCTACTTATAACTTTGTCGTAGCCGTTGATGATGCCTTAATGGGCATCAATGAAGTCATTCGAGGAGATGATCACCTCTCAAACACGCCAAAACAGATAGTCGTCTATGAAGCGCTTGGATTTGAAATACCAAAATTTTACCATGTGCCTATGATTCACAATGCTCAGGGCAAAAAACTCTCAAAACGTGACGGTGCGACGGATGTTATGGCATACAAAGAGATGGGTTACCTGCCTCAAGCCCTTTTAAACTTTCTCGTACGTCTTGGTTGGAGTCACGGCGATCAAGAAATTTTTTCTATGGATGAGATGAAAGAACTTTTTGATCCAAAAGATATCAATAAATCAGCTTCCATTTACAACACAGAAAAGCTCGACTGGCTCAATGCCCATTACATCAAAAACACATCAAATGAAGAGCTTGTTGAACTGCTTACTGATTTCGGCGTAGTGCTGAGTTCACATGATAAAAAAGAGATTTTACTAGATGCCCTTAAAGAGAGAGCAAAAACATTAAAAGAGCTGGCAGAGCTTACAAATGAGGTCGTTACCACACCTAAATCATATGATGAAAAAGCATCCAAAAAAGCTTTTAAAGGCAATGCCGTAGAAGTTCTTGAAGTGTTTGCAAACAGATTGGCTGAAGCACAGGAACTGCATCTTCCGGTTGACTATCATCACATAATGGAAAAAGTTGTCCAGGAGATGGAAATAGGCTTCGGAAAAATTGGCCAGCCTCTTCGTGTTGCACTTCTTGGTAAACTCAGCGGACCGGGACTTGATGTCGTTATGGCAGTCCTCGGACGTGATGAAACACTTTCTCGTATTGCAAACGCTGTACTTGCTCACGCCAACTAATTAAAGCCATAGACAGTGAACCCTTTACTTTTCACTGTCGCACTGCTTGGAGTTTTTGCACTTTTAAATATGTATATATCAAAGCGCCTTATTGCGCATCTTGATATATCTACAAAACATAAACGTAACTTCCGCCTTTTTTTATACATCAATCTTCTAGGTATACTCTTATATGCGCTTGGAAGATACTACATAAATGTTCCGGGATGGCTTTACTTTCTTTTCAGCCTGCCCATCGGCATTCTCTTTTTACTTTTTTGCACTACTTTGGTTTATGACATTTCAAGAGTTATACTCAACTGCATTCCTCTCTCAAGTACAAGAAGAAAGTTCTTTAAACGCTCCCTTGATGCTTCCTCTTTTGCAGTAGCAAGCTCTTTGAGCCTGAGTGCTATTTATGAAGCAAAACACGTAGAAGTACAAAAAGTTAGTATCAAAATAAAAAATCTTCAAACACCATACAAAATCATGCAGATAAGTGACACTCACATCGGCGGTCTTATTGACAAAGAGTTCATCAAAAACATAGTTTTTAAAGCCAATGCCTGCAACCCTGACCTCGTCGTTATAACAGGCGATCTGGTAGACATTGACGTACAAAAAGCAGATCCTATACTTCAAGAGTTAAAAGCGCTCAAGGCAAAATACGGAACCTACTATATAGTCGGAAATCACGAGTATTTTCACAGCATAGAAAAAATCATAGCAGCAGTCAAATCTTTAGGCATAAAAGTACTTGAAAATGAAAATATCTACATCGGAGAAAAAGGCCAAGGCTTTAATCTTGCAGGCGTTTACGACCTCTTTGGCTACAGAGCAAAAAAATATCTTCCCGATATTACCAAAGCCCTGCAAAGCATACAAAATTCACCGACTGTGTTACTTGCCCATCAGCCAAGATTTTTAGAAGAAGTAGCAGGCGGGGTTGATTTAGTTTTAAGCGGACACACCCATGGCGGACAAATTTATCCATTTAGGTTTTTAGTCTCCCTGCAACAGCCCTACATCAGCGGCCTGCATCAACACACAAAAGATTTACAAATCTATGTTAACAAAGGTACAGGTTTCTGGGGTCCTCCAATGCGACTTGGCTCAAGTGCCGAAATAACAGATATTAGTATTATGCCTGCTTAATTTATCTGCATTAAATATCGTCTCTGTAAACATCCGACATATCAAAATCATTTTCCGGCTCAATAGTAGGAATAGAATCTAAATCACTTGGATCCACTTCTACAGCTGAGAGATTATAATCTTTGCCCTGATAAAACTTCTGCTCTTTTGCATATTTTTGTTCTCTTTGCATCTGTTCCTTCACATGTTTTTGTACCACATCGCTCTTTTTTTGCACTTTAATGCTATCCCCGTTTAATGCCATTACATGTAATCCTACAAGTGTAACTACCAAAAATAACTTTTTCATAATCTGTCCTTATGATAATTTTTATAATATATTATACCTGAAATATATTAAAACGTATAATTGTTAACTTTAGAGTCCTGGTTTTTGAGATATAATTCCTTTATGAATCAAAAACCTATAACCATTAAATCTATTTTCAAACTGGCATGGCATAAAAAATCTTCTCTCATTAACGGGCAGATTTTTACTGTTTTAGCCATTATAGTCAGCGTGCCTATTCCTTTGATGCTACCGATTATGGTCGATGAAGTCCTGCTTCACAAGCCTGAGTACATCGTCCCTGCCATTGACAAACTTTTAGGCAGTGGTTCTGCTTTTTATTATATTTCCCTTGTTGCTTTTGCGGTTATATTTTTACGTTTTTTATATTATTTTCTCGGAGTCCTTAGTACAAAAATATTTACTCAAATATCAAAATATGTCACGTTTATGATACGCACACGTCTTTTAAAACATCTGCAAGTCACTTCAATGAATGCCTATGAAACACTTGGAAGCGGTGCCATTACGGCGAATCTCATCACAGATGTTAATACACTTGATGCTTTTATAATGAGTAGTGCTTCGCGTTTTGTAGCCTCTGTTTTAACACTCGTAGCCGTAGGTATAGTGATGATAGTCATTAATCCGATTTTAGGTATTTTAATACTTTTTGTACAGCCGCTTATAATGTTTGTCAGCAAAAAAATGTCTGCAAAAGTCGGAGAGCTCAAAAAAGAAGAAAATCAGGCAATCTCAGAGTTTCAGGAAAATGTCGGCGAAACACTTGAGCTTTTCGGGCAGATAAAAGCCAGCAACAAAGAACAGCATTTCTTTTCAAAAGCCATAGAACAGGCGAAAAAAATTCAAGACAAATCCAATGAATTTAGCTTTAAAAGTGTTGCTTTTGAAAAGCTATCTTACACAATATTTTTAAGTGTATTTGAACTCATCCGTGCCTCAGGTCTTTTACTTGTCGCTTACAGTGATTTAAGCATCGGTATGATGTTTGCCATGTTTGGCTACATCTGGTTTATTATGACACCGGTGCAGGACATTCTCTCCATGCAGTACAGCTACGCTTCTGCCAAAGCCGCACTCGCGCGTATCAACAAAGTTCTAACGCTCAAAACAGAAACAAGCGGAGCAAAAAAGCTCGAATCAGACAGCGTTGACATAGCCTTAAAAGATTTATGTTTTACCTATGCTACAAGTGAAAAACTCATTCTTAAAGAGATTACCTTTGATGTCAGATACGGTTCTAAAATAGCACTTATCGGTGCAAGTGGAAGCGGAAAAACAACCCTTGCACAGATTATTGCCGGTTTTTATGAAAAAACATCCGGTGAGCTTAAATATAATGATATTGCCACAGAAGAGCTTGACAAACACTCAGTGCGTCAAAAAATATTTTTAGTACTGCAAATGCCTATACTTTTTAATGCTTCTTTGCGTTTTAACATTACGATGGGGCATGAAAATATAAGTGATGAAGAAATTTACAGAGCCCTTGAAATCACCCAGCTCTCAGATATGCTCAAAAATATGCCAAGCGGGCTTGAAACTATAGTCGGGCATCACGGCATCAGACTCTCAGGCGGACAGAGACAAAGACTCAGCATTGCAAGAATGATTATTGCCAATCCGAGTGTCGTTATATTTGACGAATCTACCTCTGCACTTGATGTACACACAGAAGCAAAGCTTTTTGCAGCCCTTGCGCCTCTGCTTGAGCACAAGACTGTTATTACGATTGCGCACCGTCTGAGCACCGTAAAAAATGCAGACATGATATATGTGCTGAATGAAGGCGAAATAGTCCAGCGCGGAAAACATGAAGAACTTGAAGAACAAGAAGGACACTACAGCGAATTTATTCGGGAGCAGTTGTTATAAAAAACATAACGCTGGTACAAAAAGAACTTTTAACATGGTACAACAAACATGGCAGACATGAGCTTCCTTGGCGAAAAACTGATGATATTTATCACATATATCTGAGTGAAATTATGCTCCAGCAAACCCAGGTAAATCGTGTACGAGATGAATACTACCCACAGTTTTTAGCAAAATTTCCTACGCTTGCATCACTCGCAGAAACTCCGCTTGATGATGTCTTAGCAGCTTGGAGCGGTCTAGGCTACTACTCACGTGCGAGAAACCTACACAAAACTGCACAACTCTCTCAAAAATCTCTGCCAAAGACATTTAAAGAGCTTCTTGCTTTACCTGGAATAGGTCAATACACGGCAAGTGCCATCTGTAGTTTCGGCTACGAGCAGAATGTGCCTGTGGTCGATACAAACATTGCAAGAGTACTGAAGCGGTATTTTGCTCTCTTACATGTAAAGGACAAAACAGTATGGGAGTATGCGCAAAAACTGCTCAATCATAAAGAGCCAAGAAATCATAATCTCGCCCTGATGGATTTGGGCTCTATGGTGTGCCTGCCGAAAAATCCAAAATGTGCCGAGTGCCCATTGCAAGCCAACTGTCAGGGAAAAGAAGAAGCCGAGCTCTATACACAAAAGAAGAAAAAAGAGTATGAATCTCTTGAACTCTTTTATGGTATTTTAGTCCAAGATGATAAAATAGCGCTCACTCCTGCTAGAGGAAATATGTACAAAAATATGCTTGAGCTTCCAAGTGTGGAGCCGATTGAAGAGGATTATTTGGGAAGTTTTAAACACGCTTATACAAAATACCGTTTACATGTAAAGCTCTACAAAATATATACTTGTACTGAAGTTGTTTGGGTCAGTATAGATGAACTCCATAAGGCACCTGTATCGTCTTTAACAAAAAAAGCGCTCTCAACAGTTCTCTACTAAAACGACTCTGTTTCTTCCCTTTTCCTTTGCTTCGTACAAAGCCTCATCTGCATTTTTATAAATATTTTTGACATCGCTCTTACTTACATCTGAGGAAAAGCATATACCTACAGAGATACTAATAACACCATATGGTTTATTATATAAATGTTCTATCTCTAAATCTTCTACTGCTTTACACATATTTTCTATATTTTTGAGCACTTCTTCTTTTGTTAAAGCACTACATATAAATCCAAATTCTTCACCTCCCAAACGAAAGAAAAACTCATTTGAGCGTTGTGTCAGTTCTTCAATTTTCGCGGTAATTTTTTTGAGAACCTCATCTCCGCCATCATGCCCGTAATTGTCATTATAAAGCTTAAAGTGATCTACATCCATTATGGCAAAGCAAAAGCTTTCTTGTGCCCTTTTTGCTCTGTTAAGCTCTCGCGGAAAAATAGTATTAAAATAACGTCTGTTATAAATACTTGTTAAGGCATCCTTGATGGAAAGTTCTTCATACTCATGTCTTAGCTTATACAAATCTGTAATGTCGTTAAAAGTTGCCATCACATGCATTGCATTTTCTTCATATATTTTTTTAACATACACAGAAAAATAATATTCCTGTCCTAAGTAATATATGCGAACCATTGGTTCTTTCGCCTTGAGGACATCATCTATCCATTCGCCTTCTCCGCTTGTTATAGTATCTTCATATTTTGATGGTGAAAAAAAGTGGCATATGCAATTATATTCTTGCTTAAACTCTTCTAGTGAAGCATACTCTTTGAAAAAATGAAAAAATGCTTCATTTGCCTGAATAATTTTTTTACCTGTTGAGATAATAATAATGTTCGGATTTTTTTCATACAATGTTTTAAGATACAGCTCATTTTTAGCATGAACTTGCTCAAGTTTTTTTCGCTTGCTTATCTCTTGATGTGTTCCTGAGAGTTCTAAGGCATCACCATTTTCATCTACTTTAGTAACTGCGCCTGAACTTTGAATCCATACATATTCACCATTTCTATGCAGCATGCGAAACTCAACCACATAAGGTTTTTTCTTCTTAATAGCTCTTTGTATAATAGGCATAATTCGTGTATAATCAAAAGGATGTACTCTTGATTCCCAATCACTCTCATGTTTAGAAACCTCATCTGCTTCAAGACCAAGCATCTGTAACCATCGTTCATCTACTTCATGTTCATGGGTTTGTATATTCCAATGCCAATACCCGAGCCCGGCTCCTTCAAAAGCCAAATCAAGCTTTTGAGTCTGCTCTTTGACTTTGTCCTCAAGCGTATTACTCAAACGTCTATAGCTTACACTTTTTATTGCCAAAAACCTGATTAGAAAAATAAGTGTAAATGTAAAAGTCGTAAATAAAAGGCTTACTAAAAAGAATTTCAGCCAGACACTGTTCATCCTGTCTATATAAAAAGCGGCATCCATATCAAGTGCTATGCCATCATAAAAATATTTTAGTCTCTTTGTCTTTTTGTCTATACTGTAAATATATTTACTAGGTGATTTATCTAAGTTATTTTCTGTATCATCCGTTACTGTATAGTAAAATCCGCTTTGCTGATACTTTTTTAACAATGAATGCACTAAAAGATCTGGATCAACTTTTACAAACTCATTATTTTTTTTAACATATAAATTTTTTATATTCTCTGGCAAATTTCGGATATTATTTATTTCATTATAATGACTCTGTGCCTGTTTGAGCAAATCATTTGTATAGTTTTTTTGTGCATCTACCGCTATAGAGTAAAAATATGCTTCTATAAAAACCCATACAAGCAAAATAATAATGCCAATCATAAAAAATTTATTTTTTGAGTTCTTCATATAAATATCTTATATCAAAAAAACTAAAACTTATGTTAACAAAAAAAATTAATTTATATTTTTTTCAAAAACTCCAACAGCCCCTGCATGATTTCTCTCGGACTCGGCGGGCATCCTGTTATGTGATGTGTGATTTTTAGATGCTTATTTGCAGGAGCTTTTATGGCAAAAGTTTTCTCAAACGGCGCCGCCATTACAGGACAATCCCCGAGTGTGATAACCCATTTAGGCTTGGGTATCTGCTCATACGCTTCTAGAACATGCGGTGTCATGTTGAAGGTCATCAAACCGCTGAG
Organism: Sulfurimonas autotrophica DSM 16294; assembly: GCF_000147355.1. Classification (NCBI taxonomy): domain Bacteria; kingdom Pseudomonadati; phylum Campylobacterota; class Epsilonproteobacteria; order Campylobacterales; family Sulfurimonadaceae; genus Sulfurimonas; species Sulfurimonas autotrophica. Next base: position 2,022,653 of record NC_014506.1, read on the forward strand.
CAGCATCACATCCGCATGACGCGGACTCGCTACAAAGTAGATACCCAGACGCTCTAAATCATAATAGGGATTTGAGAGCGCATTACACTCTGCTTCACAGGCATTACAGCTACCGCTGTCAACCATTCTGATAGCCAGACTGCCTGCAAATTTTTTCTTGACTTTGTCTTTTATCTCTTTTTGTATGGCTTTTATGTCATCTTCAAACTCTGGGTTTTCCGTCAGTACGCCAAACTTAATGCGTTTATTCCAAAATTTCATCATAAATCATTTCCTGCATAACTTAAATCACAACTTTTATTTATCAGCGGAAAATCAGCAATAATATCATTTCGCATCATTACATGTAACACCTGCCAGTTCATAAAACTCGCATCCCGCACAAAAAAGCGTTCAATTACTCCGTCCTTTATATCTACAGCCATAAACAGCTCACCGATGGAGCTTTCAGTAAAACTCATGTACTCACCGTCTTTTACAGCCTCTGGTTCTAAAACAGTCTCATCTTCTTCAAGAAAATTATGCATCATTTTCAGTGAGTTTTTCACTTCGGCAATTCTCACTTTAAAGCGCGCGCCTACATCCCCGCTAAGCTCGCTTGCAAGTTCAAAGCCGTGTTTGAGGTAAAACTCATTCACTCTTCTGTCAACTGCCAAACCAGAGGCTCTTGCTGCGACACCCACACTGTCATATTTCACAGCTTTTTTCAAAGGAAGTACACCTGTTGTATCGAGCCTGTCCCACAAAGAAGGAATATCTATAATCCAATCTTCAAAATACTCTATGCTCTCTTGCATACTATCTAACCACTCATGCAGCGAGGCTGTATCGACAAATTTGTTTACAAAGTCAATGCCTCCAAAACCGAAACGATGCCCCGTAATCTCTTTCATTTTTCTTCGTGCATCTTCAGCCAGTTTTGAACCAAAACTGAGTGCTGCACCAAATCCGGCATCATTTGGTATAAATCCCAAATCAGTCAAATGATGAATAATTCTCTCTAACTCAAGCAAAAAAGCATGCCGTTTTTGCAAAGCTTGCGGCAACTTTTGCTGTGATGAGTGCAGCAAAATATCTCGCCAGCACATCTGATAAGCTATACTCTCATTGCCGCTTATACGCTCAATTATCGATTTTGCTTCTAGAAGCGTCTTGCCCTCAAGCATTTTCTCAACAGCGCGATATTTGTAAAAATGGCGCACCTCTTGATGGAGCATTTTTTCGCCTGCTTGAGAAAAATGAAAATGCCCCGGCTCAATAATACCTGCATGAATCGGTCCGACACTGACCTGAAAAACTCCGTCACCGCTGATGACTTCATAATCATACGGTTGAAATTCACTGAACTCAAGCTCTTGCTTGTCAAAATCTTTGCACATTGGATGCAGGTTTTTTGGAAATTGTTCTTGATGGACTAAAGGACGTTTATCAAAAGCATCTTCAACGATAATGCCGAAGTCATCCTGTATTTTTCGCTCGAACCATAAAGCCGCGGGATGCTCATGTGAAAGTGTTTTAATAATCGGTTTTTTTCTATCGACTCGCTCTATTTTCATCTCTTCATCATAAAGCGTGACTATCTCAAAAACTCTGCCTCTGTCTTTGGCATATCTGGCAATAAATCTCATGATATTCCTTTTAGATAGTTCATAACGGGAGGTGTTATCAATGCAACGAGTGCGATTGCAAAAATAACAAGTGAGAAGAGTTCACTTGTATAGACTTTTTTCTCATGTACTCCACCTTCATATTTCATAGACTGATAAACCTCTACAAATTTGTAGAATATAATTGACAATAAAATAAGCAAAATCAAAATTGCACCCATCATAGCCAGCAGATGATGCCCGTGCTTTGCGACATTTATCATCGCACCGAAACCGTAAATTTCACTAAAGAACATCGGACTAGGCGGAAGGGAAATAACAGCAAGCAAAAACAGAGAGACCAAAAACCAAAAGAGTGTTCCTTTTTTTCCTCTGTACCCCTTTAATGCTCCCGCAATTCTGTACTTTCCGTTTGATTCAAGCACACCGGTTGAAAGAAAGAGTGCCGGTTTTAAAAAGGCATGCGCGCCAAAATGAAGCAGTGCGGCAAATGTTCCGCCGCTGACCCAAAAAAGAGCAATAAGCGCCATGTGTTCTACACCGCTGAGACTAAATAAACGCATAAAATCTTTTGTGCGAAAAATCAAAAAACTGACTATAAAAATAGTCAGAATCGTATAAATAAATACAAAAGTAAAGAGATGGTCGTAATTGACTTCCATCGCAATTTTGCTAAAACGAAAAAAACCTATAATGACGGCTGATTCTAAAATACCGCTAAAAAGCGCTGCAACAGGATAAAAAGAAGCCCTTTCAATATTTGCAAGCCACAAATTCATAGGAAAAAATCCCATTTTTACAAACATTCCAACACTCACAACCGCAAAACCGATTTCAAAAAGGAAAGGAGATTTTATCTCTTTTGCATGGGCTAAAAGCAGGTTGAAGTTCATAGCATCTTCCCCCAGAATCGGCTTGGCACTTGCATAAATTAAAATAATGCCAAAAAGTATAAAAGAAATGGCAATCGCTCCGACTATCATGTAATTCCATGCCTCTTTATGGGCTGCGTTGGAGTGGTTTGTTTTTATCATATACACAGTTGAGAGCGTAGCGAGTTCAAGCCCTATCCAGTAAATACCCATATGATTTGAAAGAATGGAAAAAATAAGCCCTACCCAGAATATGGCAAAAAATCTGTAAAATCTTCTGTAAGCATTTTTTGAGACTTCTACATGCTTGTCCAAAGTCATCAAAGCCAGTGCAACACCGATGCCTACGATACTGGATACAAAAAGAACATAAGCATTTAAATCATCTACTACAAGATAATCCCCAAGCAGATGAAATGGTTTTGGCAGTCTTAAAAGCTGGGCACTCGGCAATAAAATTAAAAAAGATATAAAAGCAAGCGGTTTATGTGTTTTCTCACTTTGTATAAATGAAAGAGAGAATATTATCAGTGCTGGAAGAAGTAATAGCTCAAGCATTTTTCATCCCCTCGCGGCTAAACAAAAGGTTTATAACGACAATAGCCATCAAAAGATCAAAAAATATACCCAGTTCAACAAGCATAGGCATTCCGTCCGTTGCCGTAATTCCAAGTAAAAAGAGTGAATTTTCCATACTTAAAAAACCGATGATTTTGGGTGTGACATTTTTATGCTCCATCATCAGTAACAGTGATAAAAATAGAGATGAGATGCTAATCGCCACATAATTAGAGTTATTTGCTATCATATTTGTAATGGGCTCTGCCAGATAAAATGTAAAAACCAAAATCGCAGGAATAAGCATAATGGCATACTGCACTTTTATCTCAGGCTGAATTTGCCGTACAAAATGAAACTTTTGAGAAAAACTTTTTAAGAAGTAAGGAATGCCTATAGCTTTTATAACTATTGTAGCGACACCTGTTATAAGCATTGCATTATCCTGCAGTTTCATGCCGATAAGCAGTGCCAAAACACCCAAAGTAAATGAATTAAACGAGTACCACATCAACAGTCGGTAAAGCCTTGTTGTAAAAAGAGCCGTTATAAGCGAAGCCAAAAACAGACCTATAAAAAAATCAACCATTTGCTACGCTCCCAATACATAAAATGTTATTAATGATAAAAATGCAAATACTATGGAAATACCCAGCAGATTTGGCACTTTAAAAAGTCTTAATTTTGCAGTATTAACCTCCAATATTGCTACAGCTACAGCCACTCCAAAAAGTTTTGCTATAAAAACAACAATTGCAACAGGCGCGGAATATTCCAGCCCGAAAGGAATAAACAAAGAAACAAAAAGTGATGCAAAAATCACAAACTTTACAGAAGCCGCCGTCTCGATAATGGCTAAATAAATACCGCTTAAATCAAGTATCATCGCTTCATGCACCATGGTAAGTTCCAAGTGTGTTTCAGGATTATCCACGGGAATACGCCCGTTTTCTGCTATGAGAAGTATAAAAAAACTGATGCCGGCGAATAAAAAACTTGCCATATGCTCTTTTGGAAAGTGCTCTGCCAGATTGACACCTGCCTGGCCTACACCCAAATCTCCCGCCATCATAGAGACACTAAATACCGTCAAAACCATGGCAGGCTCTACAAGAGCAGATATAAAAGCCTCGCGAGAACTTCCCATACCGCCAAAGGCTGAGGCACTGTCAAGCCCCAGAAGCATAAGAAAAAATGTTGAGAGTGAAATAAGCCCTGTAATCGTAAAAGCATCCACAAAACTTACATAAAAAGCTCCATGCACAACAGGCGGTAAGAAAAACATTGTCACAAGCAGAGGCGAAAGGACCAAAAAAGGCGCATAAGTCGTGATAGAACTCGTCTCCTGCGAAATAATCGTCTCTTTTTGCATAAGCTTTGAAAAGTTTCTATAGCCCTGAAACACAGAACTCGGACGCTTGAAAAGCAGCACCATTTTTAAAGATTTTATAAAAGAGAGCAGCAACGGTGCGAGTAGAAGCAAGACTGCTATAGTTGTTAAATATATAATCATTTTTTATCTCCGATAATAAGAACTTTTATAGAAATAATTACCACAATGAGTTCTAAAGTAAAAGTCGCCCAAGAAAATTCATGTAAAAAGATTCTATAGCTGAAAAGCACTAAAAGCATCAAGTTAAATATCATAGCGGCATAACGTGTTTTTTCAAAATGTGCCAGACGATAAACCCAGTAACTCACACTGTTTGTCAGTTTTTTACTGCTTTCATACAATGAAGCCTCAAAAAGAGGCTTTACATGTACTTCATAATTTGAATCGCTGAACTTTGTTTCATGTTCGCCGATATTTTCTTTATGAAAATGTTCATTTGACTTATAAAGCCAGTTAAAAAATCGGCGTATCGGTCCTGCAAAACCTGTTGCAGAGTATTGTGTTTTTGCAGATGTTTTATAGCCGCAGCCCCATGTATGATAGACTCTTGTCTTTACATGTAACACTTTGTAGGCAAAGAGTAAAAGCAGTGTTACACCAAGTAAAGAGGCAAGGAGTATAAGAGGTGAGACAACTCCGCCGTGAACGGCAACAGAGTGCATATTCCAAATACCGTGCGGAAACATTTTTGCATAAACGGAAATATGATGCAGACTCACTAAAGTTTTGTCAAACCATGAAATATAAAACGGCGTAAAAAGCATCAGTGAAATAACTACAAGTGACATTAAAATCATCCCTGATTTCATCAAAAAGTTTACCTCTTTGGCATGCTTGGCATTTTTACTTCTATGAAGTCCCAAAAATGTTATGCCGTATGCTTTAACAAAACAGGCAATGGCTAAACCACCTGTAATTGCAAGTGCAAAAATCGCAAAAGGAATGGCAAGCTTGAGACTCATGTCTGCTATATTGTACGAGCCGAGCATAGATTGAAAAATCATCCACTCACTCAAAAAACCGTTACTCGGCGGCAGTGCGGAAATACTGATAGATGCTAACAAAAATGTCAGTGCAGTAACAGGCATCGACTTAATCAAACCGCCGTATTTTTCTATATTTTTTGTATGTGTCTGATGCAACACACTCCCTGCTCCCATAAAAAGCAGAGATTTAAAGCTCATATGGTTAAAGACATGAAAAAGTGCGGCTATAAAAGCAAAAGTGCTGAGTGTTTTAAGTCCAAGCGAGTCAAATATCATGCCCATACCGAAGCCTATAAGAATAATGCCTATATTTTCTATGGAATGATTTGCCAACAGTGCTTTTATATCATGCTCGCTCAAAGCATATAAAACACCGACAATTGAAGAAATCGAGCCAATAACCAAGACAACAATACCCCACTCTAGCGGCCAGGGATAAAGCACATCAAATAAAAATCGTGCAAACCCGTAAATGGCAACTTTTAGCATTACTCCGCTCATAAGAGCCGACACAGGAGAGGGTGCAGCAGGATGGGCATATGGCAGCCATACATGAAAAGGCACAGCGCCCGCCTTGCTTAAAAAACCAAAAACAAGCATAAAAAAAAGCAGTGTCGGGTATTTAAATGCAGCAGCTATATTTTTCATATCTTCAAAGCTGATATCGAGATTTCCGTTTGTTGCTATAAGAAAAAACAGCAGTAAAAACACAAAACCGAAATGTGTCATAAAAAAGTAAAAACGAGCTGCTTTTATGGTCTCTTTATCTTCTACTTCCGTTAAAATAAGCTGCCAGCTCGTCAGGCTCATCAACTCCCAAAAAAAGAGAAAAACAAGCGCATTACCTGCAACAACAACACCGAGCATCGAGATAATAAAAGCAAAATAGTGTACTTGATAATGCGTTTTTCTTTGAATATGCGGGAGATATCCAAAAGAGTAAAAAAGATTTGGAATTGCACCTAAAAGAATAAGTGCAACAAAAATAAGTGACAATGTATCAAAGAGAAACATTTTTTTAACAACTCCAGAGAAAATTTCTAATGGAGGGCTGTTGTAAATGAGAAAAAAGCAGTCCTGAATTATTTGATGAAATTATATCAAACTCTTGCTTACAGATGAATAAACACATCTAAACTGTATGGTAATTCAAAAACTTATTTTTATTTATCATGTCTAGACTGCCTTTTTCTCACCAATTATAAGAACCTTCACAGAAATAGCCATGACAGATGCCTCTATGAGCAGTGTCATCCATGAAAATTCATGCGCAAAAATTCTATAACTAAAAAGTACCGTCAATATAAGATTAAATATCATAGCCGCATAACGGGTCTGCTCAAAATGAGCCAGACGATAGATCCAGTAACTCAAAATATTTGCCAATTTGGCAACGCTGTTATACAAAGAAACTTCAAAAAGCGGTTTTACATGTACGGCATAATTGGCATCACTGAATTTGGTCTCATGTTCGCCTATATTTTTTTTCAGTAGCCGTTCATGTGGTTTATAGAGCCATGAAAAAAATCTTCTCATAGGTCCTGCGAAACCTGTTGCTGAGTACTGTGTCTTGGCAGATGTTTTATAACCACATCCCCATGTATGATAAACTCTTGTCTTTACATGTAACACTTTATAGGCAAACAGCATCATAAATGTAGTCGCTAATAAAGTTCCTAAAAGAATAAGAGGCGAGACTATACCGCCGTTATTGCTCAGAGCATACATATTTACAATACCTTTTGGAAAAATCTTTGCATAAACAGAAATATGCCCCATTTCTGTAAAAACTTTATCAAACCATGCTATATAAAAAGGTGTAAAAAGCATCAAAGAGATAATAACACAGGCCATCAAAATCATTCCAGATTGCATTAAAAAATTCACCTCATGGGCATGTTTGGCATTTGTACTTCTGTGCAGTCCTAAAAATGTTATACCATAGGCTTTTATAAAAGTTGCGATTGCCAGACCTCCTGTCATCGCAAGGGCAAAAACAGCAAATGGAATGGAGAGTTTGAGACTCATATTTTCTATATGTGTGGAACCCAGCAGAGATTGAAAAACCATCCATTCACTTAAAAAACCGTTACTCGGAGGCAGAGCTGTAATACAAAGAGCCGCTAAAAGAAAAGTTATCGCGGTTATAGGCATAGATTTTATAAGCCCTCCATATTTCTCCATATTTTTTGTATGTGTCTGATGCAGTACACTTCCTGCACCCATAAAAAGCAGAGATTTAAAACTCATATGGTTAAAAACATGAAAAAGAGCGGCTATAAAAGCAAAGGTACTGAGTGTTTTAAGCCCAAGCGAATCAAATATCATCCCCATTCCAAAGGCTATAAGTATAATGCCTATATTTTCTATGGATGAATTTGCCAAAAGCGCTTTAATGTCATTTTCATTCATGGCATATAAAATGCCCACAAGAGCAGAAACGGAGCCAATAATTAAAATAAAAATACCCCACTCTAGCGGCCAGGGATAAAGTACATCAAATAAAAAGCGTGCAAACCCGTAAATGGCAACTTTTAGCATTACTCCGCTCATAAGAGCCGACACAGGAGAGGGTGCAGCAGGATGGGCATATGGCAGCCATACATGCAGCGGCACCGCTCCGGCTTTGCTTAAAAAACCAAGCACGAGCATAAAAAAGAGTAAAGACGGGTAGGCAAACAAAGAAGCTATCTCTTTCATTTGTGCAAAGTTCATATCTAAATTACCGTTTGTGACAACTAAAAAGAACATCAGTAAAAAAACAAATCCGAAATGTGTCATAAAAAAGTAAAATTTTGCCGCTTTTATAGTCTTGTCTGATTCTATTTCCGTCAAAATCAGCTGCCAGCTCGTCAGACTCATCAACTCCCAAAAGAAAAGAAATACAAGAGCATTGGAGGCAAGTACAACTCCGAGCATGGAAATAATAAAACCAAAGTAGTGAATCAAATAATGTGTCTTTCTTTTTATGTGAGGAAGATAGCCAAAAGAGTAAAAAAGATTTGGAATTGCGCCCAAAAGGATGAGTACAACAAAAACAAGTGATAGTGTATCAAACTGAAACATTTTTTTAACAACTCCAGAGAATTAATCTAATGGAGGGCTGTTATATGAAGAAAAAGCAGTCCTGAATTATTTGATGGAATTATACTTTAAAATTGATTAATTTATGTTGAGTGTATGCTCTCACAAACACTACACACTAGACTGCTATACTTTGCAAAATCAAAAAAAAACAAAAGGGATGCTTTATGAAAAGAGTGATATTTGCTATACTTTTGCTTTACAGCAGTGCCTGGGCAATAAGTTTAGAAAGAATTATTGATACTTCTTTGTCAAAAAATCCTTCACTGGAATCTATCAGTGAAAGAATCCAAGCGAACAAATACAACATAGCAGTTTCTAACCAATTTGCAAATCCTGAGCTGCTCATAACCAAAAACACATTGGACTCATCACAGGCAATGAGCAAATCTGTTGTAAGTTTTAAGCAAAAAATTCCTTTTTACAACAAACGCGACACAAACAAAAAGATTGCACTTGCCGAAGATGCTCTGCTGGATGAAAAGCTCTCTGCCGCCAAAACAAAACTTGTCGAGAAAATAAAGAGTGAAGCCTACACCATTTGGAAACTGAACGAACTTTACAAAATCATAAATGAGTATATAACACTTACAAAACAAAACATTGACCTCTACGAATCATACACAAGCATAGATGAAAATCAGCACATCGGCATTATGAAAGCAGAACTTTCTCTCTCAGATCTTCGTATTCAAAAAAGTGTACTTCAAGAAAAAATCAACTCTGCTTATGCACAACTCTCCTACCTGGCTGCATTTAAAGTCAAGCATTTAGACATAGATTTACAAATGAGAGAAAAACCAAACCTCTCAAATCTTCAAAGATCTTTGAGTGAAAATCCCGATATCAAGATAAAAGATAAAGAAGTGCTCAAACAAAATGCAAAATTAAAAATGGCGGATTTAAATAATTACCCAGACATCAATCTCATTGCAGGGTATGCAATGAGAGAAAACTTTGACAACTATTTTACGGTTGGCGTCGGTTTGAGTCTGCCAATATACGGTACAGAGGATTACAAAGAAGAAGAGGCACGTGCTATGGTTTTATCTGCAGCAAGCCAAAAAGCAGATACACAGATATCTGTCAATGCCGAACTTGAATCTTACTATGCGCAAATGCTCTCTTCATATGATATTTATCATATTATTCAAGATGATGCTCTGCCTCAGGTAGCACATATGTTTGAGCTTTCAGGCTCTTCCATTTCTATCGGTGCCGATTTATTTAAATACATTGATGTTTTATTTGACAAACTTGATTTGGAGCAAAAGAGCATTAAAGCAGTAACAAATTACAATCTGGCAAAAGCCAAAATAGCACAACTCAAAGGAGAGATGAAGTGAAAAATTTAAAATTTATACTACTTTTTTTACCATTACTGGTTTTAGCCAAAGAAGCATCAGTAGAACAGCTTTTTTCAGTACAAACCGTAAAGGTACAAAAGATTAAAACAAGCCACAGCAAAAAGAACTACGGTTTTGTGAAAGCAAATGAGGCAAGAGTATATGATGTCAGCCCCCGTTTCGGAGGGTTTGTTGAAAAGCTGTATGCCGATAAAATTTATACATATGTAAAAAAAGGCGAGCCTTTGGCAGTTGTTTACTCTCCTGAGGTTTATAAAGCAAAAGAGGATTATGTCAACTCATACAAATATACAAAAAACAGACCAAATAAAGGCATGCTTAAAAGTGCAAAACTTAAACTCTCTTTACTTGAGGTTGCCCCCAATGAAATTTCAAAACTTATAAAAGAGAAAAAAATGTCGCCAAATACGACTATTTATGCACCCAAAAGCGGTTATATTTTTATCAAAAACATTAATGAAAGTTCCGCATTCAATGCAAAGGCAAACCTTTTTGAAATTGTGAACCTTGATGATGTCTGGGTGGAAGTACAGGTATTTGAAGATGATGTAAAATGGCTTAAATATGCGGATGATTTTCGTGTCAGCTTTAAAACGACTGACAAAACATATGAAACACACTCTAAGTTTCTCTACCCTAATTTGAATCCTAAAGAGGCAACACTTACGCTCAGACTTACGCTGAAAAACAGAGACAACACACTTTTTCCCGGTATGTATGCTGATGTCATCTCCAAAGACAGACCAAAAGAGTATCTGACCCTGCCTCAAAGTGCAGTTATTTTAAAAGACGGCAAATATTATGTATTTGTTGTCGGAGAGTTTGAGGGAGAATATGAACCGATAGAAGTAGATGCAAAACCACTGGACAATAAAACCTACATCATAACAAGCGGTCTTAATGCAGGTGATGAAGTAGTCAACAATGCACTCTTTATGATGGACAGTGATGCACAGATAAACGGACTCTACTAGCTTCTTATTGCACACTATAATAAGCAAAGCCCATTATAATGGCAGGGACTAGAGTCCCTACAACCCCCTAAGGCTACAAAAAAAGAGTTTTTTTGAGATTCTTAACTACTCCAGTGCTTCGCGTACTTCTTTAGATACTTTTTCTTCATCTACAAAAAAGAGCAGCAGTGCACCGAGAATAAAAAGAATAGAAACCGAAGCGATAGCAAGTCGTGAATTATGGCTAAAAAGTGCAACAACACCGACTAAAAGAGGTCCTAAAATAACCGCAAATTTTCCAAGCAGATCATAAAAACCGAAAAATTCTGCCGCATATTGCTGCGGTATCATTTTTGCATAATAAGAACGGCTCAACGCCTGAATACCGCCTTGAACCAGGGAAATAAGCAAAGCAAGTATGTAAAATTCATACACATCCTGCATCATTGAAGCAAAAATAATAATAAAAATATAAACACTGATGCAAAGATAGATGACTTTTTTTGTATTCCAAATATCGGCAAGTTTTGCAACAATAAGCGTGGCAGGAAAACCGACAAACTGCACAATAAGCAGTGCCATAATAAGGTTTTTACTGTCAAATCCAAGTGCCATTCCATAATCAACTGCCATACGAATGATGGTGTCGACCCCGTCAATATAAAGCCAGTATGCCACTAAAAAGAGAAAAAGTCCTTTAAGACTTGTCACTCTTTGAAATGTTTTTTTAAGCCGCAAATACCCTTCTACCAATAAAATGTTATTTGTATTTTTATCTGCTTTTTTTTCTTCTACAAATAACAAAAGAGGAAGCGAAAAAAGCGCCCACCACACAGCTACACTGATAAAAGAGGCTTTGATAGCCAAAGCCTTGTCCGCAAAGCCAAAAAACGAGGGCTCCTGCACCATAAAAACATTCAAGGCAAATAAAAGTCCGCCGCCGAGATACCCAAGAGCAAATCCGAGACCTGAGACATAATCGACATTTTTATCATCACTCACAGAGGGGAGCAACCCGTCATAAAAAATATTTGAACCCATAAAACCAATGTTTCCCAGAGTGTAAATAAACGCCGCCATCTGCCAATTTCCCTGTTCAACAAGAGAAAGCGAAGCACTCATCAAGATGCCTAGAAATGCAAAAAGGAATAAAAAACGCTTCTTCAACGAACCCGCATCGGCAACAGCCCCAAGCAAAGGAGCAATAAGCACAACCACAAAACTTGATAGAGAGTTGGCAAAGCCAAGCTCTGCCGTACTTACCGTCGCATCTACACCCACACTATAATAGGACTTGAAAAAAATAGGAAAAAACCCCGCCATAACCGTAGTTGCATACGCCGAATTTGCCCAATCATACAATGCCCAGGAATAAGTAGATTTTTTTGTGTTGTTTTGCATAAGACTATTTTATAGGAAGTTTGGTTAAAGGGGTGTTAACATCAAAAATTGACTTTTAAATGTAATAACATTATAATTACATAAAGGAGTTAATAATGACAACACTCACAAAAATTGGAAACTCCCAAGGTATTAGGATTCCCAAGCCTTTAATACAACAGGCACACCTCGAAAATGTCGAACTTGAACTTCAAGTTTTAGAAAATGGCTTACTTATAAAGCCTGTAAACAACACAGGCAGAGAGGGATGGGAAAAAAACATTGAAGAAGTTATATCTAAACATAAAGGTATGCAAGACGATGGAGTTTTAGAAGACTTGTTAAATGACAGTGATTTAGAAGACTGGCAATGGTAGCAGACATAAAACAATACGAAATTCACCTCGTCAGGCTCAACCCGACAGTCGGTTCTGAAATTCAAAAAACAAGACCCTGCATAGTCATCTCACCAAATGAAATGAATGTTTTAAAGACTGTCATAGTAGTACCCATGACGTCCAAAGGTTTTGATTTTGTATTTCGTCCAAAAATCAAGTTTGAAAAAAAAGAAGGACTAGTTTTACTCGACCAGATCCGAACTGTTGACAAAACAAGACTAGTAAAAAAACTCGGCGATGTTGACAAAAAAACAGCACAGGAAATTTCTAAAATGCTTGTAAGGATGTTTGAAAATTGAATGAGAGAAGAATAAATGACATTTAGACATAAAATTTATTAGACAAACAATAAATAGTTATAATAGCAACAACAAATTCTAAATATAAGTCATAAGATAATAAAAAATGAAAAAACTAACACTTCAAGATGAACTCACCGAATTTTTACTTTACACAACGCCATCAAGTGATGTAAAAATAGAAATTTTTATGCACGATGAAAGTGTATGGCTTCCTCAAAAAAGAATGGCAGAACTTTTTGGCGTGCAAAGACCGGCTATTACAAAACATCTCAAAAATATATTTGAAAGTGCAGAACTGGAAGAAGATGCAGTTAGTTCCATTTTGGAACATACTGCCGAAGATGGTAAAAAGTATCGGACAAAATACTATAACCTCGATGCAATTTTATCGGTAGGTTATAGAGTCAATTCATCTCAAGCAACACAGTTTCGTATCTGGGCTACCAAGGTCTTAAAAGATTACATCATTAAAGGTTTTGCCATGAATGATGACAGACTCAAAAATGGCCAATACTTTGGTAAAGACTACTTTAAAGAGTTACTTGAACGCGTTCGGTCAATTCGAGCGAGTGAAAGGCGTATCTACCAGCAAATCACAGATATCTTTGCAGAGTGCAGTTTTGACTATGACAAAAACTCACAAATAACAAAAGATTTTTATGCCACCATACAAAACAAATTTCACTTTGCTATTACCGGCAAAACAGCTGCTGAAATAATCTATGAAAATGCAGATATGAAAAAGCCAAATATGGGTTTAACCTCATGGAAAAACTCTCCTAATGGAAGAATCCTCAAATCAGATACATTTATAGCAAAAAATTATTTGACAGAGGATGAGATTAAAAAACTTGAAAGAACCATAGGCTCTTATTTTGACTACATAGAAAGGCTCATAGAAAACAGACAAGAGCTAAGTATGGAAAACGTAAGTGACTCTGTAAACAAATTTTTGGAATTCAATGAGTTTAAAATCCTTGATGGAAAAGGTAAAATTTCTCATACTTTAGCAAAAGACAAAGCTTCTACTGAGTATGAAGAATTTAATAAAATACAAAAAATAGAGAGTGACTTTGATAAAGAAATGAAAAAACTACTTAATTAAAAGATATATTTATTATCTTTCTAGCTGCGTTTGCGTTCTTGTTCCCTAACTCCAGCTTGAAAATACATATAGCAGTTGTTTGGTTTATCATTTAAGCAAGCACATTGTTTAAGTAACAAAGTGTGTTTTTAATGGAATAATTACTAAATCAACGAACACTTTATTTAAGTATTTGCCTTAAATACAATAAAAACACATTCAATTTTTAAGAATACTTACTCAAATTTAAAATAATCATTAAATATATGTTGTAAATATAATATATTCTAAAATAAACTAACATTTTCTATGTTCAATAATTATTAGATATGAAGCTGTTTATGCTAAAATAGTAATTAATAAAGAGTTATACTACAAAATACAGAGGAATCACTTTGCGATATAATTGGAAAAGTTTAAATAAACAACAAGTTGGTGCATTTAGTGAATATTTTGTAAAAATGGAATTTACGATGTATGGTTTTCAAGTTTATTCAACTGAAGTTGATGACAGAGGAATAGATTTTGTAACTAGATTTGAAAATAATAGTTTTTTAACAATACAAGTTAAGTCTATACGAAAGAGTGGTTATGTTTTTATGCAAAAAGACAAATTTAAACTTTCATCAGATTTATATTTAGTGTTAGCAATATTAGATGAACATCAAGCACCAAAAATATATATTATTCCATCCACAGAATGGAAAACACCAAACGAATTATTTGTAGATAGAGATTATGAAGGAAAACAAAGTAAGCCGGAGTATGGATTAAATTTATCAAAAAAAAATATGCATATTTTAAATCAGTATGAGTTTACTAAAATGGTACCAATTTTACAAAAAGTATAACAAGTACGAGGAGACCAATAATTTACCCTAGCGGGAAAATTATCGCTCACGACAGTCGTTATAAACCAAAAAGGATAATATGTGAAATTCAAATGTTCTAATTGTAATCACAATGGAAATATTGGTACTATCAGTAATTTAAAAGAGAATACTGATTTTCTTGTAAAACAATAGTATAAAGATAACAATGGATTAATTCACACATTGTTAATTTGTTTAGATTGTGGTACATTTCATGATTGTAAAATTTCATTTTTAAAATCACTTTTTAAAAAGCCTTATAAAGTACAAGGTGTTTTAAAAAACAAAGTTATAATCGAAAAAGTAAAACTTGCAAAAGAACAAGATTCTGAAAAAACAATAAATGAGCATGCAATATCATTCATGGGCATTGATAACTCTACTTTAGATTTTCTTATAGAGAAAAAATTATATCCATCTACTTTTTCTATTGATTTCAAAGACGTTGATAATAAAGAAGTTACACATATGTTCTCATCAAAGATGGTTCATAATGAACTTTCAAAGATTACAACTTATGACGAATATAAAGACTTAGTATTGTATGCAGTTGATGAGTTGTCAAGAAATTTTCAGGAAATGTTTAATTATGACGATACAGAAAAAATAAATAATGTTTTAGCAAATCAATTTGTAAAAAACAGTGATCATTTAGAGTTAAATGAGATTGAGGAAACAAAACATTATGAAATATTACAATTAATACTTACTGAATATGAATATAAAGACTACAACTTTCAAGAAACTTGGAAAAGCTTTATAAAAAGTCTTGATGACTTTTCAAATATACATAATCAAACAGATTTTTCTACTAAAGACATGTCTCAAACTATTTTTACTATATCTAAGATGTATGCTACGTATTTATATCCTGAAAAACAAGATTACGAATTATTAGATACCACTATGTTATTAGTAGAATGGAATACTTCCTTAGGTATACTTGCTGCCAACCAAAAGAACTTTTACTAGAATGGTTTATAACAAGTACGAGGAGCGCAATAGTTTACCACAAGCGGAAAACTATTGCTCACGACGAACGTTATATTTTGAAATTTGAATATGACTATTTAAGAAAAAAGTTAAAATACCTTTTGAGGTAGTTCAAAGTTGCTTTCAAACAAAGCCTGAAATATTTAAGATTTTACCAGATGTCTTTCAAAATATAGTTTTTAGAATAGTACAATATAGTAAGAACTTGACATATAGCAAGCTTTATAAAATAAGGAAAAATATGATGGAAAAGATGATACTCATTTTAATACTTTGCATTTTTGCAAACGGCACTGCCAATGCAGAAGAAGAAACAAGACAATATGTCAAATTTCCTCCAAAGCTTCAATTGAAGCAGCTGTCAAATATGCGTGATCACATGGCTGCACTCAATGGGATATTGGAGAGCCTGGCTTTTGATGAATTAGACGAAGCAGCAGATATTGCAGAAAAACGCCTTGGACTCAAGGCACGTCATTCACATGATACAGGTAATTTAGCCAAATATATGCCTAAAGGAATGAAACAAGCAGGGTATAATATGCATAGTGCTGCAACTCATTTTGCAGAGGTTGCAAAAAAAGGGAATTTAGAATCAGCCTATGAGGCACTTATTCCAGTAACACAATCTTGTGTGGAGTGTCATGCGGCTTATCGAACCAGATAAGTAAAATGTTATAATCTAAAAAATAAGGCAAAAATATGAAAATTTTAATATTACTTTTAACATCTGTATTGATATTGTTTGCCAACGAACTCCAATTTGAGCATAATTTTGATAAAGCACTGAAAAAAGCAAAAGAACAGAATAAAGCAGTGATGATGATGTATTCTGCAGTATGGTGTCCTGAGTGTAATTACATGAAAGAGATTGTATTTAAAGATAAACAAGTGAGTACCTATATAGAAAAACATTTTATTGTTTTATCACTTGATATTCAAAAAGATACATTACCTAAGGGTTTTGAGTATCCTGGTATTCCAGTTTTTTTCTTTTTGGATGACAATGCGAGTGAGAAAGACAAAATTATTGGTGGCAGTAAAGCGAATATCTTTTTAGAAAAACTTAAGTCTGTAAAATGAAAAATATTATATTATCAATAATCCTCTGCTCAAACCTACTATTTGCCTTTGATCTCAATGATGTTAAGCAACTTAAAGAAGATGGTGATTGCCCTATGTGTGATTTGAGTTATGCCAATCTGAGCAGTATGGACTTAAGTATGTCAGATTTAAATGATGCCAATTTATCACATGCCAATCTCACGGACACACTTGCACACAAGGCTAATTTTTCCAATTCAGATTTGAGTAACGCACTATTTGTAAGATCCAACATAAAAGGTGCTTCATTTGTCAATACAATATTGCATAATGTAGATTTCACAGAAGCAAGAATCTGGAAAGGCAACTTTTCACAAGCAAAAATTGATAACTGTAATTTTAATGATTCAGCATTGGGTTCAGCGATATTTGAAGATAATAATTTAACAAACTCAACATTCAAGGGTGCTATATTGTATAAAACGATTTTTAAAAGAAACGTTATGGGTATTCCTCAATAAAATATAACAAATCATAGGAGCGAATAAATTACCATCAGGAAAAAGTCCTATTGAAGATTTTCTTGACTCATTATCATCAAAAGAAGCTCAAAAGCTTACTTGGGTGTTGAGTTTAATTGAAGAAATGGAAACTGTTTCAACTAAGTTTTACAAACAACTTAGCAATTGTGATGGGATTATAGAAGTAAGAGCTCAAATTGGTAAAAACAATTTTAGACTTTTAGGTTTTGAAGACAAAGGCACATTTGTTGTCTTAACAAATGGCTTTAAGAAAAAAAATCAAAAAGTTCCTAAATCTGAAATCAATTTAGCACAACAAAGAAAAACTGAATATCTTTCAAGAGGAGAGAACCATGAGTGATTTGAAAAAATATATTGTAAAAAGAAAAAGTATTGATAATGAATTTTCAGAGAATTTTGAAGAAGGTTATCAAGAGTTTAAAATTGGAGAAATGTTAAAACTTGCTAGAAAAGAGACAGGTTTAACACAGTCAGATATAGCTGAAGCGATGCACACTAAAAAGTCTGCTATTTCTCGTATAGAAAACCATGCACAAGATATTAGACTCTCAACACTTCAAGCATTTGCTCATATTATGGGTAAAGAACTCAAAATTCAACTCGTATAAAAAGATAACAAGTACGAGGAGACCAATAGTTTACCCTAGCGGAAAAACTATCGCTCACGACAGCCGTTACCCCTCCACCACAAACCCTACACACAACCCCGCTATAATTTTTCCAAACTAAAAAAACGGGAAAATTATGATAGAAAAACTCATTGCCTTTAGTATCAAAAACAAATTTATTATCCTTTTAGCCTCTTTGGTCTTGGTTGCTGCCTCTATTTGGAGTATAAAGAACACACCACTTGATGCACTGCCTGACTTGTCTCCTCCTCAGGTTATTGTACAGATTAACTGGGCGGGACAGTCTCCCGAGATTGTAGAGTCTCAAGGAACGTATCCGCTTGTGGCACAGTTTTTGGCTATTGCCAACATTGATACGGTTCGCGGGTATTCTACTTATGAGAACGGATTGATTTACATCATTTTTAAAGAAGGAACCGACCTTTACTGGGCGCGTAGCCGTGTACTTGAACAGCTTGCTTCCATACAGTCACAGCTTCCTGCAAATATGAACGTCGCACTCGGTCCTGATGCCAGCGGCGTGGGCTGGGTGTATGAATACGCACTCAAATCAAAAACAAAAAATCTTGCCGAGCTTCGTACACTACAAGACTACTATTACCGATATGCACTTATGAGTGTAGACGGTGTCAGTGAAGTAGCGAGCATTGGCGGATTTGTACCAACTTTCCAAGTAACCGTGAACAATGACAATCTTGTCCGTTATAACCTCAGCATCCAAGACATCGCCAAAGTTTTAAAGAAAAACAATAACGATACCGGTGGACGCATCGTCATTAAAAACGGGTATGAATGGATGGTACAGGCAAAAGGCTACATCAAAAACCTTGATGACATAAGAGGGCTTGTTGTCACTACAAAAGCAGGCACACCTGTCAAACTAGGCGATATTGCAAGAGTAGAACTCACCCCTGCACCGCGCCGAGGTCTGGCTGACCTTAACGGTGAGGGAGAAGTGGTCGGCGGTATCGTTATGGCACGCTATGGCGAAGATGTTTACACCATGATACAACGTGTACAAAAGAAAATGAAAGAGCTTAAAGTTGACGGTGTTGATGTTGTCACTGTTTATGACCGTTCAGGGCTTATAGACAAAGCGGTAGATACTTTAAAAGATACGCTCATTGAAGAGAGTGTTATTGTTGTTATCATCATCGGACTTTTTCTGATGCACTTTCGCTCTTCACTCATCGTTATCATTGTTCTGCCTTTAACGGTCGGCTTTACCTTTTTACTGATGAAACTCTTTGGCATAGGCTCAAACATTATGAGTCTCGGCGGTATTGCCATTGCCATCGGTGCCATGGTGGATGCATCCATCGTTATGATAGAAAATGCCCACAAAATGCTGCACAAGTTTGAGCACAAAGAGGGAAGAATGCCGAGCGACAAAGAGCGCATTGCCGTTATACTCAAGTCTTCTCAGCTTGTCGGACGTCCTATCTTTTTCGCTCTTGCGCTCATCGTAGTTTCATTTTTACCTATTTTTGCACTCAGCGGACAAGAAGGACTGCTTTTTACCCCGCTTGCCTTTACTAAAACCTTTGCCATGGCTGCCGGAGCACTGCTGAGTATCACGCTTGTCCCTGCACTTATGATATTTTTTGTCAAAGGTAGAATCCTGCCTGAGAGTAAAAATCCGCTTAACAGATTTTTTATCTGGCTCTATCGTCCCATTATTGTTTACGGACTCAAAGTAAAATACCTCGTCATTGTTTTGGTTTTACTTTCTCTCGGTTACATGTACCCGCTTTATAAAAGTCTCAAATGGGAATTTATGCCAATGTTAAATGAGCAGACTTTTATGTATATGCCCGTCACGCCTTACGGCATCAGTATAGACCAGGCAAAACAGCTCTTGCAAAAGACAGACAAAATCATAAAATCATTTCCAGAAGTACAAAATGTTTTCGGTAAAGCCGGACGAGCAGGTACGGCAACCGACCCTGCACCGCTTGGTATGTTAGAGACTATTATCACACTCAAGCCAAAATCAGAGTGGCCGAAGGGCATGACTTATGACAAACTAAGAGAAGATATGGAAGCCGCTCTACAGGTTCCGGGGCTTACAAATTCATGGACCTATCCTATTCGCGGCCGTATCGATATGCTGCTCAGTGGTATACGAACGCCTATCGGCATCAAACTTTACGGTACAGATGCAAAAGGGCTGCAAAAATTCGGAAAACAGATAGAAGAAAAACTTAGAGCCTATGACAAAACACTCTCCGTCTTTGCAGATCAGGCAAGTGCAGGGTATTATATAGATATTATTCCCGATGAAGAAAAACTTGCGCGTTACGAAATGAGTAAAGACACCCTCTTAGAGTATACCGCTCTGGCTGTCGGAGGAATGAAAGTCTCCACTATGTATAAAGGGCTGGAACGCTACCCTATCAGCCTGCGTCTTGAAGGAAGCCAGAGAAGAAGCCTTGAGTCTATCAGAAATATACAGGTGAAAACAAAACTCGGTTTTGTACCTCTTGGCTCGCTTGCAAAAGTAGCCTACAGACAAAGTGCTTCTGTCATCAAAAGTGAGATGGCAGCACCCGTAACTTTCATTTACATCACACCAAAAGAGGGTATAAGTGCAACAGAGTATAAAAAAGGAGCGCAGAAATTTTTAGATGAGATAAAACTTGCGCCCGGATATTACACACAGTGGGCAGGACAGTCAGAGTATCTTGACTCGGCGATGAAACGCATTGTTTGGATAGTTCCTGCCGTACTTGTTGCAATCTTTTTACTTATATATATGGCACTGAAAAAGCCCGTACCGACTCTCATCGTCTTTTTTACCCTGCCATTTGCACTTCTTGGAGGACTTATATACATTGACATACTTAACTTTGCTATGAGTATTGCCGTTATCGTAGGTTTTCTAGCACTGCTTGGAGTGGCCGCCGAGACTGCCATTGTCATGATTATTTACCTGCAGGAGAGTGTAGATGAGTTTAAACAAATGAGAGGGGATGCCTTTGATGTAAACGACCTCAATGCTGCCATATATGAGGGAGCAGTGCAAAGAGTCCGTCCAAAACTAATGACTGTATTTGCCATTTTGGCAGGTCTTGCACCTATTATGTACACTCATGGAGTCGGAAGTGAAGTAATGCAGCGCATTGCTGCACCTATGCTTGGCGGTGTTGTAAGTTCGGCTGTTTTATCTTTAGTTATTATTCCGATACTCTTTGAAATTTACTCAAAACGACAACTTGATAAAAGAGAGGAACTTTAATCCTCTTTTTTTAAACTGAAATATGTTCCTTTTCCAACTTGGGAATCTACTGTGATTTTTATATGATATTCATCACAAATTTGCTTCACTATACTTAAACCTATACCAAATCCGCCTGCTATTTCTGATTCTCGTTTATACATCTCAAAAATCTCATCAAGTTTTCTCTCCTCTATTCCTACACCCTCATCCTTTATAGTAAAAGAATTTTTATCTAGTTTTATAGTTATAGTAGTGTCCGGCATAGAATATTTGATGGCATTAGAAATAAGATTGGAAAAGAGCAGTTCAGCCCTTGATGGGACTATCTCAAGGTTGACATCTTCAAGCTCTGTTTGTATCTTTATATGTTTGGCATCAGTAAGCTCACGGTAGTAGCCGATTGTCTGCTGCAAAATATTTTTCAGGTTCACAGTCTCAGCTTCTTGCTGTTTTTGCTTAAAATTTAAAAAGGTCAGTGATTTATAGATACTCTCAAGCTGCTTTGTACTTATGGAAATATTGGTAAGTATTTTTTTATCATACACCGCTTTTTTTATTGCCCGGCTTGCACTCATTTTCAAAGCGGTTATCGGTGTATTGAGTTCATGCGAAACATCTTGAATAAAACTCTCAATCTGCTCCATTCTCTGATGCACAGGCTTCATAAAAAGTTTGGCAAGTATAATAGAAATTATGACAATAAAAACGAAACTGATTCCCATAACCAGAAGTACTTGCTTTTTCAATTCTGAGAGCTTCTGAAAATATTCATCTGTTTTTACAACAACATATTTAATATTTAAATGCTCCTGCGGTGCATCTGAAATCAAAACTTTATAGCCTTCTTTTTCATAATAGCCTGCTTTAAAATGTGCGGCTTCATTTGCGGAAATCAAACTGTATTCAAAACCTTTTTCATTTGGAAGATGGAGTATTTTACCTTTCATTTGAGCATTGATGATAAGTCCTGAGAGTTTATCGGCAATATGGTTGAGCTTATAATATATTGTACTTTCTAACGAGTTTTTTTGCGCACTGTAATACCAATAACCGGATAAAAGCACAAATAAAAAGGAGGAAACAAGATAGAGCGTTACAAAAGAGTAAAAAGACTTTTTTTCCAACTCATTCAAATTTATACCCTTCGCCGCGAATATTTACAATATGCTCTTTGCCGATATGCTTTCTCAAATTTTTCACGATAGTACGAATAGCATCATCACTCGGCATCTCATCATATTCCCAAAAGTTTTGCAGCAGCTCCTCAGAGCTTACCACGCGATGCCGATTTTTATACAAATAGTGCAGGCAATCACTCTCTTTATGTGTCAGTTTAATTGTTTTATCGACAGTTTTGAGTGTATGTGTCTTTGTGTCAAATGTGATGCCCTCACTCAACTTCACTAAACTCTCAAGTCCAAAATGCCTTTTTATATTTTCTATTCTCTGTGCCAGTTCTTCTAAATCAAAAGGCTTTTTTATAAAGTCATTTGCACCTGATTCAAAAGCGGATTTAAGATATTTGCTATCATGAAAAGCAGTAATGAAAATAGTCGGCGTCTCATCATTAAAATCCCGAAGTTCCCGCAAAAGTGAGATGCCATTACCATCGGGAACATTAATATCAAAAATATAAAGGTCAAATCGTTCATTTTCTGAGAGCTGTAGTGCTTTTTTCATGCTGTAAGTTTGCACAACTTCATATTCATCTTCCAAAAAATCAACCAAAATATTTGCCAGTGCCGTATCATCTTCAAGTAATAATATTTTCATAGGGCTATTGTAACAAATTTATACTATTTCTTGTATCTCTTTTATGGCTTTGCTCACATCCCCCAGACAACACCCACCGCTGGGATTGAGTATTTCACAAGAGCAGCCCGGATTTTGCATTTTTGCTTTGATATCTTCTAACACTGTTGTTTTGCCTGCTGCTTCAAGTTCTGCTTTGATTTTTTCTTTACTCCATCCAAAACAGTAACAAACTGTTGCAGGTTCGGCACCCTCTTTAAGACCAACCACAACCTTTACATCATCTTGTGTCAAAATCTCATTATTTCTAAAGTAAACAACTTTACATGTAGCTGTTTTACAATAATAAAAGCCGTCAAAACAAGAAAGTTTTGCTTTTGCATCGTCTTTCAAAAGATGCTGCAGAGTTTTACCGAGTACTCCTTTGGCTTTCTCATGACAACTAGGACATTCCACTTTCCCCTTCGGTTGTGGTGTGCAACAATTATTTTTTTCTTCTGTTTTAAATGCAGTAAACATAATTTATCCTTTTATTTATATAATTATATAATTTTTTTGTGTACTGTTTGTGCTGTAATGTACTGCACGCACACAAATGCTACACACTAAAACTATATACTTTTAGCAACAAAACACAAAAGGATGACACCATGAAAACTCTAGCAAAGATTTTTTTTACACTGCTCTTAGGAGCAACACTTGTTCAGGCGGCATTTAGCAAAGATGCAAAATTTAGAACAACAACAGTTCATATTACTGCGGACAAACCGCTTACAACCGGTTCAAACACAATTATTGTAACTATCAAAAAAAACGGTAAACTTATAACTGATGCAAAAGTGGCACTCAAAGCATTTATGCCGGCAATGCCCGGCATGCCTGCAATGAGTTCAAAAGCAAATGCAACAAATATTGGCAGCGGAAAATATAAAGCAACAGTCAATCTTGCTATGAGCGGAACATGGCAGCTGCATATATTTATAACCCCTAAAAAAGGCAAAAGATCTCGTGTAAAAACAACACTCAACTTTTAAATCCGGCACTAAAAAGCCAAAAAGGCAGAACCATATAAGTATGATAAAGATTATGTTGTCATATTGTCTGATTATTCCGATGAAAAGCCCGCAAATATTTATAGAAAACTCAAGCTCTCTCCTGATTATTACAATTTTAATCAAAGAACTGTCGGGGATTTTTAGAGGCTTTTAAAGAACGTCAAATGTGGAACGGCGAAAAAATTAGACTCCGTTTTATCAATGCAGCGTCTATGACCTTTTTTGATGTGCGCAAAATGAAAGTTGTTGCGGCTGACGGCAATGATATACAACCTGTGAATGTGGATGAGTTTCGCATTGGAGTTGCTGAAACCTATGATGTTTTTACCTAAAGTATTGACAGAAGCGGTTATACTCTTGGAAAGTCTCCTTTTTTGACACACAAACGCTACACAAACTCTCACTATAATTTTATAAACTTAAAAAATAAGGATTTATTATGCATGAGTGGGGATTTGGTATGAGTTTTGGATGGATTGTTCCGCTACTTTTTATTTTTGCTCTTTTTTATTTTATCAACAGCAATAATAAAAATGACATAGAATCAGCACAAGATATTTTAGACCGAAAGTACGCAAACGGTGAAATAGATGAAGAAGAATACAAACGAAAAAAAGAGCAGCTTAAACATTGATTTGGAGGTGTATTATGAGTGAGCAAAACAAAGACGAAGAAAATATTTCTTATACTTGTTCTATGCACCCGGAAATTATTCGTAATGAACCGGGAGACTGTCCGATATGCGGTATGCATCTTGAGCCTATAACTACTGTAGAGGCAAAAGAAAAAAACGAAGAACTTGATGATATGAGCCGCCGTTTTTGGGTCAGTACCGTCTTGTCAATTCCTCTTTTTACATTAACGATGATTAATGATTTAGCACCCCAATATATTCCATCTTCACTATCAGCGCAAATGATACAGTGGATTGAATTCTTTCTGACAACCCCTGTTGTTCTTTGGGGCGGCTGGCCTTTTTATGTCAAAGGATATCAGTCTGTAAAAACCTGGAATTTAAATATGTTTACGCTGATTTCTATGGGTGTGGGAGCTGCATACATCTACAGTCTTGTTGCACTTTTTCTACCTGAAATTTTTCCACCCCTTATGCATACAAAGGAGGGTGTCGTACATGTCTATTTTGAAACGGCAGCCATCATTACCGCACTTGTTCTTTTAGGACAGGTCCTTGAACTACGTGCAAGGAGTAAAACAAATACAGCCATAAAAACTCTGCTTAATCTTGCACCCAAACAGGCACACAGAATTATAGATGACGGGGGCAATGAAGAAGATGTAAACCTCGAACTTGTCCATACCGGAGATAAGCTCAGAGTAAAACCGGGAGAGAAAATTCCTGTTGATGGAGTTGTTGTAGAAGGACAAAGTAATATTGACGAGTCTATGATAACAGGAGAGCCTGTTCTTGTACAAAAAACAGCAGGAGAGAATCTCATAGGTGCAACAATCAATAAAAATGGGACATTGATAATGCAGGCGACAAAAGTAGGTAGTGATACTATGCTTGCACAGATTGTTCAAATGGTAGCACAGGCCCAACGCTCCCGTGCACCTATTCAACAGCTGGCTGACACGGTATCTAGTTACTTTGTACCCGCAGTTGTTCTTTCTGCCGTTTTTGCTTTTATAGGCTGGTGGGCTTTTGGACCCGAACCTCAGCTCACTTACGCAATTGTAGCGGCAGTCTCTGTTTTAATTATAGCCTGCCCGTGTGCCTTGGGACTTGCTACACCGATTTCGATTATGGTGGGAACCGGTCGAGCAGCACTCTCAGGCATTTTGGTTAAAGATGCCAAAACGCTTGAAACTATGGAGAAAATAGACACATTGGTTGTAGACAAAACAGGAACCCTCACACTGGGGAAACCAAAAGTAACTGATTTTCTTACAACCGAAATGTATGACATAGATGAGCTTATAAAATATGCCGCTTCACTAGAGCGCGCAAGTGAACATCCGCTTGCACAATCTGTCATAGAGTACGCAAAAGAGTCAAATATTTCACTCATTAACGTAGAAAACTTTGAAGCTGTCCCGGGTAAAGGTGTTATCGCGCAAATTGACGGTAAAAAGATAATTTTAGGAAGTGAAAAACTTTTAAAAGAGCAAGGCATTTCTATTGAAGATGCGAAAGAAAATGCAGATGCAATGAGAAATGATGCCAAAGGTATTATTTTTATGGCAATAGATGATAATTACTGCGCGATTATTGCTATAGAAGACCCTATAAAAGAAACTTCAGTTGAAGCGGTACAGACATTAAATAATGAAGGCATAACCGTTGTAATGCTCAGCGGCGACAATGAATTTACAGCCAATGCCGTCGCCAAAAAACTTGGCATAGCAAAAGTTTATGCCAATGTTCTGCCTGACGGTAAAGCTGATGTTATAAAAGAGCTTCAAGGCAATGGAGCGCTTGTTGCAATGGCCGGTGACGGTATAAACGATGCCCCTGCACTGGCACAGGCAAATGTCGGAATTGCTATGGGAACAGGAACAGATGTGGCAATTGAGAGTGCAGGAGTAACTCTTATAAAAGGAGACCTGCTTGGCATCGTCAAGGTACTCAAACTCTCGCGCGCCACCATGAAAAATATCAGACAAAATCTCTTTTTTGCTTTTGTTTACAACAGTGCAGGAGTTCCGGTTGCCGCGGGCGTGCTTTATCCATTTTTTGGTATTATTCTCTCCCCTATTATTGCAGCAGCGGCAATGAGTTTCAGTTCCGTTTCTGTCATTACAAATGCTCTGCGTCTAAAAAATACGAAACTTTGAAAGAAAATAGTCCTAATCAAGGACTATTTTTTCTTTAAAGGCTACAATATGTCCATCTAAATTCAGCTCTTTTTTTACCATCGCTTTAAATGATTTTTGACTTTCCAATTCTCCATGCACAAAAAACACTTTTTTTAAATCTTTCATACTTGAAATCCATTCCATAATACCATCTCTGTCCGCATGAGCAGAAAAGCCGTTGATGGTATGAATAGAAGATTTTACAATAATATCTTCACCCAAAATATTTATCCACTTCGCTCCATCAACAATTTCACGTCCCAAAGTACCTTCAGCCTGAAATCCTACAAAAACCACTGCATTACGTTTGTCCCAAATTCTGTGTTTAAAGTGATGCGTAATTCTTCCACCGTTGCACATTCCTGCTCCGGCTATGATAATAGCACGGCTTTGTACGTCGTTTATTCCTTTTGAAGCTTCCGGTGTTTCAGTATATATGAGTGATTCAAAATTAAAAACAGTCCCATCTTGTTGAACGTTTTTTTGGCATTTGTTCGTTAATTCATCAACATACGTTCTATACACTGCCGTTGCCTTTGTTGCCATTGGAGAGTCTAAAAAAACTTTACATTTAGGTAATTCCCCGCTCTCATACATGTCTCGCAGAATGCATAGTAATTCCTGTGTTCTCTCCACTGCAAAAGATGGAATAAGCACATTTCCATGGCTGTTTAAAGTTTTTACAATAACATCTTTAAACTCTTTGATTGTCGCGTCAATCGGCTGATGATCTCTGTCTCCATACGTTGTTTCCACATAGAGGCTCTGTGTTTTGTCACATTTATTCAAGTTAGGCATTACCAAGCCGTTATCATTGCCAATATCTCCGGAAAATACTATGGTATGAGAATCACTTTTTTCCATGTAAGAAAGTTCTATAAAAGCTGAGCCCAAAATATGTCCGGCATTACGATAGATAAAACTGACCCCTTCACATAAATTATAATATTTATCATATTCCGGATTAATCCATTCCATCATTTGAAAAGTTTTTTCAACATCCAAGGGCTCATAAAGCGGCTTAGAGAGTTTTTTTTCTCTCCCTTTACGCAATGCTTTTCTGTAACGTGTTTGAAAATCTTCATTCATTATCTTTGCGCTGTCCATTAAAATTATCTGCGCTAAATCCATTGTGGCAGAAGTTGCATAAATTTTCCCCTTAAAGCCTTCTTTTACCAGCTTAGGAATGCGCCCGACATGATCGAGGTGGGCATGTGTTACTAAAAGATAGTCTATACTTGCAGGCTCAAAATAAAATGCTTCTTCATTTTTATCTTCATCTAACCCCTGAAACATCCCACAGTCTATCATGATTTTTACACCGCCGACTTCAAACACATGACATGAACCTGTCACCTCTTTCGTTGCACCGTAAGATCTTACTATTGCCATTATAAATCCTTTATATAGTCTACATGTAAAGATTATACGCCGATATTTCTTAAAAAAAACAATTTGCTATTTCCTCGGCACACATTCAAACAAACTTGCATTAATACAAAGCCGCTTTTTTTAGCAATAATTTCAACTCTTTGCATACCGAAACTGTTATCCTCTTTTTCTGTCTCATAAGCAAGGTTTTCCTGCCTGAGTGTTGTATAAAAAATGGCACTTCGGTAGTTGTTTCTTTATAACATCTGCAATACGAAAAGAGTTTGCATAAATCGTCCAGGTATACGGAACACTTCCTCCTGTGGGCATAAATGAGGCATCAGCGACATAAAGATTCTCCAAATCATGTGCCTTGCAGTTTTTATCTAGTACCGATTTTTTTGCATCATTTCCAAATCTGCATCCACCGGCAACAAGATTAGGAGGCGGTGCTGCAGAAATAGAATAATCAATCTCCTCACAGCCGAGTTTTTGTAATACTTTGACGCTTTTTTTTGCCAAATATTCTCCTACAGCCAAATCATGCGGATGTCCGTATAAATTAATCACGCCCACAGGTACACCGTATTTGTCTTTTACTGTTTCATCAACACTTACAAAACATTTATCTGTAGGAAGCCAGTCGTTAAACACTTCAAAGGTAAGCACTCTTGAAGTCATCAATCTTTTATGGAGCTTTTCCTTGAGTGCAGCGCCCCACAAAAGGTTCCCCTCCTCATCATACACCTCACGCATCACACGTGAAATGATATTTTGATGCTCGAATAAAAAGTCTACTGTTCCTCCTTTGTATTTTTTGTCTTCTTCACTATATTCATACCAGTCCTGCAAAGAACGGTTAAAAAAGACACCGACCTCCATCAGCTCTTTTTGTTGCTGCAGTGTCAATTTTTCAAAAACAAATCGTCCGCTGCCGCTGCCCCCTGCTGAAAATATTAAATTTTTGCCTACTTCCCCGCTGGAATTTGCCAAACCGTTAGGAAAATACCTGTTTTTAGAATTAAGCAGCAGTCTTGAACTCTCAATAGCCTGCGCCGCAAGTACAAAAATTTTGGCCTGTACAGAGTGTCTGATACCGTATTTTGTGTAATAGTAGGCTCTTGTTACCTTTTTATTTGTACTCTCAAGTTTATACACAAAAGCATCTGTAATGATTTTAGCATCACACTTTTGAAGCAGAGCTGCACGTCCGCTTCCTTTTGCACCGCTTGCACAACCGTAACTGCCGCAAAAATTAGAATAGTAACAGCCGTTCCGTCCAAGTGCATTTTGAGATAATATCGCGCGGGGCGTAGGAATGGGCACATAACCCAACTCTTTACATGCCCCGTCAAACCACTTTGTAACACCGTTTGTCTGCAGCTGGGGGTAAAAAAAATCTGCACTTGAGCGAGGTTCAAGATGCTTATGCTGTACAATTTTACCGCTTACCCCGACAACTTTTTCAACCTTGTCATAGTATGGTTCAAGCTCTTCATAGCTGATAGGCCAATCAACCACATTTGCGCCTTTTATTTTGCCATAGACACTTTTAAGTTTAAAATCATTGGGCTTGAGTCTGTGAAAATATCCGCTCATCAGGTTTGACGAGCCGCCCACAAGTGAACCGTTCCAAAAATTCCAGCTTGATTCTTCACCGTCATAACGCTCAAATGTACCGTCCTCTTTATACTCGTTTATAATATGTTTTTGTTCATTCAAAGGCGGGGTAAACATATCACGTCGCGTGACGCCGATTTCATCTTTGTTAAAATCATTTTCTGTATAATTCTCGCCCTTTTCCAAAACTACAACACTGAATCCTGCATTTGCAAGCTCATACGCTATAGGCGAGCCGCCTGCTCCACTGCCGATTATACATATATCAACCATTCTTATTTTTCCTCACGTTACATGTAAGCTTGTTTTGGGCTTGGTTTCCCGCCTTGAAACTGCAGCCATTTCCAGCCGGCTTCATGGTTATTTCCGCCGTATATCGGGTCACCGAGCATTGCTTCAAACATATAGTTCATCACATTATATACAAAGCTATCCCCCCATTCTGTTTTGGTAACAGTTGCCAGAATATTTTGTCTCTGTTTTGAAGAAAGCTTTGCATACTCTTGTTTATATTGCGTAATACTCTCTTCATTGAGCCATTTCACGCCATTTTTTAAAAAAGTTTTGTCTGCATCACTGATACGAAAATGATTAAAAACTATCTGCATATATGAAGTGGTCTTTATACCGAGTTCTTGTGCATGTGGAAAAAGATCTTTATGCATAAGTCCAAGCGTCTGCATTGGGGTTGTTACACCGAAAAGGTTACATCCGTCCATTAAAAAAACAGCACTTGATAAAAAACCTGCCTTTAAAAAATTTCTTCTTGATCGCAATGCCGACATCACTTAATCTTTAAAAAGTTTGTCAAAAAACGACTCTTCTTTTTTGGTTGCATTGGTATGTTTACGCTCATCTACAAAGTCAGGATCACCTTTTTCAAGCATATTTTTTGAAGGTTTTTTTATATGTTTTTTGGGCTTTGCCTCTTTTATAAAGCCTGTATTTACCGTGCGGGTAGCACCATGAGGGATACACATAACATCCTCCTTTTACGTGTTTTAAAAATATTATACTTAAAATCTGTGTAGCAATTGTGTACTAATCCACTAAAGCTTCTTCAAAATAATGTTCAACATTCATATATGTTTTTCCGCTGTAATCTCTAAAAATAAGGTTCTCTTTACTAAGTTTAGATATATGATTGATTCCCATAATAGCAAGTAAATTGCGTATACCTGAGAGTAACTGTCCATGATAAGATGCAATATTTATAGCTTTTTTCTCTATTAGAAATGAAGCTCTTTTTTTCTTGTCCTGTGTTGCCAGACCTACCGGGCAGGCACGTCCATGTGCACCGGAGCACTCTCGTGCACGTATACATCCTGCACTCATCATAAATGCTCTTGCAATTGCTACATAATCAGCTCCCAGGCCAAAAAGTACTATGGCATCATCAGGTGTTAAAACTTTTTCACTTGCAATAAGTTTAACTTTTTCACGTACTTCGGCTTTTTTTAACTCACTGTCTGCGATATAAAGTGCTTTTGTTATCGTCATACCGACACTCAACATCATCTCCAAAGGTGCAGCACCGCTCCCGCCGTCACCGCCGTCTATGGTTATAAAATCAGGGTAAGCATTTGAGCCTGTCTCCAAACGCTCTTTCATTAAATCTGCATACTGAGTAAAATTTTCTTGTGAAGATATAACGATTTTCACACCTACGGGCTTCCCGGACAACTCTTTGAGTCTGCCTATAAAATCAAAAAGTTCTTCTACGGTATGGGCAAAAGGAAACTGATTTGGAGAGAACAAGTCTTTATGAGCTTCTACCCCTCGATAATAGGCGATTTCTTCACTTACCTTAGATGCAAGCAGCTTGCCACCCGTCTGCTTTGCACCCTGTGCCATTTTTATCTCCGTCATTTTACAAAAACGCATCGTTTTTTGGTATCGTTCTTCACAAAAGTTTCCTTCTTTGTCACGCACACCATACAAGCCGCTTCCCATCTGAAAAATAATATCTGGCATGTCATCAGGAACCTCTGAAGGAAAAGTTGCCACAGGAGCATCCCAATTAACTCGGTAAAAGACCAATTCAGTTTTATCAAAGAGGTAACTGTCGGGAGCAGGAGTCGTCACAACCATATGTTTATATACCTTTTGTGCCGCTGCCCCGTTGATGAAGATTTTTACAAGTTTATAAACATTTTTTGCAAAAAATGTTCCCTCCTGTGTTTGAAAAAATTTACACTCTCTTGTATATTTATGCGTATAAAAAAAGTTTGAAGTGAGACTTCCTTCTCCTGTATTTATAGGAAACTTTCCGTGATATGCCCCTTTGGTAAAGGCACGTGTTCCCTCAGGAGAGATAGCACCGTCACTCATAGCACTTCGTCCGAGAATAGATCTCGTTTTAAAAGGCTTGAGAGAATTTTCTCCAAAAGTTACAGAAAAATCATCGCTCACATCTTGGGTATTGAGAACGCAGTTGGCATTTTTTATACCCAGTCTCGCACTATGCTGAGGCTGTCCCGGAGAAAAAGAGGCATATGCCGATTTACGCTCAGCCGAATCATAAACCCATTTTACTTTATCAAATGACTCATAAAATTTTTCATCTCCGAAATACTGACGCATCGGATCGCGAAGTGCATAGAACAAATAACGTATACGACCGATTAGAGGATAATTGATCAGCAGCTGATTCTCTCTTTGAATATACCTGTCATATATAAATAAAACAATGGAAGCAACAATAAAAAGAATAAAAAATGCTTTAAGTAAAAACATCAATATAGGAAAGTGTATCTCCCCTATTTCATGTGTGAAATGGACTAAGGCTTCCATCTTTTAATTTTTCTCTCCAAAGATAAGTCTGTCTAATGAAAATTTACCGGCACCGTAAGAAAGAAATATCAATAAAAATGCCATATAATAGAGTGGAATTTCAAAACCGTTGTCTCCTGCAGAAAAACCGTTATGCAGATGCACTGTTACTATGGCAACTATCATAATTATAATCATAGGAATAGAAATAATCCTTGTAAAAAGTCCTAAGGTCAGTAAAACTACACCTGTTATTTCTGTACTGGCAGCCATGTAAGCGTTGAGTGTCGGAAACGGGATGCCCATAGAACCGAACCATTCGGCAACTGACTTTATATCATTCCACTTCATCATAGCAGGTTCATAAAAACCGTATGCTACCAATAACCTTGCAAAAAGCAGACTTAATGATTGCAAATACTCACCCAAACGTGAAAATTCAAGATATAATTTTTTGATACCCATAATAAACTCCTTAAGTTTTATAAAAGTATTGTACCTCTACTTTGTGTAGCAAGTGTGCAATATTTATTTGTGCTATACTTCAAGAACAAAAGCAAACGTTAAAAAGAAGATGATGGAAAAGTTATTTTTGCAGAGGATAGAATGAGACTGAAGTTGTAACAGAGAAAAACTCTCTGTTACAAGAAGCAACTACTTAGTTGCTTCCACATTTACCTTTACCGCATTTCATAGATTTTTTCTTCTCTTCTTTTTTTTCTTCTTTCATTGAAGCACCGCATTTTCCACCTTCTTTTTTCATTGAAGCACCACATTTAGAACCATCAGCTTTTTTCATTGGTTTTTCCATTGAAGAACCACATTTTCCTGCACCACATTTCATATCACCCGCACTTAGTGAAACGGCACCTAATCCTGTAAATAGAGCTGCTCCTAAAAGTAGAGCTGTAAGATTTAACTTTTTCATTCTGTTATCCTTTGATATTTTAAGTTAGAACAATTGTAACATAAAAATAAGTTTTTTTTATGCGACATATGTTACATTAGAAAAATTATACATTTTAAGTGTGTAGTATTTGTGTAATATTTTTAAATCAATATAATATGATAGAATGGTACTATACAACTCTGAATAAAGAGGAGAAGCTATGTTTCACACAAAAAGTATTCAAACCACGCTTAGTGATGTGGATGCTACACCAAACGGTTTAACAACTCAAGAAGTACAGATGAGACAAAAACATTTTGGGCAGAACATACTTCCTCAGGGAAAACAAACTACTTTGTTTCAAATCTTTTTGCAACAATTTACAAATCCCATTATATATGTTTTAATTGCAGCTGCTGTAATATCTCTTGCTATTGGAGAGTTCAGTGATGCCGGATTTATTGTAGCTGTACTTTTAATAAATGCAGTCATAGGAACCTATCAGGAGTATCAGGCAAATAAAAGTGCGCAAGCTCTCAAAAAGATGATTAAAACCTATATTTTTGCTCTTAGAAATGGGGGAAAAGTAGAAATTCCCAGTGAAGAAGTCACAGTAGGAGACATCCTCTTTTTTGAATCGGGAGTAAAAGTGCCTGCTGATGTGCGTCTGATACAAAGCAAAGATTTATTTCTAAACGAATCACTTCTCACAGGAGAATCCATAGATGTCAGTAAAGATTCACATTACATATCTACTGATATTGACGAACCTGTAGCCGATCGAAGAAACATGCTCTATGCAGGTTCACTCGTCACAAAAGGCAGAGCTATAGGCGTTGTCACAGCAATAGCAGGACAGACAGAAGTCGGAAAAATTTCTGAGCTTTTACTGACCTCTGAAGTTGCAAAACCGCCTCTGTTGATTCGCATGGAAAAATTTTCATTCAATATCTTAAAAATCCTTGCTACTGTTATTGTTATTATTATATTTATTGGCATCTATCAAGGTGTAGGGCTTAAGGAAATATTCTTCTTTACTGTTGCTTTGGCCGTTTCTGCCACGCCTGAAGGCCTTCCTATTGCCATTACAGTAGCACTTAGTGCTGCAAGTGCCTCGATGAGTAAAAGAAATGTAATTGTACGTAAACTTTCCGCTATTGAGGGGCTGGGTTCTTGTACTTTAATTGCCAGTGATAAAACAGGAACTATGACCCAAAATATGCTTAGTGTTGAAAATTTCATAGCACTCAATGAGGATAATGATGCGCACACAAAAGCCCTGCTTTGTGCAATGCTGTGCAATGAAGCCACTGTAATACAAAAGAATAATACTTTAGAGGTCACAGGAGACCAGGTTGATATTGCACTTATTAGGTATGTTTTACATGTAAACAGTGAATTTTTTCAAAAGTATCAGCATATCAAACCCTTGCAAGAAATTCCTTATGAACCGCAAAACGGCTATGCGGCTGTTAAATGCACTCTCGATAGTGGAATTTTTGATTTTATAAAGGGTGCCCCTGAAATTATTGTGAGTAAATCTTCTCTTGAGCCTGAACAAAAAGAACATATTCTAAATACGGTAAACGAATGGGCAGAAAAAGGATTTAGAAATATTGCTTTGGCTTACAAACAAAACAGTGAAACAGCAATAGCCGATAATGCTTACACTTATCTTGGTTTTGTGACAATTATAGACCCATTAAGAGATGGCGTACATGAGGCGGTACAAATTGCTCAAGAAGCAGGAGTAAGCGTTGTGATGGTCACGGGAGACCACCCCAATACTGCCTATTTTATTGCAAAAGAGCTCTCAATTGCCATTGATAAAGAAGAGGTAATAGACGGTACTGCACTTACCCACGCTCAAGAAAAAGAGACTCTAAAAGAGACAATAATAAATAAAAAAGTCTTTGCCAGAGTCTCGCCCGAGCAAAAGCAGATTATCGTAAATTCTTTTCAAGATGCTGGAAATTTTGTTGCAGTTACCGGAGACGGTGTCAATGATGCACCTGCTTTAAAAAGCGCAAATATCGGTATAGCAATGGGAAAAAGCGGCACAGATGTAGCCAGAGAATCCAGTGACCTTATTTTGACAGATGATTTTTTCGGTTCTATTATCAGTGGTATCGAAGAGGGAAGAATTGCTTATGACAATATTCGAAAAGTTATTTATTTACTTATATCTACCGGATTTGCAGAAATTATTCTTGTTTTGCTGGCTATCCTCTTTGCATTGCCGATTCCGCTGCTTCCCATACAACTGTTATGGCTCAATCTCGTAACCAATGGAATTCAAGATGTCGCACTTGGACTTGAGAAAGGAGAACCCGGAGTTTTAAAACGTAAACCACGCAGTCCAAAAGAGCCGATTTTTAACAAGCCTATGATTAGCAGAGTGATTGTAGCAGGTCTTTATATGGGAGTTGCAGCCTTTTCACTTTTTTATATTTTACTTAACAACGGCTACAGTGTGGATACTGCTAGAAATATCACTCTGTTGCTGATGGTTTTGTTTGAAAATGTACATGTTTTCAATTCGCGCAGTGAAAATCATTTTCTTTTTGAGATTAATCATAAACAAAACAAATTCTTATGGATGTCTGTAGTGGGCGCATTTGGTATTCATCTTTTTAGTATGCATAATCCATTTATGCAGTCTGTTTTAGGGCTTAAACCGGTTGATTCGTCTATGTGGTTTCTTTTAATATCTATTGCTCTGCTTCTTATGTTAGTGATGGAGAGTGAAAAATTTATACGAATGAAAATCTTTAGTGTATAATTGCACCAACAAGCAACAAGGAAAGCATCTTGATTTCAGACAACACAACACTCAAAGAAGAGTTCAAAATATTTTACAAAGAGCATCCAAGCAAGAATTTTGAAGATTTAGTAGAAAAATTTGCAATTTTCGGCGGTGTCGGCTGGGGTGACATAGACACATCCAAGCCATCATACGAACTTATAGAAAAATTAATACTCAAAGATTATAACTATATTCGCAATGATGTCAGCGACATTACCGGCGGTGCACCGCTTTACCATGCTCTGCTTAGTGCTGTTGCTATGGGCGACGGGAAAACACACTCAAGCTACAAGCGTGCAAAACTTGAAAAAGAAGTTGGAGACAAAGCTGTTGTCGAACTCGTTGATCGAGGAATAATCCGTGTTGAAAAGCCAAAAAAAGAGTTTACTTCTTGGAGTGATGAT
Organism: Sulfurimonas autotrophica DSM 16294; assembly: GCF_000147355.1. Lineage (NCBI taxonomy): Bacteria > Pseudomonadati > Campylobacterota > Epsilonproteobacteria > Campylobacterales > Sulfurimonadaceae > Sulfurimonas > Sulfurimonas autotrophica. The sequence goes on from NC_014506.1 coordinate 2,059,423, forward strand.
GAAAAAATCGACAACAAACTTTACTTCACAACGCCTTTTTTACGTTTTTGGTTTGCTTTTGTCTCTCCACTTTTTAAAGGTATTAAGGGCGGTGACTACTCTGAGATAAAAAAACGATGGCAAAACAGAGAAGCCGAGTTTACAAACCTCATATTTACACAACTCGCTCATGAACTCATCAAAGATATTTTTGCCAAAGAAGATCCAATTGTAGAAATTTCAAGCTACTGGGACAAAGAAGCAGAGTTTGACATCTTTGCCAAAACAAAATCTGGAAAAATTATACTCGGCAGTACAAAATATACAAATGCAAAAGTCAAAAAGAGTGAGCTTACCCGCTTGCAGGAATTTGCAAAAAAAGCCAACATTGATACAGATATTTTTGTCATTGTGTCCAAAAAAGGCTTTTCAAGCGAACTTAAAGCCCTAAAAGGTGAAAATTTACGCCTTTTTACAATTAAAAACTTTGCCAAACTGGTAGAATAATCATGGCAAAAAAAGTTTTACTGCTTCATGGCTGGGGTGGGAGTGATTTTCCACATTGGCAAAGCTGGCTTGCTGGTGAAATAGCAAAAGAGTACGGCTGTGTCAATTTTTTAAAGTTCTCCAATTTTGATGCACCCAAACTCGATATCTGGATGAAGGAACTTCTCACAGCTCTTGATGACTTTAGACCCGATATTGTCATCTGCCACTCTTTGGCAAATACTTTATGGTTTCATTTGTGTCATAAAAAGAGCATAAAAAAGATAGAAAAACTTTACCTTGTTACACCGCCTAGTCTTACATGTAAAGTAGAAGAATTAGAAGAATTTTTCCCTCTCACTCCGCCTCTGAACTTATATGCAAAAGATACATTGCTTATTACTTCAACAAATGACCCTTATCTGAGTGTTGATGAAGCACAGAACTTACAACAAAGCTTACATGTAACAATGAAAGTTTTAGAAAATGCCGGACATATAAACGCCGACAGCGGCTACGGAGAGTGGAAATGGATGCTTAAAGAGGTGCAATCAGCCTTAGCTCTTTAAGCGTACACATCCAATGACTCTCCACTGGAGACAACAGGTTTTACTTCACTTTTTAAAGAAGACTCCACCGTTTTAGCCTCAGTGAGCGTCTGATTCGTAGATTTTAAAAGTGATGAAGTATCCCCCTTCGATGAAGAAGAATCATCCTTCACAGAATTAGGATCCAAATGACCTACTTGAACAGGACTGGGATATGGTGATCTAAATGTATATTGAGTAATATTCATAATATCCTCCTTAGGCTGTTTTTTTCAATTATAACACAAAATATGTAAAAAATTAACTAATTATATATTTATCTCGTCCTGTTTGTTTTGCCATATAGAGCGCATCATCGACTCTTTTAAATATACTCTCCTCCGTATCACCCGCAATATAAGCAGTCAATCCAAATGATGCACACAGTTGTGGTGCAGGCGCAAAAGATGTTTTTGCAATCTCTTTTTGAAGTTTTTTTGTCAGTTTTTCAAGTTCTTTATTGCCGGCATGGTTGGCAATAATTATAAATTCCTCTCCGCCCCATCTTGCCACAAAATCATCTTCTCTTACATACTCTTTAAGTATAGAAGCAAAAATTTTGAGCACCTCATCGCCTACATTATGACCATACTTATCATTCACGCGTTTGAAAAAATCTATATCCATCATAATGAGCCCAAATTTATCCCCGTATCTTTGTGCACTTTTTATTTTTTTTTCTAGTATTCGCTTATATTCACTTCTATTATATAAAGATGTCAGACTATCATGCGTCGAAATATTTTCAAGTTCCTGTGTTGTCACTTTTACCAAATTTGTCAGTGCTTTTCTAATAGGATCAAAATGGTTGAGTGCACCTTTTTTCAACTTTTTTTTGAGAACTTTTTTCGATTCTGAGAGCATCATAAAAGTTGTCGTCACATTTAAGAGTTCGACAATTTTTCTAGAATGAAAAAACTCTCCAAAAGTGAAAAACCCAACTGCAGGAGCTAATGAATTGAGTATATTTATCTCATCCATTAGTTTATTTTGTAGCAGTGCTTTTCTTGCCACACAAGAATAAACATACACTGCTTCGGCAGGTATACTTTGAAATTTTTCAAAATAAACATCCAAATTACTTATTAAATCTTCAATATTTGCAAAACTAAAACGCACTTTGTCACCCTCTTCAAATTTACCTCCAAAAATCAGGCCATTATCATTTGTAACTCCAACAGGATCTCTTGCAACTAGCAAAACCTCTTTATTTAAAACAAGCGGAAAAGGCATACATGATGCGGGCATATTCTTGACAACATCTTCTCCAAGGTATTTTCTATAAATATCTATAATAGGAATACCATCAAGTTCGTATAAAACATTGTCCTTAGTTTTTGTCACTTCCATCTCTCTGCCGACAGCAGTCCACTGAAAAATATAGTCACTATTCACAATCAAATCATTGCTGCTAATCGTTGCAATCACACAGCCGTTGTCCGTTAACTCTTCTTCTGTAAAGACATAAGTCTGCTTAAACTCTTTGTCTCCTGCTCTTCCACCGGCAATGACCATCTCAGGCTTGAGGTTACATACAGATTTTAAAAAAGTCTCTGCATCACTTTTCAGTCCGTCACTAAAGATAATCATCGCTTTTGTATCATCAAAAATCAAATCATTTTTAATATCTTCTAAATTAAATGTTTTATCAAATTTATATAACTTGGACATGACTTTTGAACTTTTAAAAACACCAAACGAGAGCACAACACCCTCTTCAAGCATCTCACCATCAAAAATCTCTCCGTTAGTCGTTGTACCAATAATATTTGCATGTGGAAGCTTCTCTTTGAGTATTCGAGATATCTTCATAAAAATATCAATATCTACAACACCGCTGAAAATTTGAACAAAAAGATTCTTCGCCTCATCTATGGGATGTAATGTAATAAATTCATCTAATGATTTCTCATCTTGAAATAACATATTAAAACTTTTCATATGTTCATTATAACTTATAACAAATAAATAGTGCTTAAAGTGATTTTGTGTACACTTGCACTTATGATTCAACTAACAAATATTTCAAAATCTTTTACAACACAAGAACTTTTTACAAACCTTAATCTGAAGCTCAATTCAGGAAACCGTCTTGGGCTTGTCGGGCGTAATGGGAGCGGAAAGTCTACTCTTTTTAAAATCATCACAGGTGAAGACCATGCAGATGAAGGGGAAGTCATCATCCCTAAAAATTACCGTATCGGTACACTCAAACAGCATCTGAGCTTTAGTGAAAAAACACTCAAAGAAGAAGCTGCACTTGCGCTGAATGAAGAGATGCAATATGACACATACAGGGTTGAGAAAATTCTTTTCGGACTTGGCTTCAGTGTAGATGATTTGGACAAAGATCCGCTTTCCTTCTCAGGCGGCTATCAAATACGCATAAATCTTGCAAAGCTATTAGTCACAGAACCCAATTTATTATTGCTCGATGAACCGACCAACTATCTTGATATTGTTTCTTTGCGCTGGCTGCAGACATTTTTAAGAAATTTTGACGGCGAAGTAATACTGATAACCCACGACAGAAACTTCATGGACGCCGTTTGCACGCACACAGCCGGAATAGTGCGAAAAAATATTAAAATGGTCGAAGGCAGTACACATAAATTTTATGCCCAGCTCCAAGCAGATGATGAACTCCACCAAAAACAAAAACTCTCCCAAGACAAAAAAGTAAAAGAGCTTGAGGAGTTCATAGCCAAAAACAAAGCCCGTGCCTCTACGGCTTCACTTGCACAGTCCAAGGTAAAACAGCTCCAAAAGATGGACCGACTCGAAGACCTAAACTTGGATACATCTCTCGCTTTTAACTTTAACTACAAAGAGACACCTGCAAAAGTGCTTCTTGATGTCAAAGATTTGAGTTTTGGCTACAATCCTGATACCCCGCTTTTTCAAAATATTTCATTTACGCTGGCAAAAGGTGAAACACTCGGCATCATCGGGAAAAACGGTAAAGGAAAATCAACCCTTTTAAACACCATTGCAGGCGAACTCAAACCAAACAGCGGAGAAATAAATTTTAATGCCTCCACAAAATTTGCCCACTTCGGGCAGACAAATATAGCCCATCTAAGCCCTGACAATACCATCATGGATGAAATTTACAATGCCAACGCAAAACTCAGTGAAGCAAATGTCAGAAGTATCTGCGGGGCGATGATGTTCAGCGGCGAGAGTGCCGAGAAAAAAATTTCACTGCTCTCAGGCGGCGAAAAAAGCCGCGTTATGCTTGGACAGATCATAGCCAAAGATGTAAATCTGCTGCTTTTAGATGAACCGACAAATCACCTCGATATGCAAAGCATAGAAGCCCTCACAAACGCTATAAACAACTTTCAAGGCTCAAGCATCATCGTAACCCACTCCGAAGAGTTGTTGCGCCGTGTATGTGACCGACTTATCATTTTTGCAAAAGAGGGAGCAGAGTATTTTGACGGCGGATATGATGACTTTTTGGCAAAAATCGGCTGGGAAGATCAAGAGGAAACAGAAGAAAAAGTAAAAGAGGCACCAAAATCAAACCATAAAGAAAATAAAAAACTTCGCGCCGAGCTTATACGAGAGCGCAATAAACTCACTTCCCCACTTAAGAAAAAAGTCGATAAACTTGAAGACAAAATCATGGAACTTGAAAACACGCTTTCACTCAAGCATGAAGAGCTTGTAGAAGCTTCAAATGCAGGAGACAGTGCTACTTTGATGGAACTCTCAAAAACCGTCTCAGCAATGGAAAATCAAGTTGAGACAATGTTTGAAGAGTTAGAGCTCCAGCAGACGGCACTTGATGACATCATGCAGGAGTATGATGAAAAAATACAAATCACTAAGTAATATATATATTGGTAGTATTTCTTCCCGACTTTTTGGCCTGATAAAGAGCTTTATCTGCTCTTTCTAAAATTGTTTTTACATCTTTGTCATAAGTTATATCTAAACTTGAAATACCAATACTCACACTATACTTTATTGTCGTAGTATTATCTATGATAACACTGGAATTACAAATCTTTTCACGAAATCTCTCGGCAAATTCATAAGCACCTTCACTATTAGTCTCAGGAAGCATTACCGCAAATTCTTCTCCGCCGATTCTGGCAACCACATCTAAATGTCTAGCCATCTTCAGGCATATAGATGAAAAATGTTTAAGCACTTCATCTCCTACGGCATGTCCATAAGTATCGTTCACCTGCTTAAAATGGTCAATATCAAGCATTAAAAAGCTTAAATCCCTTTTATATCGGGTAGCGCGTTCAAGCTCTAAAGCAAAGAGCTCTTCACCTTTACGACGATTAACTGCACCCGTTAAGGGGTCAATAAATGCCATCTCTTCAAGTTGTAGATTTTCTTTTTGTTTGTTTTTTAATTCTATCTCTTTTTGATTGAGGTACATCTGTGTGTATATATCACCTTTAAGAAGATTTTGTCTTGTTATCTCATAAGCATCATATATATAAGCCATCTCATCTCTATGCAGTTTTATCGGAGAAAGTCTTAAACTTCTCCCTCCTCTTGCCAGATTTTTCATTGCTTTTGTTAGTTGTTCTATCTGTAACTTTGTGCTGCTCCTAAAAGTATATAATATGAATAAAGTTATAAAAAGTATAAACGTATTAAATATAATCCATATAATAAAATTTATGACCGTATCATCTATTTGAGTTTCAACATATGTATTAATATCTGATGTACATTTATCTTCAAATAACTTAACTCTATTGATAAATTCTGTTGTTAACTTAAACCAGTTCTTAGAATCTAAGTTACCAAAATGATAATTTCTAATATCTTTTTCATCCTTGTTAATCTTTTTTATCTTTATGGAAGACATAATGGAATTAACAGTTGTTTTTTGTGCTTTAGTAGCTGTATTGTTAAACATATATAAAAAAGTATCCCGCCTGCTTAATAATTGCATAAAAGCAATATATTCTTCTGCACTTGCATTTTTATTTTCTAATATAATTGTTCCGTATGCTCTTTCCAGTCCAAGAGATTCTTTGAAGTTTTGAAGAGCTGATAATGTAATTATAGAAGAAGACAACTCTTTAGTAATTTTTAATGATGCTAATTTTGGGGTTATCTCAAGCATATCCTTTATTATATTTGTATAAATACTTATTGCTTTCTTTTTAGATACTGTTCTATTGTCAATTTTTTTACGAACATTTGCTAAAAGTACTCTATTCTTGCTAAATATTTTTATATATGGCTCTATAGGTATTGCACTGAAAGTTGAACTGGTATTTATTTTATTTATAAATGCTATTAATTTTTTATCAACTATTTTTCTTTCTTTTTGTAAAGCATCTTTGAATTTCCCTTCTCTTGAACTTAAACTACCGCTGCTTAAACCTCTTTCAATTTGCAAATTGTGTATAAGATCATTTGTATATGGAATAACACTTGTAATTGTATATATCTTTTTCATATCTAAATACTTATTGAAATTAGCAAATATAACAATAGAACCAAAAAGCAGCATTCCCATAAAAGGAATCAAAACAGAGAAAAATATCCGCTTTGTAAAACTAAACTTATCAGTCGTTTTTTTACTTAATCTTGCAAAAAAAGAGGTATCAGCCTCCTCTTTTTTTTGATTTAAATCACATTCTCCAAGAGCATTAATAGCTGAAATATTGTCTTCTATAATATGACTGACTAACCATTCTGTTAAAAATAAACTAATTTCTTGAAATATTTCATAATTTTGCAAAGATGCTAATTTCTTTTTTAAATTTACAATTTTATTATTAAATATATGCTGCTTGGCTTTATACTCTTTAAGCTTTATGCATCCACATTTTCTTAAATACTCCTCTTCTCGTCTATAGTGACTTTGGGTATAGGATTGTAATTGTGTAAATTTCTCTGCAATGATATTAGCTGCCATATCCTTGTTTATAGCATCTAACAGTTCATTTATAATATTTAACAGTTGCTTATGGTCATCATCTAAATCTTTTATACCAAGATTTAAGCCTTCATTCCATTCTATCATAATATAAATTTTTATTTATTATATTCTAAAAGCATTTGATTTAAGAGTAAAAATAATTTATCGCTATTCGCTTCCATCACTTTTAAGTTCTGAACAATTGTATCTTCATTCTTTATTCTTAAATCTTCATTTTCATAAAAAACAATACATTTATGTACGCTCTCATGAACAGCTTTATGTGGTGCAAGAGCTGATTTATAAGCATCTGTACGTCCAAAACGCTCTTTACCGTCACTCGCATACCATTTCCCCAGTCTGCACGCTGTATATGAGCCGAATGATTTACTTTTATCTGCTGTTATAATGGCATCATATGCATTTGCTTTATAAATAATATGGTCAATTTTGGCTAAAACGATAAAGACCTTGTTCTCCATATCATGTACAACACCGGCCATCTCAGTTGCTTCTGTATTTAAGCCGCTCATAGTAGTATTGAAATTTTTAACAGAGCTTGAAGTTTCGTTTGCAAGTGAGGTCATAGTTTCTGATTTATCCAAGCTGATGCTAGCCTCTTGTTTCATTGAGTTGATAGAGATAGTAATCTCACTCGTCGCTTTTTGAGTTCTCTCTGCAAGTTTTCTTACCTCATCGGCAACAACGGCAAACCCGCGTCCGTGCTCACCTGCACGAGCAGCTTCTATAGCCGCATTAAGAGCGAGCAGGTTTGTCTGTTCCGCAATATCTTTTATTAAATCAACTACAGAAGTAATCTCATTTGTTTTCTCATTAAGCTCTTCTATCGATGAATTGCTGTCGTTAATATGTTCAACAAGTATTTGCAGTTTCTCTAAAATGTTTGCTACTTCAACCATGGAAGCGTTTGAAGTTTCAGCAGTGCGTTTAGTTGTCGTTTGAACTTCACTTAACTCTTGTATAATACTGCTTATTTCATCTTGAATAAGTTCAAGTCCCTTGCCGGTACTGCCGACTGCCCTGACATTTGAATTAAAATTAATAATCTTTTGCTTTTCATTGGCTTCTTTCATAGCATTTATACCATCTTTAACATTATGAATTGCCTCAGCGAAGTCTCCATGCATTCCATCGTCATTAAGATCATAACTGAAATCTCCCTTAGAAGCTTTGTGAACTGAAATATTAATTCTGCTTGTCAAATCTTGTATTAAACTGACCAAAACAGCAAGCAGATGTGTTATCTCATCCATTTCATCCCGTGCTTTTGTTCTTCTGTCTATAATAATCGACAAATCGCCTTTTGTTGTTATATCTTCAATCGTTCTTTTAAAGTTACATATAGAACCTGATATCCCATTTGATACATTTCTCGTTATATATAATCCAAACAAAACCACTGCAATTGACAATAAAGATACAAGGAGAAGCAGATAAAATGATGATGTAACCATTGATGCCGCTTTATTTATAGTATATTTCGCCAAAGTATCTTCAAACTCTTTTAGTTTATTGATTTTTTTCGTTATTGTTTTAAACCAGGCTGTTGGATCAACACCGAAATTTTTCTCATGTGATGAAGCTATATCTCTGTACTTTTGTACTTCTACAAATGAAATGTCCGACTTTGTTTTATTATATGCTTTTCGTATATCGTCATTTGCAGTATGTAAAAAAAGATTTGTTAATGCCTTTTGTTGTGATACCAAAGAAGCAAATTTTGCCGCAGTTGCTCTTGTAAAAGAATTTTTTCCAAAAACACTGGAAAGAACGGCACGCTCAATCCCTGCACGTTCTTTGGAACTAATGAAAATTACAAAACTATTAAAGTTTGTTCTTAAGTCTTTATCTCGTGGAATTGTTGAAAAATGAGAAATAGTATCTATAATTTTTTTATTAAGAGCTGTGTAAAATTTTACGGCACCGCTTACCTGAATTGTTTGAGATCTTACTTTAGTTCTCATTGCCGGCACCGAATCTAAATCTATCTCATTAGTTACCTGTATTGAAGCATCAGACGGATTTACCCTTATAAATTCTTTAAGTTCTTTGATTTTAACATCTGTAGAGCTATATTGGTTGGGAAGTATATTTACAAATTTTGTTCCCTTTGAGCCTAAAAACCCAGCACTTGCACCGCGCTCTTTTTGCAGTTCATGTAAAACAGCACTCATCTTCACAGACAACTTTATAAGAGAAGCTGTCTCTTTGATATTTTCATAATTATTCCATGTATCATAAAAATTTTTTATTGAAAACAAAGTAATAACAGAAAGTAGGACGACACTTAAAAAAATAAGTTTACCCCTGATGGTCAGGTTATTTATCATTCTATCCCCTTTAATCTAATTTGCTAAAAAATTATAAAAAGGGGAAAGGGAATCGCAACCCGACAATCTTAATTTACTAATTAAGACTCAAAGCTTTCCGTCCTTATTTCACAATAAGTTTGGCAAATTATAGTTTAATAACACGTGCTAGCAGTCTATAAAAAATAGCCTTAAACATTTATGAAAAAATTTGTTATTTTTACGTCATTTTAAAATTAACATATTTACTGCCTGATTTAAAGCACCCAGACACTGAATTTTCTGTTTTTTATTTTTCCGTTTTTGAGCTTTTTATAGGCTTCGTCGATAAGTGAGTTTTCTATTGCCACATAACTTTGTCTGTCGTACAAGTCAATTTTTCCGATACTTGAACCTTGCAGCCCTGCATCACCCGTTAAAGCTCCGAGTATATCGCCTGCGCGGATTTTATCTTTTTTGCCGCCTTCAATAACGAGTGTCACATATTGCGGTTTCATCTCAAAACCCTGTTCTTTTTTTAGCGCAGAGGCATCTAAAAATACATGTTTTTCATCTTCTTCATAAGGCTCTATCTTTTGTGCTTCATATTCGTTATAAAGCGTAACCGCAATGCCTTCTGCTCCGGCACGGCCCGTTCGCCCTATTCTATGCGTATAAGTTTCCATACTGTGAGGCAGGTCATAATTGACAACCATGCTCAAATCTTTTATATCAAGTCCGCGTGCAGCTACATCTGTTGCTACCAAAACAGGACAAGATTTATTTGCAAACTGTACCAGAACATCATTTCGCTCATACTGTTCCAAATCGCCGTGAATTGCAAGTGCATCTATTTTGTTCTGCACCAAAGATTCTGCCAATTCTTTAGCTTCGAGTTTGGTATTTGTAAAAACGATTACATTTTCAGGTTTGTAATTTGCAAGAATTTTTATAAGTGTGTCCACTTTATCATTTGTTTCATAAAATTCCTGAACAATTTTGTTTTGCACTTCCTGCGCCGCTGTCTTTACATGTAACGCATTATTTTGAATTCTTTTACTGATTTGTAAAATTTCATCATCATAAGTAGCAGAAAAAAGCAGTGTTTGACGCTCTTTAGGCACAAAAGCAAGAACAGATTCTATCTCTTCTATAAACCCCATATCAAGCATTCTATCCGCTTCATCAAAAACAAGTGTATTTAAGTTGCTCAGCTCCAGACTCTCTTTGTTCAGGTGCTTTAAAACACGCCCCGGTGTTCCGACAATTATATGTGCCTGATGTGCAAGTGAGCCAAGCTGTCTGCCAAAAGATTCTCCTCCACTCAGCATCAGTATTTTAATATTATGCTGAAATCTTGCAAGACGGCGCAGCTCTTTTGCCACCTGATCGGCAAGTTCTCTTGTAGGACACAGCACCAAAGACTGTACGCGGAACTTTTTCACATTAAGATGGTGCAACAGCCCTATACCAAAAGCAGCCGTTTTTCCACTGCCTGTTTTTGCCTGCGCAATAATGTCTCGTCCTTCCAATATAGAAGGTAGCGATTGTGCTTGAATAGGTGTCATCTCTTTATAACCGAGTGATTCTATAGTTTGGAGCATTTGAGGAGAAAGCGGAAGTGTTGCAAAGTTCATAAGTAGTTTCTTTTTTGAAATTATAGCATGTCTTAGGAATCATTCTCCCCAGCATTTTCAAATTCACTGACATGTTCTATGGCTTGTATTACAAGATTTTTGATACTACCCTTGCCAAGCTTGTGCTTTCGCTCAAATACCATCACCTCATCCACATCAAAAGATTCTGTTGCTCGTACAACTGCATATATTTCACCTAAAAAACCCTTGTCATCTAAAACAGCCTCTTTGACTGAATCGGAGACATGAATTCCCTCAAGCACCTCACTCATTTTCATACTAAAAAGTGTATCCATTAATGACAAAACACCTACCATATATGCTTCGCCGAGCATATTGCTCCGCACTCCGGGTTCAACTTCTTTGAGTATCTCTTGCATTAAATAAGTTCTGTTTATTACCATTAGCATAAGCGGAGAGTGTTTGTCTATTTTAGAAACAGATTTTGAATATATGAGAAGCATCAGCCATCTTCCCAACGGAATTCTTCCCAAAAGAATTAAAACATGGTGTAGTGAAGATATTCTTTTCCTAAAATGAAAGGCTGCCGAGTTCATAAACTGCAGCAACTGCACTGTAATCTCAGGATTTTTTTCAAATTCTGATGTAATTTCATCAATATTTACATCCTGCATCAAAAGATTATAAAGTTTAAGGACATTTAACTGAAATGGTTCATACTTTGCATTTTCCAAAATTATCGGTTTAGCAAAGAAATAGCCCTCAAAATAGTCGCAGCCTACACTTTTTGCAAGCTCATAGGTTTTATTATTTTCTATTTTTGTTGCTATGACTTCAATCTGGCTTACATGTAACTCTGCTATTAAATCTGCGATATCATAGGATGCAAGTACATCAAAGTTTATTTTTACAAAAGAGAGCTGATGAAGGATATCTCTATATTTTTGCATAAATTCATCATTTAAATCGGTATCGTTAATGGCAAGTTCGTACCCCTGTTGATGCAATTCATCAATTCTGTGGACAACCTTTTCGCTTAAATTTATATCTGCAAAAAGAGAAAATATAAAAAACTCTTTTGGAATTGTAAAAACAATATCATTGAGCAAAAATCTTTCATCTACTTTTACAAATGCTTTTTTATCACCAAGCAAAGTTTTTGTTCCAAACTTGTTCAAAATACTTGTTATTACAGAGGCACTCGCTGCGATATTGCTATGGACATGACTTTTTTTATCTGCATCTCTGTATAAAATTTCATAATAATATATATCTTCGTCTTTATTTAATATTGGTTGTCTTGCCAAATAAACACTGTCCATGTGACTTCCTGTATTCTTTCATTATTCCGATTATACCACAAATTAGGTTGCAGCCATCCCTCGTTGCCTAAAAGCATACATCATAATAGAAGCTGCAACACCGACATTAAAACTCTTAATACCTTCTTGCATCTCAATACTTACAACCTCATCGCAGACATCCAAAATATCTTGTGATATCCCCTTGCCCTCATGTCCCATAATAAGCACCCACTTAGAGGTTACATGTAAAGAAGATAAAGGCGTAGAATCGGGTGTGACTTCTGCTGCATAGACTCTATAACCGGCTGCCTTTAAAGCTTCTATCGTTTCAAAGATATCTTTATATACATGTATGCCAAGCATATGTGCATACCCCATTGAAACACGTAAAGCACGCCTGTTAAAAGGATGAGGGGAGGATTTTGGCAAGAAGTAGCTCTTCACTCCAAGTGCTGCAGCACTTCTGGCAATTGAACCGACATTCTCACTTGAAGTAATGTTATCAAGCATTATAATTCTATCACCTGCACTGCTAAGCTCTATGTCATCAGGGCGTATGCCGTGTGCCATGCAGTTGTGATGTATTTTGTGCCCGACTATTTTGCCCATTTCTTCTTTAGTTGTCAGATAGATTTTAGGAATATTTTTTAACGCTACAAGCGGCATAAATTCATCATAATACTCTTGTGTTACAAGAATACTTTTTATTTGTATATCGCTTTGAAGTAAAAGATTTACAACCTTTGGACTGTCCGCTATAAAACTTCGGTCACTTCGAAAAGCATTATCTCTTAATTCTTTATATACTTGTAATTCATTTGTGTTAATATTATCAATTTTTGTAATCATTTTATAATTTTAGGATAAAATAACTTATGAACATACTTTTAATGGAAGATGACCCTGTTTTATCAGATATTTTATTAGATTTTTTACGCGAGGAATGGGATGTAGATTATGCCTATAGTTCCCAAGAGGTTTATGAACGCCTTGAGAGTTCCAACTATGATTTATTCATATTTGACATCAATGTAATGGGAAAGAACGGCGTAGAACTTCTCAAAGAGCTTCGTAAATTTAGCAACAATACACCGGCTATCTTTATAACAGCCTACAGAGACACCGAGCATCTCCAGCGTGCTTTTGATGCCGGTGCACATGACTATATCAAAAAACCCTTTGAACTTGAAGAGCTACATGCCCGAATATTGAGCATCAAAAGAGTTTTCAATATTGAAACCAATGAATATATTCCTATCGGGGATAAGATCGTATTTTATCCCATGCAAAGAACAGTACATGTAAACAACAATCAAGTCTCTCTAACGGCAAAAGACGCTATGCTATTGTCCTATTTTCTAAAAAACAAAGCACGGCTCATCAGCAGTGAAGAGCTCAGTCAGAATATTTGGGATTTTGACTCGCTGCCAAGCGATGCTACTCTGCGCTCACACATTAGAACACTCAGAGAAATCATCGGAAAAGAGAAAATAAAAACAATACGCGGCGAGGGTTACATGTATGAATAAAATTACAAAAAAATCCTTTTATTCCTTTTTGGCACTCTACCTTGTAAGCTCTTTTCTATTTTTATCGCTCGCGGCCTATTGGTTTTACAATTCGCAGGTTGCCATGGAGAAAAATGCTAACTTTTACAAAATGAACCATACAGCCGACCTTGTCAGTGCTAAAGTTATTGAAGCCCATATGCATCATACAAAATTTAAACTTGACAAATTCCGGCGAGAAGCAGTTGCCCTTTTTGATGCAAACAAACATCTGCTTTATGGAAGAGTTGTGCAGGATGTTGATTTCTCAAAAGATTTTTACATGAAAGATGGTATTTTTACGCTTGTCACACAAAGAACGGCGGGACACTTACATGTAAAGTATATAGTCATACAAAGTGATGAATGTGTAAAAAATATTCAGGTCATAAAAAACAAGATTGCCTATGCCGTCATCATTACAGCATTTTTAATCATAATTATTGCCGTATTTTTATCTTATATATTTTTAAAACCGCTCAAAGATAAAATGCAGGAGATAGAAGATTTCGTCAAAGACACGACACATGAGCTCAACACACCCATAACCGCCATTATGATGAGTGCTTCCAGACTCAAAGCCAAAAAAGATTATGATGAAAAAACAATCAAAAATATTTCTATCAGTACAAAGCAGCTCTATGACATATATGCATCTTTAAGTTTTTTAAGTTTTGACAACAGCAGCGAAGAAGCTGTTGAACTTATGTTTGATGAAATTGTTAAAGAAGATATTGCTTATTTTAGTGAACTTTTAGAAAAAAAGAAGATACAGCTGCAAACACAATTGGCACCATGTCCTGTAAAAATAGCACCGACAAAAGCGAAAATGCTTATAAACAACCTGCTTGGCAATGCCATTAAATATTCAAATCCAAACACAAACATAAAAATCACAACCACAAAAAATTCTCTCATCATCCAAGATGAGGGTATAGGTATCAAAAAAGACAAACTGAATAAAATTTTCAAACGTTTTGTACGGGCAAACTCCTATGCCGGCGGATTCGGTGTAGGGCTTAATATTGTGGAGGGTATTGTAAACGAGTACGGTTTTCACATTGATATAAAATCAAAAGAAAATATCGGTACTATGATTACTATTATATTTGCTTAAGTAGTAAGAAGCAGATTCCCAGTCAAGCTGGGAATACGAAGTATCATTAGATTGGTAAAACTCTGATTTTTTTAGAAAGTTTCTCTTTAAGAGTTGATTCAATTGCATAAAGTGTTCCTGTCGCAGATGAAGCACAACCATTACAAGCACCAAGGTAGCGAATGTAAATGTCAATATAGTCATCATCTTTTTTAATATCGATGATTTCCATATTGCCGCCATCCATAACAAGAAACTGACGTACATTTTCATCAATCACAGCATCCACAGCTTTAATCTGCTGCACAAGTGTCATCTCTTCAAAATTACCGGCACCTTCAAGTTGTGCATCTGCTGCAGCTTTCATTTTTTCTTCATCCATTTCACGACGCGTATCAGCTAAAATGTCAACAAGATAGTACTCTCTGTCTTCATGTCCACCCGGTTTAATACAAGATTTACAAAAACCTCCTGCTTTTGTGTAATCTGTAATCTCTTCAACTGTTTTTAAATCATTAAGTTTGATAACTTCTTGAATAGTTCCAAGAGAAACACGCGCGCATTCACATACAATGATTTCATCTTCAAAACTTTCTTCATTTACACCAAGGTATAATGAAGCCGCTTTTTTAATAACATCATACGCCATAACAGAACAGTGCATTTTTTGTGGTGGAACAGCAGGAGTATCCGGCTCATCACGCAAAGCAAACTCAACATCAATATTTGTAATTTTTACCGCTTCTTGCACTGTTTTACCAATACAAAGTTCAGTCATAACATCAGATGATGCAATAGCTGTACCACAACCAAAAGACTTAAATTTAGAATTTACAATTTTGTCAGTTTTTGGATCTACTTCCCAGTACAGTCTTACTGCATCTCCACAAGATTCAGCTCCGAAATCTGCAACAATAAGTTTATTACCGTGTGCCTCAGCTTCTTCAGGTGTAATTTCTCCCTGGTGCTGAGGATTGTTCATCAATGTTGTTACTTTATTTGAATACGCGTCCCAAAGAGACTCGCCTAACATATCAGCTTTTGCCATACTATCTTTCCTTTTTTTTATTTCATAAAAATAAGGGAACCTTTTTTATTCCCTTTTGTCACGCCAAGGGAAGTATACCCTCAGGGGGCACCTTGATTCCCTTGGCTACGTTAACACTTGGTTCTGCTCGACGCAGAGCCCATCGCACTGGTGCGATTTATGACCTGCTTTGCTCCTCATACTTACTGTAGTTTCTTTCTCTGTGAAATTCCGAGGACGAATCCTCCCTACGGTCTGAGCCTCTCCATTTCACAGAGAAAGAAACGGCAACATTTAATGTGCCATATGGTGCGGTATGTGGCATTCGCCGGCTTCGCCGCCCGGTGTCGGTGCTACTTTTGCAAATGAACTTGAAATCGCACGCAGACGTGCAACCGCTTTTTTGAAATGGTCTATTGTATAATCTATCTCTTCATCTGTCGTAAAACGTGAAAGAGATAAACGAATACCTGTATGCGCAAGTTCATTATCGGCGCCGATTGCAAGCATAACACTGTTTGCTTCTAAATCTTCAGAAGCACATGCAGAACCTGTTGAAGCCCCGATTTGACCGTTATTTAAGTCCCAAAGCATACCTTCACCCTCAACCCCGCGGATTGAAATAAGAATAGTATTTGGCGTACGTTTCTCACGGTCACCGACTACAAAAGTATCACTTAGCTCTAAAAGAGCATCTTCGAGTCTGTCGCGTTTTGCACGGATTTTAGCCATTGTTTCTTCTATATTGCTTGTCGCAAGTTCTATCGCTTTTCCCATACCGACTATGTAAGGAACATTGAGTGTTCCTGAACGTCTGTGTCCCATTTGTTCACCGCCGTGTAACAATGGTGAAAGGGCTTGAGAATCTTTAATATATAAAGCGCCTACCCCTTTTGGTCCATGAAATTTATGCGCAGACATTGAAACAAAATCTACATGTACATCTTGTAAATCTACCGAAATTTTTCCAACAGCCTGAACACCGTCTGAGTGAAAAAGTACACCTTTTTCTTTACAAATTTCGCCTATCTCTTTAATAGGAAAAATCATACCCGTCTCATTTGAAGCCCACATAACACTCACAAGTGCAGTTTTTTCAGTGATGAAACTTTTTACAGTATGCGGTTCAACGATTCCCTCTTCATTTACAGGAAGGTAGGTTACTTTCACACCCTGTTCTTCCAACCATCTGCACGTTGAAAGCACAGATGGATGTTCAACCTCTGTTGTAATGATGTGATCTTTTTCACCGTTTACAATGTAGTCGTTAAAAACTGATTTTAAAACCCAGTTGTTTGACTCCGTTGCACATGATGTAAATACGATGTCATCATCATCGCTTGCATTTAATGCCGTATAAACCTGGTCAATGGCCTTTCTCAAATACGGGTGTGTTGATGTACCGAACTTATGAAGCGAGCTCGGGTTACCATATAGCTCACTAAAAAATGGCTGCATCACTTCTACTACCTGCGGATCCGTCATTGTAGTAGCGTTATTGTCTAAATAAACTTGCATATTTTTTACCTCTTAATTGGGTTAAATTTTAAATAAGACTATTTTTGTCTTCTTTCACTTATGACATCATAATAGTTTTGACATTATGATTTGCTTAAGTCAAACTGAGTTTATATTTGCTTTAAGAATTCAAACAGCAACTAATAATGCTATAATATGCAACTAATAAGGAAAAAATCAATGTGTAATTTTAACAACCAAAACGAACAAACAAAAAAATTTTTACATCTCTTTTTAACAAAAGCAGCCCAAAGTGTAGGCGGAGTCAACTATTTGCTAGCACTCATTGAAGCCATGCGTGCCAAAAAACCACATCCTCTTATGCAAAAAAACTGCCAGATAGCTTCGAACAATACTATTATAAAGTGGAATAAAGTAGTTTTCAAAGATAAAATAGATTTAATTCAAAAAATTCTTGTCGCTCACAGAGAAGCACAGGAAAAAGATTTCAATATCTTAAATGAAGCAAACATGAAAACAAAGAAAAATATCATTAATATGGCCAAAGCACTCGCACCGCTGGAGTTTATCATCACACCGCAAAATCCAAATGACGGAGAAGGCTTTAGTTTCAAGGTGTTTGATACGCTTGAAGATGATATTATCAGGTTTAACCCTATATTTATTGCACTGTTTTTCTGCTCAAGTGAATTTGCTAAAAAAGCCATAAAGTACCAATCAATATAAAACTCATTTTATTTTCGGAAGCGATGCTTCAGCTTCGCCTTTTAGGCTTTCAAATAAATTACTCACTATAATTATGCTATAATCGCACAATTAATTATTCATGAAAGGCTAACCATTATGGGTCAAACAATAACTGAAAAAATATTCTCACAACATGTCGGTCGTGACGTCAAAGCGGGTGAAATTATCCGCTGTGACATCGACATGGTTATCGGCAATGATATCACTACTCCAATCTCTATTAAAGCTTTTGAGGAGAGCGGTGCACAAACGCTGGCAAATCCTGATGGATTTTCTATTGTTTTAGATCATTTCATTCCTGCAAAAGACATTGCTTCTGCAAATCAGGCAAGAATTTCTCGTGACTTTGCAAAAAAACATCAACTTAAAAACTATTTTGATGAAAAAGATATGGGAATCGAGCATGCTCTTTTACCTGAAAAAGGGCTTGTTGTTCCGGGTGATGTAATCATCGGAGCAGATTCACATACATGTACGCATGGTGCTTTAGGTGCATTTTCTACAGGAATGGGTTCAACTGACCTTGCATTTGCCATGATTAGCGGTGGCAACTGGTTTAAAGTGCCAGAATCTATCAAAGTCGTACTTTCAGGAAAACCTGGAAAATATACAACAGGTAAAGATATCATCTTGGAAATCATTCGCATGATTGGTGTTGACGGTGCACTGTATAAAACTTTAGAGTTTACAGGAAGCACAGTTGAGCATTTAACAATGGATGACAGATTTTCTATGTGTAATATGGCCATCGAAGCCGGTGCAAAAAACGGCATCGTTGCGTATGATGACATTACAGCAGAATTTTTGGCAGATAAAGATCTCGCACGCGAACCTCGCATTCACTACTCTGATGAAGATGCCCAATATGTTCAGGTTTTAGAAATTGATGTCGCAAATCTTGACCCGGTTATTGCATACCCGTTCTTACCGTCAAATGGACACTCGGTAAATCAGGCTGTCAAAGATGAAATTAAAGTAGACCAGGCTTTCATCGGAAGTTGTACAAACGGCCGTTTGGCAGACTTGAAAGTCGCTGCTGAGATACTCAAGGGACAAAAAGTACATCCTGATGTTCGTTTAATCGTAACACCGGGAACACAAAAGATTCTTCGCGATGCAAATCACTTAGGCTATATCGACATCATTGTAGATGCCGGCGGTGTTGTTTCAAATCCTACATGTGGTGCCTGTCTTGGTGGGTATATGGGAATCTTAGGTGATAACGAAGTAGCAATAAGTACGACAAACAGAAACTTTGTCGGTCGTATGGGAAGCCGTTCATCTAAAGTTTATTTGGCAAATTCTGCAGTTGCTGCCGCATCAGCAATTACAGGTTATATTACAGACCCTAGATAATGTTAGATATTCCTTGTGTAATCTTTGCAGGCGGTAAGAGCAGTAGAATGGGAGAAGACAAAGCACTTCTCCCTTTTGCCGGCTTTAACACACTGACAGAGTACCAATACACAAGACTTTCAAAAATCTTCTCAAGCGTTTATATCTCTTGCAAAGACAAATCAATTTTTTCTTTTGACGCAAATTTTATAGAAGATGATAAGAGCTCCTCTGTTTTTGCTCCTACCCTTGGGTTCATCACTATTTTTAATGCTCTTGATGCAAAAAAAATATTTGCCATCAGTGTTGACACTCCTTTTATAGCACAAAAAGAGATACAAAATATTGTACTCGCAGACAATTCTCTTTATGATGCGGTTATTGCCAAAACAGATGAAGGAATCCAGCCATTATGCGGTATATATACCAAAAACTTAAAACCAAAATTTTTACAAATGCTCAATGAAAACAGTCATAGGCTTGGCCATCTTTTAAAAAAGTCCAAAACAACTTATGTCTACTTCCCCGATACTAAACCTTTTTTAAATATGAACCATCCTCAAGATTATAAAGATGCGCTCCAAATTCTAACTCATTATTAACAGCACTTTGCTATAATATAGCAAGAAAATTTAATATGAAGAGAAAATTACCAATGAATTTAACGCACCTTGATGAGAATCAAAGACCTAAAATGGTTGACGTGAGTGATAAGAACAATACAACAAGGGTAGCCGTAGCAAGCGGCATAATCCAAATGCACCGAGATGCATATGACGCTATAGTAAGTGAAAAAACCAAAAAAGGACCTGTATTACAAACTGCCGTTATTGCAGCGATTATGGGAACAAAAAGAACAAGTGATTTAATTCCTATGTGCCATCCTTTAAATCTTAGCGGTATAAACTGTGATGTAGAAGAACTACCGGAACTTCCAGGATTTAAGTTAACAGTTACAGCAAAACTTACCGGACAAACAGGAGTTGAGATGGAAGCATTAACAGGGACAAGCGTTGGTCTTTTAACGATTTATGATATGGTAAAAGCGATTGACAAAGGTATGATTATAAGTAATGTTCAACTTGAATCTAAATCAGGAGGCAAAAGTGGAGACTTTAAACGATAGACTTGAAGGAAAGCAACTAGAACTTGAATACCCTTGCAACTGGTGTTACAAAGTTATAGCAAGTGAGAAAGAGGCACTGCAAAATGCCGTGAAAGATGTAATTAATGAGAGACTGCACAAGCTTACAGACTCTAATAGTTCCAAAACAGGTAAATATGTAAGTATGAATTTGGACCTTTTGGTTCATAATGAAGATGACAGGAAGTTTATATATGATGCATTAAAAAAACATCAAGATATTAAAATGGTACTTTAGGAGCACAATATGAATAACAGTCAGACTTTACAAATAAAACTCAAAAAAGCATACAGCCGTAGATTTAAAAGTATAGAAAAACGAGTTGAACATGCATTATCAGATGCAAGAGTAAAACTCGAAAACTTGTCGCTAGATGAGATGAAAGCATTGGCAAATACTTTTATTGAAGAAGAAACACATACTTTAAAAGAGGATGTAGAAAAACTTTTAGAGCAAAAAGAAGCTATAGAAAGAGCTTTACATAAAAAATCTGATGAACTTCAGGTTGCAAAATATGAAGTCTTCAATGCCATAGAAGAACAGATAAAAGATGAAAAAGCCGTTCACACACTCCACCAAATCAAACTGCAATCAATTGATTTATATGATATGCTCAGTGAAATGGTAGAATCTGCAATTATTACTGCCTTGGAAAAAGACAGTGACGGTGATGTCAATGATTCAATTAAAGAAGTTATAAAAGATATCACATTCGAATCTATAAAAGAAGGTTCACTCAATACCATCAGAGTCAGAAAAATCCTCTCAACAATCCTCGCCACTACAATCGAAATTGCAGAGGCAACACCAACAAGAGCCGAGGAGATTCTCTCAGCTACACTTAAAGGTATGCGCAGCGGTCTGATTAAATCTATTGACAGATTTAAACAGAGACTTGCTTTTATGCCGGTTGAAGCAAAACATATACTTATAGAAGATTACGACACTATAATAGAAGATTTAAATCAAACAGATACACTCTTCTCTCAAATTATTATTACGCAGGCTTCTCAAAGCTCTCAGCTTATACGAAAAATTCTTCTAGAGCTCAATCAGGAAATGCGTTATGATCTTGAAGAACTGGTGTTGATATCTAAAGAAACGGCAGATGTCATTAAAGAAAAGTTCTCAAATTTTGCAAAAATTGCCGTAAAAAAAGCAGATTTTGCGCTTCATTCTCCAAAAGCCCAAGAAGCAAAAAAAATGGGTATCCAGGCTTGGGAAGTTGCCAGAGTAGCACTTGGAAATGCAATTAAGTCTGCAAAAGATGCTATGGAAAAAAAAGATAAATAAATTATATCTTAGGATAATATATTATTATATTTAACTAAAATATAATTTTGAAAATTTTTATATAATTTTCATAAACTTAAACACATAAAAGGATTTATTATGATGCTACACCCAGCTACCGTACACTTTGCTATGGTCTTACCTCTCGTTGCCTCTGTCTTTGGACTTGCATATTTATATTCACGAACACAAATAATGTCAAAAATTTCTGCAAGAGCAACATTGGTTGCAGCGTTAGCAATGATTGCTGTTTGGTACACGGGGAGTCAAGCCGGTCCGCAAATATTTGATTATCTCAGCGAAGCCGGTCAGCATGAACTCAAAGAGCATAAAGAACTCGGCTTGTATCTTGCAATTGCTATGGGTATTATAGCCCTTATTCAGATGGCTGGATGTAAACTAAAAAAATTCTCTCTTGAAGTGATTGCCATACTTCTATTACTTGGAGCAACTGCCACAACATTCCTGCAAGGAAAACATGGTGGAGAAATAGTCTATAACTACGGTATGCCTTTTAAATCATATATGATAGAAGACTCTTTACATGAAGCAACAGCTAATGCAGAAGCAACTGATGATTGTGATGAAAAAGTAGAAGCATATGAAGATGCCATTGATGATATTACTTCACTCTCAGAAGATGTAGACACTATTTACGGAAATACGCCAAAAACTCAAGAAGATGATGACGAGTAAATAAACAATGCAAAACATTAATGAAGATGCAAAAAAAGCAATACAGAAGGCTTTAGAGCAGTACAAAAAGGAGAAGAACTCTGTTAAAGAGTTCTATCCATGCACACAAGAGCTTGCAAAATGGCTAGAGGCACAGGCAAAATAATGCAAATGTTATGTACCGATGTGTTCGAAAATCAGCTAAAGCAAATTTTAAAAAAGTTTGCACAGGAAGATTTTTCCGCTACAAAGAATTTTAAGATGTATTTAGACACTGTTATTATAAATATACCGACAAAAGCACAAAAATATAAAAAATCTATCTATTTTGATGATGAAAATATTAGAGATGTGGATCATCAAGGTTTTAAAATCCCTTTCCTTTTTGACAAAGAAAATAATGTTTATCTTATTCTAGGAATTGTAGAAAAATAATTTTTTCAAATAAAATAAGCCTAGATTATTTAAAAAATTACTTAAAGAAATATTACTTATAGTTATAAATAAATAGTGTTTCAATAAGTAACCAATTCGCTTATTTTAGGAGACAATATCACATTTTTATCTCATTTTTTTGTATAATAACCTTTGCTATATATTTGTAATTAAGCATAAAATGGCATAATACAATTTAATAATAACTTGTATTAGCAAAGACTGGTAAAATATTAAAACTAAAGAAACGACAATTTACAAAGGAGAACATTGTGGATATAAAAAAATCTCAACAAGACTTGGATTCTGCAGCGAATGATGCAGAAAACACAAGTATTGGCAGAAGAGACTTTTTCAGAAAAACAGCTGCATTATCTGTAACTGCACTTGCTGGAACATCTCTGCTGGCATCAGAGGAAGCGGGTCAAACAGCCATATTAAAGCCTACACCATGGGGAACAACATGGGGTGACCCGGTTACCAAAAATTTATACGGCATACCGTCAAAATATGAACATAACGTAACAAGACGATATACAAAGCTTCTGGCTTCGGGTAACTTTAGAGCTTCTATTGCTGTAACACCTATTCAAGAGTCAAAAGGTATCATAACACCAAATGGTCTCTTCTTCAGCCGTTGTCATGGCGGTGTAGCACACATTGATCCAAATGAACACAGACTCATGCTTAGCGGTTTGCTTGAAAAGCCGCTTGTACTAACAATGAAAGAGCTTATGCGTTACCCTACTGTAACTCGTACTCACTTTATTGAGTGTCCTGCAAATGGTGGACAAGAGTGGAGAGGTCCACAATATAACTCCTTACAGTTTGCAAAAGGTTTTATGTCTTGTGCAGAGTGGACAGGTGTTTATATTAAAGACATTATAAAAAACTTAGGGATTAAACCTGAAGCTATATGGATGTTGGCAGAGGGCGGTGATTCATCTAAAATGGGAAGGAGTATTCCTATGGAAAAAGTTTTAGATGATGCTATGATAGTTTGGGGACAGAATGGTGAAGCACTGCGTCCGGAACAAGGTTATCCTATACGTCTTTTAGTTCCGGGATGGGAAGGAAACTTATGTGTTAAATGGCTGCGCCGTTTAGACTTTGCCAGTGAACCTTGGTACTGTAAAGAAGAGACTTCTAAATATACAGTTCTTAAGCCTACAGGAAAAGCTATCCAACACTTCTATGCGAATGAAGTGAACTCAACTGTTGTTTCACCTTCTCCGGAAATTGACTGGACTGATTTAAAAGATGGTGAGACTGTCGAGATAGAAGGTCTTGCCTGGTCCGGGATGGGAACTATTACAGGAGTTGATTTATCATTTGACGGCGGTAAAAACTACGTAGAAGCCAAACTCAAAGGTTTAGTTCTTCCGAAATGTTGGACTCGCTGGAGCTATGTACATACCTATAAAAAAGGTCAGGAACTTCTTCTTACTTCTCGTGCTATGGATGATGCAGGTTATATTCAGCCGACCATTGATCAAGAAACTCTTGTTGTTGGTGTAGAAGCTGTGTATCATAGAAATGCAGTTGAAACATGGAAAGTTGAAAAAGACGGAAAAGTAACTCATGTTGAAGTTCGTTCTCAATTAGGACGCAAAGTAAACGGTGAGTTAATAATCGAAGGGAAGGCATAATAATGTTTAAAATAAATAAAAAATTATTAATATCAATCTCTGCAGCTGCTGCATTATCTTTAGGACTCTCGGCATGTATGGAAAGTGCTTCTCCAAAAGCTTCAAACACTCCATTAAAAGCTTCTATTGATGGTGGTGTGACATATAGCGTTGCTAATGGGAAATTTGGTACTTACTATGTAAATGAAAAAGCACATAACGGGATAATTAACTTTGGTCGTACTCCTACTAAAGCGGAGTATGACGAATGGAACTCTGATGTTATGGCAAGCGGGGAAGGCTTACCTGAAGGTGAAGGTTCTGTTGAAGATGGCGAAGAAGTTTATGAAGCAAAATGTGTAATGTGCCATGGGGACTTCGGTTCTGGCGGTGGCGGATACCCATCACTATCAAAAGGAAATGCTTATGAACTGCATAAAACATTAACAAACCAAAGAATCAAGCCTGACACTGATGGTCCGGTACGTGTTTTTGGTACATATTGGCCAAAAGCCAGTACTTTATGGTGGTATATTAAAGATGCCATGCCGCATCCGCAAACAGATAGTTTAACTGATGATGAAGTATATGCTTTGGTAGCTTATATTTTAAATGCTAATGAGATGGAAATTGACGGTGTTGAAGTTGATGATGAGTATGTGCTTAATCGTAAAAAATTCTTAAAAATCAAAATGCCGAATGAAAATGGATTTGAACCGAATATTGCCGGTCCAAATGCTCCTGAAAATATTCGTAAATATTATTCAAATGCTAAAAATTTTGGTGGACAAACATATGATGTAAAAAATCCTGCATCAAGATGTATGAAAGATTGTCAAGAACCAACTGCTAAAGTGTCATTCATTAAAGGTGCTGGAATCAGTGACTTCCATCCGCCGTTGTCTGAAGTAAGAGATTTACCAAAAGAGAAAAAAGACAGTGCTAATTTTGATGCTGAGAAAGCTTATGCTGATAATTGTGCAATGTGTCACGATACCGGTGCAGCTCCAGCTCCTGGAGATAAAGCCGGTTGGGCTGCTTTAACAGCTAAAGGCATGGATAAAGTATATGCTGCAGGTATCAAAGGTACTGAAGCGGGTATGCCGGCTAAAGGCGGTTCATCATTAAGTGATAATGAATTTAAATCAGTTGTTGATTATATTGTCAACCAAAGTAAATAATTTAAAAGGATAACAAAATGGAAAGAAGAAAATTTTTAAGTATGACTTTAGGTGCACTTGCTTTAGCTGTTGTACCTGCAAGCGTAAGAGCAGAAGACTTTAGAAAAAGCAAGCCTGCTGTATGGAGTGCAAAGACTGTAGATGATGCAATAAAAGCCATGTATGGTTCAGATACTTTAGTTATGGAAGGGGTTAAATTAACTGCTCCTGATGTTGCAAGTAATGGTGGTGCTATTCCTGTTGATTTTTCAACTGATTTAGATGTTAAGACTATAGCAGTATTTCAAGATGCAAATCCTGAAGCTGCTGTACTTGTAGTTGAGCCGACTAAATATAGTGTAAATAAATATTCTATTAAAATTAAAATGGCTAAGTCTGGTACTATCACAATCGTTGCACAAGGCAATGACGGTAAGCTTTACGGAGCTAAGAAAACTCTAGATGTTGCTCTTGGTGGATGTGAAGGTTAATTCCTTCCCATTTTCAATAATTAACAAATAAAATATTAAGGAAATAAAATGGCTGGTATTAAAGTAAAAGCAAAATTAAAAGGCGGTGTTGTTAAAGTTAAAGCAATGGTTAAACATGAAATGATGACTTACAATATGGCAGAGAAAAAAACTGGTAGCAGAGATAATGCAAACTTCATTACTCATTTAAGTGCTACACTAAATGGTGAAACTGTACTTGATATGTCAACTTCACAATTCTTATCTAAAAATCCTATTTTCAAATTTCAATTTAAAGGAATTGGTCAAAAAGGTGATAAAGTTGAAATGGTAGCAACTGACCTTAAAGGTAAAACTTATAAAGGTAAAGGTAAAATCAAATAATTTTACCCTCTTTTTTAGGGGTCAATCAACGCATTGGCCCCTACACTCTCAATTTTTTATAACAGCATAACAACTACAACAAATACAAATAATGAGCAAAAATAGATGAAAAAAAACGTGCAAGGTAAAGTTCTAAAATTATTCACCACAAAAAGTGATAAAGATAAAACAAGAATGAATACCCCTCATATAAATGCCGATGAAAATGGAATTCTAAATGACAAATTTTATAATAAAAATGATCAAAGAGCTATTTTAATTACCTCTTTGCAAAGCTATAATATGGCATCTGATAAAAATATAAATTTACCAGATGGTGCATTGGGTGAAAATATTTTAATAGACATTAATCCTTATCACTTAAACACCGGAGATAGACTAATTATAGGAGATACTACTTTAGAAATAACTCAAAACTGCACACTCTGCAAGGGTCTTTCTGCAATCAACGCTAAACTGCCAAAACTGCTAAAAAATGACAGAGGTATATTTGCAAAAATTATAAGTGGTCCTTCAATTATTAAAGTTGGAGATGCAGTAAGTATATGAAATTATTAATATTATTTATATAAAAATAATGATAAAGTTACACAATATAAGTTCTAAATTCAAGGAGACGATGTGAAAAAAATATACACATTAGTAATGGCTGCGCTGGTAGCTCTGTCAATAGTTGGCTGTAACGGTGCATATTCAGCACCTGCTAAGCCTAAAAAACCTCAAGATATTCAGGTATTTACAACTTCTAACAAAGACGGTAAAGTCACTACAAAAACAATAGAGGCTGCGTTTGATGCGACAGGACTAAGTGTTCCTGGAAATAATGACATGAACAAGCCGTTCAAAACAAGATTTGGT
The DNA here is from genome assembly GCF_000147355.1 of Sulfurimonas autotrophica DSM 16294. Taxonomy (NCBI): domain Bacteria; kingdom Pseudomonadati; phylum Campylobacterota; class Epsilonproteobacteria; order Campylobacterales; family Sulfurimonadaceae; genus Sulfurimonas; species Sulfurimonas autotrophica. Next base: position 2,086,870 of record NC_014506.1, read on the forward strand.
AAAGTTCACTATAAAGTTTATAATCTTGCAATGTATGTAAATAATAACATTACATATAAAATTATAAAAAAATATCCTAAATTTGGCGCATTGACTCCTTTGACAATGTCTATCTGGGAAGATAACGACGGCAGCATGAATGTATCAACCTTGACAATTAACGGTATGTCAAGAGCTACAGGTGTTCCCAAGAATAATCCGGATTTAATTGCTTATGCAGCACTTATTACAACAGCACTTAAAAAAGCAATGCCAAATGGCCACTTTAAAGATTTACATCATACTGTAAAATTTCCAAAGAAATCATTTGCAATTGATATGACTGCAGAAGTAGACAGTGATGTTCCTATGGAAGATTTCATAGAAGATTTTGAAGCAGAATTTGAGGGTGAATTGGAGCCGTTAGGTTTCTTACTTCCAAACTACACAAATGTTCAAGAAGAAATTTTTGATGATCATGATTACCATGCATATGATTTTTTTCACACATACTCTATCTGTAAATTTGATGTAATCTACCCTGTATCTAAACTTCACCCTGAAGCCGGTGCCTGGGCTCCGTGCTCATTCTATCTTTACAAGAAAAAAGATGAGAAACTAATGCATATGGGATTTTTGGGTGTTGATAACTGGATTACCACGCTTGATATTACAGATCAAGAATCTATTAAGCCGTTAAAAGAGGCTGAGGGAATAATTGTTGACATTCTTAAAGAGATGACAGAGTAGGCAAAAGCCTACTTTTTCATTTCAAAGAATCTAAAAGTCATCATTATCAAATTCTTTTTCTGTTTCTCTTTTATATTTTTCCTCTTCTTCTTGCTTCAGTGCAGCTTTTGTTAATACTGCTTCATGTAAAAATTGACCAAAAAATGTTTTTGATTCTGTTTTAGCTAAAAAGAGATAGACCCCGCTTGCAAGTGCAACAATAGTGATGATGCCTATAAAACTTTGAATAAGGTTAAAGGTCTGAATCCGTTCACGCTGGCGTATTTCGCAGGCTCCACCGGGACAATGCTCAGGAGCTTCTCTAAGAATCATTTTATAAATCATACAGCCTACACAGATGGCAAATGCTGCTTCTAAAAACATCAAACTGAGACACAGTACACAAACCATAACTTTATAAAAAGTAATTTCCCAATGTAGAACAAACCACCACATCATCGGCAATGAAACAAGCCAGCCGAGTGTCCATGCAAATCGCTTTTGTAAGCCGCCGACATATTCCGGTTTTTGATTACGAACAACAAACTTTCCCAGAAGTAAAGAAGGTGAATAATGAGGGCTTATCATACGCGCCGTAAAATCTATGAACATAAAAGCCAAATACACACGTGCAACGATAATATGATTGTATCCGATGCCCACAAAGATAACCATCATGCCTAATGCAAAAAGTATACCTGCAGCTGCTCTTGCTTCTCGTTCATTAATGACTGTGACATCAAAACCGGGAACTTTTTCTCCATATTCTAATAAAAAACGTTTAAGATTCAAAAAAACTCCTATAATAAAATCTAATAACATTATATACAAAAGAAGTAATAATTAGGGAAATGGAGTGCCTTAATTATAATATTTTAAAACTCCATCCATTGTAGAACCCATATTTAACAGCAGCATATCTGCAATAACTAATGCTGCCATAGACTCACATACCACTGTTCCACGAACTGCAACACAAGGATCATGTCTGCCTTTGAGTGAAAAATCAACTTCTTCATTCTCTGTCGTTACAGTATGCTGCTCTTTAAATATAGAAGGTGTAGGTTTAAAATAGACATTCAAAACAATATCTTCTCCATTGCTAATGCCACCAAGTATTCCACCTGAATGATTTGATTCGAACCCTTTTGCTCTAATTTGATCATTGTTTTGAGAACCATGCACCTTTGAACTCAGTACACCGTCTCCAATCTCTACAGCTTTTACAGCATTAATTCCCATCATAGCATCTGCTAACACTCCATCTAATTTATAATAGAGCGGTTGTCCTAAACCTATCGGCGCACCTTTTATTACAACGCGAGAAACACCACCAACAGAATCATGCTCATTTTTAGCTTTGAGTATTGCTTCTTTTTGTGCTTCTTCTTTATCTTTATCAAGTGCATATATAATACTGTTTTTAGCATGCTCATAATCAAAATTCTCTGAGTGTATGCCTGCAACTTCACTTATACCACTCAACACCGTTACACCAAGCTCTTGAAGCATTAACTTTGCAATAGCTCCTGCTGCTACTCTTGCCGCTGTTTCTCGTGCAGAACTTCGTCCTCCACCTCTATAATCACGTATACCGTATTTATGAAAGTATGTAAAATCTGCATGTCCGGGACGAAAAACATCTTTAATGTTTGTATAGTCTCGTGATTTTTGGTTTGTATTATATATAACCATGGCAATCGGTGTACCGGTACTCTTTCCCTCAAACACACCGCTTAAAATTTCAACTTTATCAGCTTCTTTTCTGGCTGTTTCAAATTCACTCTTACCGGGTTTTCTTCTGTCAAGCTCACTTTGAATATATTCCTCATCAATGCTCAATCCGGCAGGAACACCGTCTAAAAGACAACCCAATGCCTTCCCATGAGATTCTCCAAATGTCGAAAATCGTAATTTCATGCCAAAACTGTTCATTGTTTTTCCTTATTGAGCAACTCAACTGCGACTCTGGCTGCCTCTTGCTGTGCTATTTTTTTACTTTTACCATTTGCTCTGGCATATTCTTTATCTTCAATAAATACACCCACTTCAAATTCTTTTTGATGATCAGGGCCTCTCGAAGCTAAAACTTTATATTCCGGTGTAATTCCAAAACGTGCCTGTGTGAGTTCCTGAAGCGTTGTTTTAAAGTCACGGAACAAAGAATCAAGGGAAATCTCTTCATGATTTTTCTCTATCAAATCAATAGCTATTCTTTGTACTTCTCCTAAACCTGCTTCTAAATATACCGCACCCATTATTGCTTCAAAAGCATTTGATAAGAGTGAGGATTTTTCACGTCCGCCATTATTGTCTTCAGCATTGGAAAGCAATATATAATCACCCAAATGCAAAGCACGTGCCAATTTATCGAAGCCTGTTTCATTTACCAGTGACGCTCTGATTTTTGAAAGCTTTCCTTCATCCGATGTACGAAATTTTCTAAAAAGATATTCCCCTACAACAAGATCCAGTACGGCATCTCCCAAGAATTCCAATCGCTCATTATCGTAGGGCTGTTTATAACTTTTATGTGTCAGCGCTTCGATAATGAGCTTTTTATCTTTAAACTCATATCCCAATTTTTCTTCTAGCGTCTTTATATTTTTATGCATAAGTACCTCATCCTCCCTCTGTTAATGCTACTTTAGCTTTTTGAGCTGCCTCTTTGGCTAAAATATCACATCTTTCATTTTCTTCATGTCCATCATGCCCTCTAACCCAGATAGCATGAATTTTATGTGGTTTTGCCACTTCTATGTACTCTTTCCACAAATCAGGATTTTTTACTTTTTTAAAATCTCTTTTAATCCAGTTCTTCAGCCACTCATTAATCCCTTTAACAACATAAGAAGAGTCAGAAATTATATCGACTTCACAAGGTTCTTTTAAAGCGCGAAGCCCTTCTATAGCACCTTTGAGTTCCATCCTGTTATTCGTTGTATGCAACTCTGAACCTGAAAGTTCTTTTTCACTGTCACCATAACGTAATATTACACCATATCCGCCAGGACCGGGATTTCCCAAAGCGCTGCCGTCACTGAAAAGAGTTATTTTCTTCACTAAATTCCTTACCATAGTCCTTACTTAAACTATATTCTACTCTAGCTGAGTCTATTGCATGACATGAACTGCAGCGATTAAAAGCAAACGGATATGTCCCTTTGCAGTTGTCACACACATATTCAAAACTAAGCGTTGCATTTGACTTGCCTTCAAGCTTTATAAGTACATCAAGCTCAAATATTCTACTGTCATTCACAAGTTTGACATCACCTCTTGCGGTATAAAGTTCTCGCAAATAGCCATTATTTGTAATTATATCTAAATTCAAATCTTTTGAATCACATCTCCAGAAGAGTTCCGTCAAAAGATCACTTTTTGAACTATCAATATTTTCCCATGCAAGTTTAGTATCCACTTTAAAGAGATAATCAAACACTAAATATACAAGGTGATTGGAGTTTTTATAAATTTCCAAAAGTTTTTGTGCTTTTTCCTCTTTTGTTAAACTTTGCGATTCAAGACAATTCAAAGCATGCAGATAAGCACTTTCAAGCATAATTTCTTCGTTAAGTTCGTCCAATGGTTCAAGTACATCAAGCGCAGACTTATAATCTTTTATATATTCATAAACAAGAAGCAGATAATGTAATGCCTCTGGTGTACGAGGATTTTTTTTCAAAATTTCTAAAAAAACATGTTTGGAACGCTCTAAAAACCCTGCTTTAAAGTATGTTTTCCCAAGTAAAAACATAGTTTCTCTGGCATTTTTTTTATTGCCGACGTTGAGAATTTCATTGTATATTTCTATACTTTTTTCATAATCACCATTTTTATAATATGAATTAGCCAGCAACAGCCACGATTTTTCTGACAATCCTCCGCTAGATATCAAAACTTTCAGTTCATCATGAGAGGGTAATGTACGAAATTGTTGCAAAAATTTACTTATATGCTTAGAGTCTTCTTTTCTCTTATATCTTCCCCACCAATAAGAAAAAAAAGTAATAATAAATATAATCGTAAAAAAGATTATAATTGAGAATAGAGGGTCTCGAAACTCTATAAAAAATGTATTCATTAGTTGTATACCACCAATCCGTAATCATTTTTCAAATTATAAAAAGTTGCATCTGCAGATATTTCCAAATCTTTCATCCTGCCCAACTGCACAATAGAATTTTTATTTACTTTAATACCATATTCTCGAAAAAACTTTTTTATATTGACAAACTTGACATCTTCGACAAACTTATATTCAAACTCTGTATGCAGTTTCATTTTTTCACTGACGAACAGATGTTCATTTACATGTAACCGGTCTGACGCATATTTTATCGGCAAATAGCCTGAAAGATCTGTTAAAATTTCTTCAACATACTCATGTTTTTCTGGAAGTGTCTGTTTTTGAATAAAAACATATTTATTATTAAGTTTTAGAGTTGGAGTATTTTTCCAATATTTATAGGCAGGATTTGAAATCCCAAGTTTTGCATAAACTTCTTTCCAAAGCCAAAAAGAGTTTAATGTATTTGGAAGATGTGACAAAATTAAACTCCTTACAAACTAGTATAAATATTATATAATATCTTTTTAAATAGTTTTATTAAGAAGTTTAATTGGCAAATCTGTAAAGGCTGCTACAGAGCACCAGTTACAAATTTAGTCACAACAAAACCACCCACAACTAACCAAGCAAACATCACACCGGCAGTATAAAGCGGTGCAAGACCAAGCCCTTTAAACTTAGAAAATATTGTTCCCATTCCAAGTGCTGTCATTGCCATTGTTAAAAGGAAAGTATCAATTTGGTTGATTGTTCCTACAATTGCATGGGGTACCAGATCAAGAGAGTTAAATCCAGCCATTCCTATGAAATATACAGCGAACCAAGGAATCACAAGTTGTAATTTATCGCCTGCTTTTCCAGTTTTTTTAGCCTGCATAGAAAGATAAATACCTAAAATAATCAGCATTGGTGCAATCATAATAACACGTGTCATTTTAACAATCACAGCAGAGTTTGCCATTACTTCAGGAGCACCAGGAACTGAAGCAGGAACAGCTACAACCTGTGCAACCTCATGGATTGTACCACCTGTATAAATACCAAACTGCTCTGGCGTCATATGTAAAAACCCAGTTGCAGGCTCAATGATTGATGCATAAAGAACAGGATACAAAAACATTGAAATAGTACCAAAAAGAACAACCATTGAAACCGCTACCGCAGTCTTATAACCTTCAGCTTTTAAAACAGGTTCTGTCGCCAAAACTGCCGCCGCGCCACAAACAGAAGCACCTGCTGCAGTAAGCATTGATGTATCCCTGTCCATTTTAAACGCTTTTACTCCCAGATATGTACCGAGTAAAAAAGTTGTTGAGAGCATAATTAGTGAGACGGTAAAACCACTGAGTCCAACATCCATAATCTGCTGAAATGTTATACGGAATCCGTAAAAAACAATTGCAAAACGAAGTATCTTTTTACCGGAAAATGTGATACCTGTACCCCATGCACTGGGGATATGATTATGCAGTGTATTTGCATAAAAAATACCCAATACTATACCAATTACAAGAGGAGAGATGCCAAGTGATTTGACGAATGATATTTGTGCTATTGAAGTTGCAGCAGCTGCAAAAATCGCAACAAAGATGATACCGTAAATAGTACCTTGTCTATTTTCTTTAGAAAATGCCATAAATTATTACCTTTGATTTTAAATTTGTAAATAGAGGCGAATTATAGCAAATTTTTATGCTGAGGGGAAAATTATTTGTTTATTTGTGAGGAATATGATAAAAAACCACACTCTTATTGTGTGATTTTTTATTGAACCTATTTGGCGTTAAGTAGAATACTTTCTTTAGGGAAGACAAAAATTGTATGTCTTAACACAGAGATTATTTTACTTGGTTTCCCGTCTTTATCCAATGCATAAGCATGAATATTAATAGGAATAATCGTATCTTTTCTTTTGTCATCAGCCAACATTTCTGTCGTTCTCAATGTTACAATTTTTTTCTTCTTCACATTAGGTACGACTCTAAATGGTTTTGACGGTTTTACAATTTGAATTTTACCTTCCATACCTTTTGGAGGAATAACTTCAAAGAAAAATTTCATCGGTTTACTCTCAGTATTTTGTAATAAGAAAACATAAGAGTTCTCAACTACAAATTTATTTTCTGAAGGATGTTTTACAGAGTAGAGTCTCGTCTCTTTATTAATATTTAAAAGCATATGCTCTTTTGTTGTACTCATATATCCAAGTGCGAACATGAGACCTACAAGTAAAATCATATAAGCTATGATTTTTGGACGGAAATATTTTGTTTTTCCTTTTCTCTCAACTATTTCATAATCACTGGACCATGTAACAAGAGAAGGTTTCCCAAGTTTACCCATAACAGTTGTACAGGCATCAACACATTCCAAACAGTTAATACACTCAAGCTGAAGGCCTTGTCTAATATCAATATGTGTTGGGCAAACTGTTACACATTTCTCACAAGTCGTACATTCCGCATTTGGGTCTATCGCCTGTAACTCTTTTTGTTTTGTAACAAGTTTTTTATGTCCGCCATGTTCATCATCTGTATAGATTTTTCCACCACGATGTTCATCATAAAGAGCCATAACAGTATGTTCATCATAGAGTACCGATTGGACACGAGAGTAAGGACAAACATAAATACAGAAGTTCTCCTTTAAAAACACAATATCATAAATCAGGAAAGCTGCAATACCAAGAACAAAGCCTATCATTGTCATATGCTCGCCAGGATTACTTAAATATTGGAAGAAAGTATCTGGCGGAATGAAATACCACATAAAGTCAGCTCCCGCAATAAGCGCTAATACTGTCCAAATTAAAATAGCAATAAATTTTTTCACCTTATTCTCAGGTTTAGACATGTCCGGTTCTTGCTGTTTGTTCCCGATACGTTTACGTAAATGCAAAAGTTTTGTTTCAATCAAGTCACGATAAATGACGCGAAACACAGTCTGCGGACAAACCCATCCACAAAATACACGACCACCCATAACAGTCATACCAAAAATAGTTATAAAAAGCAGCATCAACAAAAACGGCATCAAATACAACTCTTGCATATCAAACTGTACAAAAGCAAGATCTAGTTTCATCTTATCAAAACTAAGCATAAAAAACTGATGCCCATTAATATGTATCCATGGAAGCCCTAAAGCAACAATTGTCGCTAGTGCATACACATAATATCTTTTTATTCTCCACGGTGTAGGTATTTCTATACCTTTTTTTTCTTTGCTCATCTATTTTTCTCCTATAAATTAATTTGGACAGATTATTGTGTTGATAACCTGTTCTTCTGCATCTTTTTGTGTATGTGTAATCAATGAACCAAAAGCCACCTGTTTTAATTCTCTGGATTCAATATAATCTTTGAGAGAACTTCTGCTTACATTTAAAAGACGTGCCATTTCACTCACACTTTTTTTCTCTCTAATATACTCTATTATTTCATTTAAATAAACATCAAATTTAGAATTTGACCTACTGCCTTTTGGCCTGCCTATCATCCGTTTTGCATCATTTTTTAATTTTTGACGCAACTGATCCATAAGCCCTAAAATCAACATTGCACTACTCTCTTGTGAAATTATAACAGAGTGTTTTATAATATGTACTGTATATTTATTTTTCAACAAACAACTCATCATCTGAATCAAATCTTCCATGTTTGTTGTTAAAACCCAAACATCATATATTAATAGCGTTGCTTCTTCTTTTGATTGAAAATAAGACGTCACATTCGTACGCTCGTCTAAACGCTTATTTTGTGATGTATAATCTACAAATTCATCATCTATAACAAGATTTTTTGCTACTGCATAAGAATTTATATACTGTAATTGTTCATGAGCAGATAAAAAATTCTTATCTGGGCGTATATAGACGACTGTCATTTAACGGTTAAACCTCTCTTATTATTGATTTTAATCGTCATTATACACTTATTTGACGATTAAAGTCAATATATATTACTATTATTTCGTCAATTTATTAAATATTTAACTTAAAAAGTGAAATTGACACCTCCAATACAGCAAATTTTATATCCAATAATGCTAAAATAATAAAACATTTAAATAAAAAAGATTTAATCTTATGACAACAAAACAATACATCTTAGAAACTATTAAAAAACGTCCACTGATTATAGATGGTGCCATGGGTACGCAGTTACAACAACGTGATGATAAAATTCCAAAAGAAGCATGGGAAGGGAATGAAGGTTGTAACGAATTGCTCAATGTGACAGCTCCTGAGATAATGAATGAAATATTTCATGCCTACCTTAATGCCGGAGCCGATTTCATCACCACAAACACCTTTGGTTCATTCTCTTGGGTTTTAGATGAATACAACATTGCCGACCGTGCCTATGAGCTGACACGTGCCGGAGCTGAGCTTGTAAAAAAACAGTGTGAAGCTTTTTCAACACCTGAGCATCCCCGTTTTTGTCTTGGTTCCATAGGACCGGGAACCAAACTTCCATCACTTGGACATATCACTTATGATGAGATGTATGCAGGATATACTGAATTTTGTCTTGCTCTTATTGACGGTGGTGTTGATGTTTTTCTCATTGAAACTGCCCAGGATCCGCTTCAAATAAAGGCTGCTCTGCATGCCATACAGGAAGCCTGCAGACAAAAAGAGGTAGAGATTCCTATCATGGTTTCCGTTACAATTGAACTCAGCGGAACAATGCTTATCGGAACGGATGCTGAAACAATTGCAACCATTATGGAACCCTTTGACATCCTCTCCCTTGGATTTAACTGCGGAACAGGACCCGAACAGGTACTCAAACACGTAAAAACCCTAAGTGAACTTTGGGGCAAGCCGATTAGCGTTCATGCAAACGCGGGTCTACCGCAAAACCGTGGAGGCTATACTTACTATCCGATGGGACCTGATGAGTTTGTCGTACAGCAAGAAAAATTTTTAGCATATGACGGTGTGAGCTTTTTAGGCGGCTGCTGCGGAACAACCCCGCAGCATATTCGAGCGCTTGTTGACAAAGTCACAGCTATTGCACCAAAAATACCTTCGGGCTCACAACAAAACTCTATTGCTTCACTTTTTAATACGGTACCGCTTATGCAGCAACCTGCACCTCTGCTTGTCGGTGAGCGTTCAAATGCAACCGGTTCAAAAGCGTTTAGAGAACTTCTCCTTGCAGAAAATTATGAAGGCACGCTCTCTGTTGCTCAGCAGCAAGTTCGTGCAGGAGCACATGTACTTGATGTAAATGTCGGTTTTGCGGGGCGTGATGAAACAAAAGACATGACAGAAGTAATGGCAATGTATGCCCAAAAAATTGCCCTGCCGCTTATGCCTGATTCTACCCAGACAAAAGGGCTTGAAACTGCACTTAAACATATCGGAGGCAAACCGATTTTAAACTCTGTAAATCTTGAAGACGGCGAGCCGAAATTTGATGCTGTTTGTCAATTAGCCAAAAAATACGGTGCAAGTCTTGTTTGTCTGACCATTGATGAAAAAGGTATGGCAAAAACCGTTGAAGACAAAATCAAAGTAGCAGAACGTATTATCGATCTTGCGACCAACCGCCATGGTATCAAAAAAGAAGATTTAGTTTTTGATGTTTTAACCTTTACACTCGGTTCTGGAGATGAAGAATATTTTAATGCAGGTATCAATACCATTGAGGCAATTCGCCAGCTTCGTCAAAAGCACCCTGAAGTAGGCGCTATTTTAGGACTCTCTAACATCTCGTTTGGACTTGATAAAGATGCAAGACCTTATCTTAATTCTATGTTTTTACATCATTGTGTTGAGGCGGGACTTACTTCAGTTATCATTAATGTAAAGCACATCATTCCATTAAATAAGATTCCTAAAAAAGATCAGAAAATTTGTGATGATTTGATTTTTAACCGCAAACCAAACGGGGAAGCACTTTTTACCTTTATTGAGCACTTTTCATCCAAAGAAGCTGTGGACAATAATGCCGTAGATGAAGAATACCTCAAAATGAGCAATGAAGAGAAAATTGCAAAACTTTTGATGGATGGAGACAAAGACAGAATGATTCCTCTTGTGGAAGAAGCGCGTCATAAAATAGCTCCCCAGAAAATAGTTAATGAAATTTTAATTGATGCTATGAAAGTTGTCGGTGAGCTTTTCGGTTCAGGACAAATGCAGCTCCCTTTTGTTTTGCAGTCTGCCGAAACTATGAAAAAAGCGGTAGACCATCTCAACCCCTATCTGCCAAAAGTTGAAAAAGAGACAGACACGACACTTGTGCTGGGAACCGTTAAAGGAGATGTACATGATGTCGGGAAAAACCTTGTCGATATTATTCTTTCTAACAACGGATATAAAGTTATCAATCTTGGGATAAAAGTAGAACTTGACAGCTTCTTGGAGACACTTGAAAAGTCCAATGCGCAGGCACTTGGAATGAGCGGTCTTTTAGTCAAATCAACACAGGTTATGCTTGAAAACTTAAATATCCTGCAGGAAAAAGGAATTAAAATTCCCGTTCTTTTAGGTGGAGCTGCCCTGACTAAAGCTTTTATAGATGATTTTTGTCGTCCTGCGTATGATGGTCCTATTTTTTACTGTAAAGATGCTTTTGACGGAGTAACCGCTATGAGCCGTATAGAAGCCGGTAACTTTGACACAAACCTGCATCCTGATGCACCTGAAATACAACGCAAAGAAGTCAAAGAGTATACTATTCCTCCTTTGTCTGAAATAAAAATGCCTTCACGTGATGTACCTGTACCAACACCTCCATTTTGGGGAAGACGTGAAATTAAACTGACACAACAGCAAATTGAAATGGCCTTTAAGTGGATAAATCATAAACTGCTTTTCAAATCTCGATGGGGATACTCTTCAAAAGGCATGAGCAAAGAGGCTTACCAAAAACAACTCGATGAAGTCGTCTGGCCTGCCTATGAAAAACTCAAAAAACGTTTTATTGAAGAAAAACTTTTTGAGCCGACAATTCTTTACGGCTACTGGCCGTGTAGAAGTGACAACACATCTTTGCTTGTTTTCCCTGAAAATGAGGGCTGGTTTACAGAAGAAGATGTTAACCGTGAGCCGCTTGAACATATAATAGGACGTGCTGAAGAGGTCTTTACCTTCCCTCGCCAGAGGAAGAAGCCGCACCGTGCACTGAGCGATTTCTTTCATAATGACAGGCATGATGTAGTTGCACTTACCTGTGTAAGTGCCGGAAATAAAATAAGCGATGCTGAACGTGAAATATATGAGAGAGGCGATTATACAGAGTATTACCAATTTCATGGACTCGGGGTTGAACTCGCTGAAGCTCTTGCAGAAATTGCACACAAGCAGATTAGACTCGATTTAAACATTGCAAAAGATGAAGGCAACACGCTTGGTGATGTACGTATGAACAGGTATCAGGGAAGCCGTTACTCATTTGGGTATGCCGCTTGCCCTGATTTGGAACTCAACCGCCCGCTGTTTGATCTTTTAAAACCTGAAGAGTTTGGTATTGAACTGAGTGAAACATTTCAGATTCATCCCGAGCAGTCGACTTCAGCTCTTGTCGTTTATCATCCTGAGGCTACATATTATAATGTGTAGCCAAAAAAATACTTTCGCAAGTTAAGAACTAATTTCTTCTGCTCTTTGCAGCTCATCCAAATAATCTGACATTGAATCATCCGGATCGTTGTTCACTATTGCATATAAGCCGATAGTATTAAGATGCTCTTTATCTGCAAATACTTTTGAAGCATTCTCCCAGTTAATGTGCTCCCAAAAACCATCAAGATATTTTGCTCTTTCATTTTTATAATCAAGATAATAAGCATGTTCCCAGACATCACATGTAAGCAGTGGTATTTCATTGTGTGCTATTGGTGTTTGGGCATTGGAAGTGTTGAGTATTTTTAAATGTTCATGCTGATCAAGTACAAGCCATGTCCACCCTGAACCGAAATTCGTCAGTGCGGCATTTAAAAATGCCTCTTTGAATTTTTCCATACTGCCGAAAACTTCTGTAATTTTTCTAAGCAGTGCATCTGAGGGCGTGGTTGCAACAGGAGAGAGACAGTTCCAATAAAAGTTATGATTAAAGGTTTGTGCAGCATTATTAAATATGGCACCGTCTGACTGGGTGATGATATATTCCAAACTCATTTCTTCATACTCAGTACCTGTAATCAGTGCATTAAGTTTGTTTATATAACCTGCATGATGTTTTTCATGATGATAAAAAAGTGTTTGTTGGGTTAAAAAAGGTTCTAATGAATCCATGTCATAAGGTAAAGCCGCTAATGTATGTTGCATAATAAACTCCTTTTGTTATATTAAATTATTATACAGCAAAATTTAAAAATGATTCTTTAATGATCATATTTAGTAAAATTATTATATTTAATCATCTGATTAAGAACTTTTATATAGTCTGGTCCCATTTCAGAGTACTTATCCAAACCTGAAGTTATTTTATAAGGGTCATTGCAAAGTAAACGTAGTTGACGGAACTTACTGTATGCCTTTCCTTTAGCCATCATTTCACAATAGGCACGTATTGAGTCTTCAATCGTATCAAATTTTCTTAACCATACAGTTTGTTTACCACCTCTTTTTTCACCTGCAGCAATGCGTGGTTCATTTGTATTTGAACTCCAGATCCCAAAAACATTATTTGCCTCCCTAAAAAACCTTGAGGTTGCCCATGAGCTTTCCATCGCTGCTTGAGCTAATGTGATACTGACAGGATGTGGTTTTAATCGTGCCAATAGATCTTCATCGCTTTTAGCCTTATACTTTTTTTTCAATAATTCAATCTCTTGAGTATTTGTTTTATTTTGAATATATTTTGCAATTCTTTCATACCTCTGCATCAGTTCATCATGCACCTTGCGCACGGTCGGCACCAGTAATTTTATAAATCTTTTTTTTCTCTCTTTAACTGACATCTGATGTACAGGCGCTTTTACTGCTTCTCGCTTTGCAGTATTATTGTTTTCGTTCAATCCAAAAAGAGACAAGCTCATACATGACAATAAGATTAATTTGATTACTTATCCTTTTAAAAAATATCTACAAACACTAAAGTCGTAGATACTCCCATTTCAATTAGTAAAAGATAAAGAAGATAGCTTACAACTAAGAATGCAATAATTTGTAAAAATAAAAATAGTATTGGTAAAATTTTTGATTTTCTTCTTCTGTCATACATCTTGCCTCCTCCTCAATAAAATTTATTTCTTTTACATATAAGTAAGTGCCAGACCATAATAAATGACACTTAATTGTAACTATTGTAACTGAATGAAAATAAAAGATATATAAATATCTTAACTTATCTTCTTCTATAAGAGAGTGCCTCAAGCAAGTGTTCTTTTTGAATAAGCTCCGACTTATGTAAATCTGCGATTGTACGAGCAACTTTTTGTATCTTCTTTATACTTCTGAATGAAAGTGAAAATCTGCCTATTGCCGTCTGCAGTGTTTCATAAGATTCATTATCCATCCTACAAAAAGTATCTAAATCTTTGTCCTGCAAGTGCGCATTAAATTCTCTTTGTCCGCGTTTTTTGCAAAAAATATGTGCTTCAACTACCATCTTATGCATCTCTTTGGATGAGAAACTCGCACAATCATTGGCATTTACATTTTGCATTACTACATTTAAATCTATTCTGTCTAAAAATGGTTCTGAGAGGCGATTTTTGTATTTTTGAATTTCTAAGTCACTGCATCTGCACTCTTTATGTAAATCTAGTAAATTTCCGCAAGGACAAGGATTCATAGCGCCTACAAACAAAAACTTAGCTGGATATTCCACTTTGGAATTTACTCTGGAAATTCTTATTTTTGCATCCTGCATTGGTTCTCTGAGTGATTCGAGAACAGCTTTTGAAAAATGCGGCAGTTCATCAAAAAACAATATTCCATTGTTTGCAAGCCCTACTTCACCAATTTTAGCCTTGTGGCTTCCACCTCCGAAAATACTTGCCGGAGTCGAACTGTGATGTGGGTTTTTAAGTGCTCTATGGGGTTTAAATTCCGGTTCATACCCTTCTAAAACTTCAAGCTTGGCCACATCCAAAATTTCACTCGCAGTCATCGGAGGAAGAATATAACGCAGTCTGTTTGCAATCATACTTTTACCGCATCCCGGACTTCCTTCTAAAATTATATTATGAAATCCTGCCGCTGCTATTAAAGCTGCTCTTTTTGCAACATCCTGCCCTTTTACATCTATAAAGTCTTCTGAATACTCTTTAACATAATAATATTTTTGTGCATCAATTTCATAATGGGGGTAATTAATCTCGCTTTGTTTGATATTCGGCAATGCAGTTTCTTGATTTTTGAGTATTTCTACTGCTTCTTTTAAACTTTTTACACCATAAAACGAAACATTTGGTATTTTGGAAAGCTTTTGAAGTGATTCAAAAGGCACTATTGCTTGAGATATCAGACCTTGATTAGCAAGAGAAAGTATCAAAGGGTAGAGCTGTATATTTTCTTTTACACTGCCGTCAAGCCCTAATTCTCCAAATACAAACCAGCGGCTCAAATCAACATCGCTCTCATTTAAAAGTATAAGCACTGCCATACTTAAATCAAACTGCGAACCTGATTTTGCAAGTTCAGATGGAGCGAGTAGAAATGTGATTCGTTTAGGAGGAAATGAAAATTCATTGCTCAAAAGTGCAGATTTTACCCGTTCTTTTGATTCTGTAATAGCAGTAGAGGCCATTCCTACTATAGAAAATGATGGTAAGCCTTTTGTCAATGTTGATTCTACGTCAACAACTTTGGCATCAACTCCTTCATATGTCGCACAACGAACTTTTTTCATAGAACCAACCTTCTTTTAGTTGGTTCAATAGTAGCTAATTACTTTAGATGTAAGGAATAAAATGACAATTTGTCATATTATTTAGCGTGCTTCTTCTCTTTTTGCATTCTTTTATACTCTTTTTCAAACTTCTTACGACGAGCATAGGAGAGTTTATCTATAAAAAGTATCCCCTCTAAATGATCCATTTCATGCTGGATTGCTATAGCTAAAAGCCCATCTGCATCTAGTGTTTTCGTATTGCCATATCTGTCTTGATAGTTTATAACAACATTATCATAACGTTTGATATCTTCATAAAATTGAGGAACACTCAAACATCCCTCTTGGTAAGTTGTCTCACCGCTTTTATGTGTCATTACCGGATTGATTATTTCAAGCAAGTTTTCAGGAGGCTGCTCACCGTCTTCATCCGGGACATTTAAAATAAGTGCCCGAATTGGATACGCAACCTGAATTGCGGCGAGTCCTATACCGTTTGTATTTATCATTAATGGATTCATCGCATCTAAAAGTTTATGTAAAGAGGCATCAAATTCTTTGACTTCACAAGATTTTTTTCTTAATGTTTTATCCGGGTATTCAACTATATTTAACTTCATATTCTAAAAATATTTCCTGTTCTTATGATCTTAATGAAACGGCATAATTCATACTTTTTTGCTCATAAGCTTTTTGTATGCCGTCCATTGCGCTTACCACTATCTCTTCAACGGAATGTTCAGAATCTATATTTGTCACACCGATAGAAATTTTCAACTGAATCTCTCTGTCTGCCAAAAAGAAGTTAGAGTTTGAGACCAAATCACATAATCTTTCACTTGCTTTTTTAGCACTCTCTATATCTGTATGCTTTAGCAGCATTGCAAAAACACCGTTTCCATAATGAGCAACTATATCGCTTCGTCTTGACGTTTTTAAAAGAAGTCTGGCGATTGTTCTTGTCATCAGCAAAATCGCTTTATCATTATTTACACTTTTTTTAAGCTCACGGGAAAGTTCTATCATAATAAGCGAACTCTTATGATTAAACTCTTTAATAAGCCCAATTTCCTGCTCAATTTTGGTGAGCAGATAGCGTTTATTGTAAACACCGAATTTATTGTCAAATATAGTCTCATTCTCAACACTTTTAACAATCTTGGCAGTGTCGTCATAGATAGTTTTCATTTGAGAACTTTGTGTTTTCAGAATTGAATTAAGCTTGGAAACATCCCCTTCTAAAATATCAATAACATTCAATGTTGCTTTGACTTCTGGTGTACTCTCAAGCTCTTTTTTTCTTTTTTCTAAAATTTTTGTCATCAAAGACATGTTTTTATAAAGGTTAGCAGTAACGGTGAGTATACTTTTTATTGAAGTGAAACCCTGTTTAAGGTTTTGTTCTAAAAGAATAGTGCTTTCATCATCATTATTCTCTTCAAGTTCTAAAATTGAATGGATCTGTTTACGAAGATTTTCACTCTTATCTTCTAGTAATCTGTCAAAATAGAGTGAAAAGTTGTTTGGAGTAGGCGGTAAATTATCTGCAATGAGTGCATTTAAAACCTCTTTTGCATAAATTTCAATATCGCTAGAAGAACTGTCAATATCCAAACTTTTTATAGCCGGTGATTTTCCATTAGATCCCTCAAGACTTTTTTTTGCTCTCGTTTTCATAACACCTGCCATACTAACTCCTTACTCTTTGTCGTTTTTTACTAAAACTTCATCAATCATACCATAATCTTTTGCCTCTGCGGCACTCATAAAGTTATCACGGTCTGTATCTGCTTCGATTGTTTTAATGTTTTGTCCGGTATTTTTAGCCAATATTCCATTGAGTTCTTTTTTCATACGGAGAATTTCTTCTGCCTGAATTGCAATATCCGTTGCCTGACCCTGAGCACCACCCAAAGGTTGGTGAATCATAATTCTTGCATGAGGAAGAGCATAGCGCTTTCCTTTTTCACCACAAGAGAGTAAAAAAGCTCCCATTGATGCGGCTTGTCCTATACAAATAGTAGCCACATGTGGACGAATATAGTTCATCGTATCAAAAATAGCCAGTCCTGCAGTTACAACTCCACCTGGAGAGTTGATATAAAAATAGATATCTTTTTCAGGGTCTTCTGCTTCAAGGAATAAAAACTGCGCAACAATAGTTGAAGCAACAGCGTCATTTACTTCTCCGCTGAGCATAACGATTCTGTCTTTTAAAAGACGAGAATAGATATCGTAAGAACGCTCACCGCGTCCTGTTTTTTCAACTACATAAGGAATGTAACTCATGGCTTACGCTTCTACTTTTTCATTTAAAAGTGTTGTTAAAACTTTGTCTTCTACCATTGACATTTGGATAGCAGGAAGGTATCCGGCATCTTTATAATGCTCATATGCTTTTTGAGGATCTTGACCTGTTTGCATTGCTTCAAAGTAGATAGTCTGCATAACTTCTTGTTCTTCAACTTTTACACCAAGTTCTTGTGCTAATGCATCTATGATAAATGTAGCTTTTACACTTTTCATTGCATCATCACGGAAACTTTCACGAAGCTCTTCTAATTTTTCAGGATTTTCACGAAGTTCTTTAATTTCATCTTCACTCATTTGAGATGCTTTTTTATTGACCGCCATATCAATCTCTTGATCTACAACAAATTCCGGTAAATCAAAATCAATTTTTTCAACTAATATCTCTAAAAGTTTCGGCTTTAACTCTTCATTGTAAAGCTTTGTAAGTTTTTCCTGCTCAAGCGCTTTTTTAACTTCTTCTTTTAGCTTATCAAGTGTTGCATCTTCTTCACCAGGAAGCAGTTTTTTTGCAAGTTCATCGTCTATAACAACATCGTCTTTCACTTTAACGCCGTTGACTTTTACTTTAAACTCTGCATCTTTTCCGGCCAATGTATCTGAACCATAATTCTCTGGGAAAGTTACATTAATAGTCACTTCTTCGTCTCTTTTTACACCGATGAGCTGATCTTCAAATCCCGGAATAAATTGACCTGAACCAAGTTTAAGTTCAAAATTCTCAGCAGCACCGCCTTCAAAAGCTTCTCCACCTATAAAACCTTCAAAATCAATAACAGCAGTATCACCCTCTTTCATTTTGCGGTTGCGTTTGATGTCAACTAAAGGTGCCTGATTTTCAGCTATCTCTTTAATTCTTTCTTCAACTTCTTTGTCCGTTACTTCAGGCTTTTTAAAATCAGGAACTAAAGATTTAACATCAGCCAAATCAATTTGAGGACGCATAGCAACTTTAATAGCCACTTCGATTTTATCATCACTCTTGTCAAATTTAGAAATAGTCGGCTCACCAATCAAAGATGCATTGTCAATACTCAATTCTTCTAAACCTTTTGCAAGAACCTCACGAAGTGCTTCAGCTTCAGCATCTTCAACAAGTTTTTCACCATATTGCTTTTTGATGATAGCAACAGGAACTTTTCCTTTACGGAAACCTTGAACATTAGCAGTTTTAGAAAGTTGTTTCGCAATTTTTTCTATATTTGCATTTACCTCATCTATAGAGATTGTAGCTTCAATTTGAGCATTTGCACCATTAATTTTGTTTGATTTGATTTCCATCAATTTCCTTTTATTTGTATTATTAGTATAATATTCATACTATTATTTTATATAATCATACCAAAAATGTGCTTTTTTTGCGATTAATTTTTGCATAAATTTGGTTTGAAATTTAAAATAAGTATCCATAAAACAGCAAAATCTATCATCACATCGGCAAAATTAAAAACAGCAAAGTCAAATCCGCAGTGCCAATAAACCATATCTACAACACCGTCATGAATAAATCTGTCATAAATATTTGAAAAAGCACCCCCAAGAAGTATCCCACCGGGCAGGGCATAACATATTTTTTTGAGATACAATATATAGGCAAAAACACCACTCACAAGCAGAAGTTGAATATATTTTAAATACTCGTCTAAAAAAGCAAACATTGAAAAGGCTACACCTTTGTTGTAGACAAGTATCAAATCAATACAATCCGTATAATAACGGAAACCTTCAACAAATAAAGCCTTAATATTTTGATCGATTATAAACACGCCTGCCAAACTAAAAAGTAAAATGGCAGACAAGCGCAACATTTTATTATTATTCATTTAAAGCTGTCGTAAAAAAGTCTACTATTTCATCCATTTTTTCATTCATAATCTCTCGCTCTTTACACTCTAAAAGAACTCTCAATTTGTTCTCTGTACCTGAGTAGCGAATCAAATGACGTATGCCCTCATCCTCTAAAGCATGAAGCTTTTCATCCAGTGAAGCGATTTCACTCAAAGGCTTTTTTGTCTTTACATGTAAGTTCACCAGCTTCTGCGGATACAAAGGGAATGGACGTAAAAGCTCTGATGCCGCTTTTTTCTTATCAATAAGCAGCGCAAGCACTTGAAGTGCAGCCACAAGCCCGTCACCCGTTTTTGCATAATCATTTATAATAATATGCCCGCTCTGCTCGCCGCCAAAGTTAATATCCTGCTTTTTCATAATCTCCAAAACATGTTTATCACCGACATCTGAACGATAGAGTTTCAATTCATGCTCTTGCATATAGTCTTCAAGCCCCTGATTGCTCATAACAGTTGCAACAATACCCTCGCCTTTAAGTTTGTTCTGTTCGTGCAGATGCACGCCAAGTGCACCCAAAAGCTGGTCGCCGTCTACAACTTCACCTTTTTCATCCACAACAACAAGTCTGTCGGCATCACCGTCAAGTCCTATGCCCAAATCAGCTCTATACTTTACAACACAATTACATAAATCTTTTGTATGCAAGGCCCCGCAGTCTTCATTAATATTAAAACCGTTTGGTTTGTCATGCAGCACAATCACCTCAGCACCCAGCTCTTCTAAAACCGTCGGACCAACCTTATAAGCTGCACCGTTTGCCGTATCAAGCACTATACGTATTCCTTGTAGTGTCATATGTACGGGGAAAGAGTTTTTCAGCTGTACTATATAGCGCCCTATAACATCATCAATGCGTTTTGCTTTCCCTATTGCCTTGCCTGTAACCTGGGATTTATTGAGCAGTGCATCATCAAAATATATATTTTCGATCTCTTGCTCAATTCCAGAAGAAAATTTATCTCCTCGTCCATTAAAGAACTTTATACCGTTATCTTCATAAGAGTTATGCGAAGCCGAAATCATAATTCCCGCATCACAACGCATATTTTCCGTTATGTAAGCAATAGCAGGCGTAGGCATAGGACCAACTTCAATAACATCATACCCGACAGCCGTCAAACCACTCACAATGGCATTTTCTATCATATAACCGCTGCGCCGTGTATCTTTTCCAACCAATATTCTATTCGTCACAGCAGAAGATTTTAGATAAATCCCCGCAGCCATAGCCACCTTCATAGCAACCGAAGCACTTAAAAAAGAACCCGCCTCACCTCTCACACCATCAGTACCAAATAGTTTCATATTCACTCCACCCATATTTTATAAAATATCTTCATTTTATTATAGTAGTTTACACAAAGGATTAAAAAAAGAGACTCAGACCAAAGGGAGGATTCGCTCTCTTTTTTTCAGCCTTTTTGTAAACGGTTGTCTTAATTTGAGCCATTTTACCACCCTTTAACTTAATTTTAATTATTTTTAAGGTAATATTTCGCACTTAAATTCCAAAAAGGACTCATTAAATGGCAAATCACAAGTCATCAATTAAGAGAATTCGCCAGACACTCGTTCGTACTGAACGTAATCGTTTCTATAGAACTCGTCTTAAAAATATCGTAAAAACAGTTAGTTCAGCAGTTGAAGCTGGAAACAAAGAAGAAGCACAGGCAGCATTTAAAGTTGCAAACCAACAAATTCATAAATTTGTAAGCAAAGGTATCTTAAAAAAAGAAACTGCTGCTAGAAAAGTAAGTCGTCTACACAAAACTGTAAACGCAATATAAGGTAAGCTACAAATGCTAGCAGATAAACTTACACCGTTTATCAACCGCTATAACGAACTTAGCGAAATGCTAAGTTCACCTGACATAACCTCTGACATCAAACGAATGACAGAACTCTCAAAAGAACAATCTTCACTTTTACCTATCGTTGAAAAAACAAAAGAATACAAAGCACTCATAGAAGAAATCAGTGATTCAAAAGAGATGCTTTCAGACCCGGAAATGGGCGATATGGCAAAAGAAGAGCTTAAAGAACTAGAACCACAGGTACCCCTCATAGAAGAAGAGATAAAAATGCTTCTCCTGCCAAAAGACCCTAACGATGATAGAAATATCATCGTAGAACTTCGAGCAGGTGCCGGTGGCGATGAAGCAGCCATCTTTGTTGGAGACTTGTTTGATGCTTATACGCGTTATGCTGATTTAAAAGGGTGGAAAATAGAACTCATGAGCAGTTCACCATCTGATGCAGGCGGATATAAAGAGGTTGTAGCACTTATAAAGGGTGAACAGGTTTATTCACGGTTGAAATACGAAGGCGGAACACACCGTGTTCAGCGTGTACCACAAACAGAAAGTCAAGGACGCGTACATACCTCGGCTATTACCGTAGCCGTTATGCCTGAAGTAGATGATGTCGAAATTGAAATTAATGAAAATGATTTAAAGATTGATGTTATGCGTTCATCAGGATGCGGCGGGCAGTCTGTCAACACTACCGATTCGGCTGTTCGTATTACTCACCTGCCATCAGGGCTCGTTGTAACCAATCAAGATCAAAAATCACAGCATAAAAACAGAGAAAAAGCAATGAAGGTTTTAAAAGCAAGATTGTATGACCTTCAAATGCAAGAAGCCCAGGCCGAAGATGCTGCACAGCGTGCCGCACAAGTAGGTACCGGTGACAGAAGTGGAAGAATTAGAACGTATAATTATCCACAAAACCGTATCAGTGATCATAGAATCAACTTAACGCTTTACCGCTTAAATGAAATTATGAGCGGCGGTCTGCTCGATGAAATCATTGAACCGCTCATCGCTGATCATCAAGCCAAAATTGTAGAAGCAGCAGGACTGTAAAACGTCTTTACATGTAAAGCTTTAACGCTTTTTTGCTCTTCGGAAGCAAGGTTTTAACCTTACCTTTGAGGCTTAAAAGTTGCACAGCCCAGACTAAAGTCTGGGTTCCGATAACTTCATAAGCTTACATGTAACCAAACAACCTAAACGTCCCACTCCGTCTCAAAAGTCTTCTTCACACGCCCTTTAAAAGTAATGGTTTTTCCATTATAGCCCAAATAAAGCGTATCACCGCTTGTCGGATAAACTTCTATATTATTTTGCACATTTCCCTCTTTATAAGCTCTGTAAAAACAAGCAGCCATTCCCGTGCCGCAGGCTAATGTCTCGTCCTCTACTCCGCGCTCATAAGTACGAACTCTTAAATTACCGTCTTCTATATACATAATATTTACATTTGCGTTATAAACATAACGAAGCTCACGTGCCTCCTCTGTATCAAACTCTTTTATATTGTCGGTATATCGTACCAAATGTGGTACGCCTGTATTTATCAGCCACCAGTTATGCCCGTCAAATTCTATTTCGGTTTCAATAATTTCAGGAGGTGTCAATTCACTCTCCACCATGCCGCTTTTTGGAGTATTTTCTTCTACCTGTGCACCAATAACACCGGCTCCTGTCATAAAGTGCATCGTTGCCGGTGCTAAACCATTGTTGTAGGCATAATGCGCACAAGCACGGCTGCCATTACCGCACATATCTGCATGAGAGCCGTCAGAATTATAAAATTCCCATTCAAAGTCATACTCATCATTGGGTACAATTACTATAAGGCCGTCTGCACCTATACCATCCTGGCGATGACACAATGTTTTGGCGAGTTCGTAGCGTTCTTCTTTTTTATCATCGTGAAATATTACAAAGTCATTTCCATTTGCGCTGTATTTTGCTATTTTCATTTTTTGTATATCTCCTTTATTTTTTGTACGAACTGCTCTACTTCATTTTGAAGATGCTTCAAGTTCTTTGAGTTATCTATCACCCAAGTTGCTTTTTCTTTTTTCTCGTCAATCGGCATTTGAGAAGCAATCCGCTTGAGAGATTCCTCTTTTGTATATCCGTTACGCTTCATAAAACGTTCAAGCTGAATATCTGGCGGCGTATATACTACAACACTCTCTTTTATATCGTAATTTGAGTTTTCAAAAAAAAGCGGAATATCTATAAGATAAGGAAATTTAAAACTGTCCTGCTTTTCACTGCGCATTTGAATCTCAGCTTTTATTTTTGGATGCAAAAAGCTTTCTAATGTTTTTTTTGCCTCGGGATGTGAAAAAATATAACTGCCGAGTTTTGCACGGTCAACTTTTGTACCATTAATGTACTCTTGCCCGAATGTTTTCTCAACCCAGTCAACAGATGCATCAAGAATTTCATGCGAAATCGTGTCTGCATCAATCACCCGCATTCCGTTGAGCGCCAAAAGTGAAGCTACCGTACTTTTTCCAGTAGCAATACCCCCACTCAACGCAATAGCATACTCATAAGCCATTAGTTTTTAATAACGCCCAAATACTCTTTTCGTACATTATTTCCTGTAGCAAAAGCAGCAGGATGCACATCACAGTTATAATATTCCAGCCCGTCAAGCAGATCTGTTCTTTGTAGTATTATATCAGCTGTTGGATGATATGCTTTTGATGCCAAAAGTGCTGTTTCGCCGTTGCCTAGGTTATACGGCATAATTATTTTTGCATATTTGCCTAAAATCTGCATAATTCTTTTATTCTCCGAGACATCATCCAAAGAAGGATGCGTCGTTACCAAAAGTCCGTCATCTTTAAGAACGCGGTTAAAATGTGCCAAAACGGCAGCATCAGTTTCAAGTTCTGAAATGATTACATCATACTTGTCATCTGCAGCCTCGCGAAGCAAATTAATGTCGGCAGATAGTACATCACAACTGATATCATCATTTTTATATTTTTGTATCTCTGCCACAAATCCCGCTGAGTTTAAACTAATGATTAAAACATTGCTTGGCTCTTTGTGTGTACACAATGGTACATGCACCATCATCTCATTATATATAAAATCTTTCATATTTAAAATTCCTATTATTAATTAATAGCGATTTTAGCATATTTGGATTAATTTTACTTAATATTGCTATAATTACATAATATTTATAAAAACTTAAAGGTATAAAATGGATTATAACAAAATCAGGAAAGTATGCAGACCTATTCGTATAGTACTAGGACTTGTTCTTATCGCTATAGGTTTTATTACGAAGAACTATTGGTTCTATCTTGGAATACTCCCATTAATTGCGGGTTTAGCTAACTTCTGTCCACTTTGTATCATTACAAAAAAATGTGATTTACCACAAGATTCGGAGTCAAAATAATGAGTCAAATTTCTTACAAAGATGCAGGCGTAGATATAGACGCGGGAAATAGTTTTGTTGAAAACATCAAACCACTTGTAAAGAGTACAAAAATACCCGGTGTACTTGGCGGTATCGGTTCTTTTGCCGGTGCATTTGAACTTCCAAAAGGTTTCAATGAGCCTGTAATGCTTGCAGCAACTGACGGCGTCGGCACAAAGCTAAAACTCGCAATTGACAGCGGTATTCATAACACCGTAGGTATTGATTTGGTTGCAATGTGCGTAAATGATTTAATCTGTAATTTTGGAACACCGAGTTTCTTTCTTGATTATTATGCAACGGGAAAACTCGATGTAAATGTAGCGACAAATGTTGTTGCAGGAATAGCCGAGGGATGTAAACGCAGTGAATGTGCTCTTATCGGCGGAGAAACTGCTGAAATGCCGGGTATGTACAGCGAAGACGATTATGATTTAGCAGGTTTTGCCGTAGGTGTAGCTGAAAAATCACAGATGGACAGAGTAAGTTTGGTTCGTCCCGGGCATAAACTTATAGCTCTACCGAGTTCGGGTCTGCATTCAAATGGTTTTTCACTTGCCAGAAAAGTTCTTTTTGAAAAAATGGGTATGAAATTTGATGATGACTTCAATGGTCAACCTCTAATACAAGCACTGCTTGAACCGACAAATATTTACGTAAAAACATTTAAAGCACTTAAAAATGAAATAGTAGCAATGGCGCATATCACAGGCGGTGGAATAGTAGAAAATCTTCCTCGTGTACTGCCTGAAAACTTAATGGCAGAAGTAAAACGTGATGCTATTAGAGTGCTTCCTATATTTGAGCTTATGAGTGAGCATGTAGAACGTGATGAAATGTTTAGAGCATTCAATATGGGTGTAGGAATGATACTTGTAGTTGAAGAATCAGATGTTGAAAAAGTACTTGCAGAGACTGATGGTTATCTCATCGGAGAAATAAAAGAAGGCAAACGCGAAGCCAAACTAATCTAATATTCACAACCCAGACTTTTAACGCTAAAGCGTAACTTAGAAAAAAACTAAATTTTTTTCTGTAGTCTGGGCTAAAAGTCCGAAATATTACATCTACTTCTTAAGCGGTTTGCTCAACTCTTTCGTAATAGCACCAGGTACTGTTGCAATTCCCATAAAATCATTCATAGTTAAAAGAGGATAGCTGATAGCTATATAATATTTAGCATTTAAAGCCTTAGCTTTGCCATTTTCAATAGCAATTGTCCATGGAAGAATCGCTGCATTTGCACGTCCAACTTTTTTTACAAATTTTTTCGTACGTTTACCAAGATCATAACCAAGTAAAGTGCTATTGTCTGAAAGTTTCAAGTCAAAAACAAGGTATTTCCCTTTTTTGTATTTTTTCGCTTTAGCCAATAATTCTTTATTTGCAGCTTCACCTAAAACATCCGGCTCATTATAATAAGGCATACCAATCATAAAGTGAAATCCTGCAAGTTTTTCAAATTTCAATTTATCTTTTGAACCTTTTAGTCCTGGAAATACTTTGTTTATAGCATCAAGCTGTGCTGCAAATACATCATAATCAAAATCATCCTGCATAAATGCTTTTCCAAAATAAATAGGGTTGGTAAAGCTAATCATTTTTGCTTTGTCATCTACAAACACACGTAAAACTGCTGCATAAGCACGACCAGGTTTAGCACCTTGTGCTTTGAGTGCATCATTTGTAAATACAATTGTTGTCCCTTTTTTAATAGGTTTATATGTAGCAACAACACTAAAACCGGCAGCTGTTAGTTTCTCTTGAACGCTTTTAGCGTCCATATGAGCACCTACTAAATAAGTGCTAACTTCTTTTCCAACATAAGGATTGTTTGCTGCTGTAGGCTTTGAAGAAGCTCCAGCACATCCTGTAAATGCAAGTATTGCTACCGATGCAATAATTGTAAACAGTTTTCTCATAATTCTTTACCACCTAGTTTTTTCATTATAGAGATAATCTCATCATCAATTGTTTTAGTCCATTTAATTTTTGCAGGATCTTTAAATTCCATAACAGCACTCCAAACAGATAAGCGAGGCATTCCGACCATCATTTTGTTTGAACCTTTTTCTATGTAAAAATACATTGCACATGGAGCAAATATTCCTGCATCAGGACGACCCTTGTTAAAGACATTGTATGAAAATGTAAAGTGACATAGACCATATACGAAAAACTGGTCATATTTTTCAAATGGCATCTCCAAATCTTCTTCATATGTCTCTTTGAAGTTTTTAAAACCTGCTATGATGTAGTGTTTTGCTTCAAAAGCACCTTCAAATTCTTCTTGAAAAGCTTCAGCCCACTCTACAACATCACCACTTCTGTCAACTTCAAACTCAAAAGTCATCATAGGTTTTGCAGGAAGTTTTCCGCTGAAAGTTGTATCTAAAATTTTACCGCCAAACTCTTTTGTAACGTAAGCATCTAAAGGTTTGAACATATCTATATATGCTTTTCTAGAATCTGCATCTTTTACACCTGTAATGTCGAGCATAGTCTCAGGAGCAATATGACCTATATATGTTTTATCTTCAGATTTCTTTTTGTAAATTAACAGGTTAAATGGTTGAAAACCTGCAGCCTGAGGAGATTTTAACAGTATATCATGTAGTGCTTTGTCGTTACTGATAGAGAAAAAACCTAAATTATCAAGATTAGTTATCCATGCCTTATCATAATCCGGGTCTTGGGGATTACCATAACGCTTTTCATAAGCATCATTAATCTTTTCATGTGGATCTGAAAGAGAAAATCCTGTAGCATCTTCTAAAGGCGGAAGGAACTCTTTTTCATATTTGTCTTCCTGATCACCGTTGACTACATTAAAATATGCAGCAGGTGCGCCAAACATAGCGGTTGCAGCAATACTAAGAACTAAAGTAGTCTTAATTAATCTTTTTATCATTATATTTCCTTATATATATTATCATCACTATTATCAAAAAATAGTCACAACTGAACCCGTTAATTTTAGCATAATTTTGATGATTTATTTAATTTTTAATGTACTAAATCAAATATATCTGATAGCCATGTAAAAATAAAATGCCGCCAAGAGAAGGCGGCATTGAAAGAAAGGAGAATTTCTAGCTAATACTAGAAGTTATAGTTAAGTTGTAAACTAACACCTTGTTGAGAGTGTTTTGTAGTGATTTTTGCTCCAGCAAAGTTTGTATAAGTTTCAGTATTCTCAGCCGCATATGTATAGGCAACATCAACAGATGCTTTGTCACTTACATCATATGAACCACCGATTGCATAATGAGATTCAACTATACCAGGGAAACCAAGTAAATTAAATGTATTTACAACATTTGCACTTAAATTTGCAGAATTACCGCCAGTATACTTTTGCTCACTTATTGGACTAGATGCATAGTTATATCCTAAACGAACAGCCCAACCTTTAGTGTTATATTCATAACCTAAAGCAACAACATTTTGATCATCCCATTCAAAATCTTCATAACCTTTTGCATCAGACCATTTGATTTGTTTATAATCAATAGCTACAGTATGTTCACCTATTGCATAACTTGCACCAATACCTATTTCAGCAGGAGTAGAAAGTTTATCATTATTATATTTTCCAGTAGATGAAAATAAATCAACAGTTTTTGATAATACGCCATCATATTCCATATCAATTTTAGATTTATATATTGCACCGACCGTTAAACCTGATATTTCATATGATAAACCGATGTTATAGCCCAATTTTAAATCTTGTGCTACACCAGCACCTTTTGCTGGATTACCATATGCCGTTGGTCCTACATAGTTAATGTCTAATGAACCATATTGTAAAATTGGTGTAACAGCTACAGTAAATCCATCTGTTGTATATGCTAAAGGCACACCAAACTGCATTAGTTGAAGATTAGTTACCATATACATTTGTGCATTTGTAGGTGCTTTTCTGTAATCAACACCCATACCGCCTGTTCCCCACATACCTATACCAACGTAAAAATTATCATTAATTTTTGTTGCCAAAGAAACTTCCGGAATAACGTTTAAGTCAGCATCACTATCTGCGCTAGCACTAGCATCACCTATTGTTGATAAATCATTAGTATTTTTAACATCCGGCATAAAAATCGTGCCGCCAAAAGAAATTTCAGTGTTTTCAACAGAAGTAATTAAAGCAGGATTCACTAATGCAGATTCAGCACCATGACTCATACCGATTCCTGTTCCAGCCATACCACGTGCTTTAGCACCCATTCCTATTAAAGCTGCACCATTTGTTGCGAATGCAGAAGTTGCACCTAAAGCTAAAGCAGCTACTACTGCTAATTTAATTGTTTTTTTCATTTTCTCTCCTTAAGAGTATGTCAAAGTTTTGAGATAGACAAGCTATTTCGACTGAGAGTATTATATGTGATAAAAAATAAAGCGAAACTTAATGTAATGGTGGCTTATATTATAAAAACTTATATAAAATAAATAAAATAATGAGTAATATAATACTAATTAGATAATAATATTATATATACTTATAAAAAAAGAATAAAATAGGCAAATATCAATAAAATTGATAGAAATCATTAAAAAAGAGAAAATAAAGAAGAATATTAAATATGTGATAAAAATATAACAATGTGCATATTTGTAACATTTTTCTCACATAATCATCACAGATTT
The DNA here is from genome assembly GCF_000147355.1 of Sulfurimonas autotrophica DSM 16294. Lineage (NCBI taxonomy): Bacteria > Pseudomonadati > Campylobacterota > Epsilonproteobacteria > Campylobacterales > Sulfurimonadaceae > Sulfurimonas > Sulfurimonas autotrophica. The sequence continues at coordinate 2,116,501 of NC_014506.1, forward strand.
ATATGGCGAAAATAATACAATAAGAATGTAAAAATAAAGTAAACGGATAAGATAAAGTAATTAGAGAGTAAAAATAAAAGAATCTGATCAACTAGGCAGCGACCTACATTTCCACACCTGAAAGGTGCAGTATTATCAGCGATGAGAGGCTTAGCTTCTGGGTTCGGAATGGGACCAGGCGTTTCCCTCTCTCTATAGCCACCTAGACAAGATCAGATATAAGGATAACGTTTATACTCCACTTACGCTTTAGCGACGGGAGTATCGGCATTTAGTGCCAGATATACTTATATCTAATCTCATAAAGATTAGTTGAGTGAGTTAAAATTGTTAAAGTCAACAAAGGCAATAAAGCCTAACTAAATAACTTAACATATCTCTTATTAGCGATATACACTAAATAAGGTAGTGAAGCAATTGTGTTCAAATAAATGAACGTAAAAAAAAGACAAACGTACTATTAGTACTGGTCAGCTAAACAGATTGCTCTGCGTACACATCCAGCCTATCAAGCTTGTAGTCTTCAAGCGTACTTCAGGGAACGTTCATCTTGGAGTTGGCTTCCCGCTTAGATGCTTTCAGCGGTTATCTCATCCGTGCGTAGCTACCCAGCTATGCCCTTGGCAGGACAACTGGTGCACCAGTGGCACGTCCAACCCGGTCCTCTCGTACTAGGGTCAGCTCTCCTCAACGTTCCTACGCCCACGGAAGATAGGGACCGAACTGTCTCACGACGTTCTGAACCCAGCTCGCGTACCGCTTTAAATGGCGAACAGCCATACCCTTGGGACCTGCTCCAGCCCCAGGATGCGATGAGCCGACATCGAGGTGCCAAACCTCCCCGTCGATGTGAGCTCTTGGGGGAGATCAGCCTGTTATCCCCGGCGTACCTTTTATCCTTTGAGCGATGGCCCTTCCACACAGAACCACCGGATCACTATGACCGTCTTTCGACTCTGCTCGACTTGTATGTCTCACAGTCAGTCCGGCTTATGCCATTATACTCTACGGTGGATTTCCAACCCACCTGAGCCGAACTTTGTAAGCCTCCGTTACTTTTTAGGAGGCGACCGCCCCAGTCAAACTACCCACCAGACATTGTCCTCGCACGAGATAATCGTACGGAGTTAGCTATCAGAATATTCAAGGGTGGTATCTCAAGGATGCCTCATCATAATCTGGCGACTATGAATCAAAGGCTCCCACCTATCCTGCACATGAATATCCCAATAGCAGTGTCAAGCTATAGTAAAGGTGCACGGGGTCTTTCCGTCTTTCCGCGGGTAGGAGGAATTTTCACCTCCACTACAATTTCACTGGATCCCTTGTTGAGACAGCTCCCATCTCGTTACGCCATTCATGCAGGTCGGTATTTAACCGACAAGGAATTTCGCTACCTTAGGACCGTTATAGTTACGGCCGCCGTTTACTCGGGCTTCAATTCATGCCTTCGCTAATGCTAAGCAATCCTTTTAACCTTCGAGCACCGGGCAGGCGTCACACCCTATACATCCACTTACGTGTTAGCAGAGTGCTGTGTTTTTGGTAAACAGTCGGGAGGGACTCTTTGCTGCGACCCGTCATTGCTTCACAGAGTAAATCTGTTAACAAATAGGGCACACCTTATACCGAAGATACGGTGCTAGTTTGCAGAGTTCCTTAACAAGGGTTCATCCACGCGCCTTAGAATACTCATCTCACCCACCTGTGTCGGTTTACGGTACGGGCAACATTACATCTCGTTTAGAGGCTTTTCTCGGCACGACAGTATCGACGATTCAGTTCGCTCTCCGAAGAGATTGAACTGCCTGTAAGATCTCGGTTGCATGAAGAGCGGATTTGCCTACTCTTCAACCTACTTCCTTCGAGCCACTATTCCATCAGTGACCTCGTCTAACTCTATGCGTCCCCCCATCACTCAAATGATGTAATGTCGGTATCGGAATATTAACCGATTTGCCATCGTCTACCCCTTTCGGACTCGACTTAGGTCCCGACTAACCCTACGATGACGAGCATCGCGTAGGAAACCTTGGGTTTACGGCGAAGGAAATTCTCATTCCTTTTCTCGCTACTCATGCCTGCATGCTCACTTCCATCCGCTCCAGTACTCCTTACCGGTATACCTTCAGCGCTGAATGGAACGCTCTCCTACCACTTACAGTAAACTGTAAATCTAAAGCTTCGGTGTTTATCTTAGCCCCGTTATATTTTCGGCGCAGAATCGCTAGACCAGTGAGCTGTTACGCTTTCTTTAAAGGATGGCTGCTTCTAAGCCAACCTCCTGGTTGTCACAGCAACTCCACATCCTTTTCCACTTAGATAAAACTTTGGGACCTTAGCTGTTAGTCTGGGTTGTTCCCCTCTCGACATAGGATTTTATCACCCTACGCCTGACTCCCGAGGTTACACGTATAGTATTCGGAGTTTGATAGGGTTTGGTACCGCGGTAAGCAGCCCTAGCCCTGTCAGTGCTCTACCCCTATACGCTAATGCTCGAGGCTATACCTAAATATATTTCGGAGAGAACCAGCTATCACTGAGTTTGATTGGCCTTTCACCCCTATCCACAAGTCATCCGAAGAATTTTCAACTTCTACCGGTTCGGTCCTCCACTGGCTCTTACACCAGCTTCAACCTGCTCATGGATAGATCACTCAGTTTCGGGTCTGCAGCATCTGACTATGTCGCCCTATTAAGACTCGCTTTCGCTACGGCTTCTCGTTCGATTAACCTTGCCAGATACCACAACTCGCAGGCTCATTATGCAAAAGGCAGTCCGTCACACTTATTTAATAGTGCTCCGAATGATTGTAAGCCATAGGTTTCAGGTTCTATTTCACTCCGCTCACCGCGGTCCTTTTCACCTTTCCCTCACGGTACTTGTTCGCTATCGGTCTAGTAGTAGTATTTAGGGTTGGAGGGTGGTCCCCCCATATTCAGTCAAGATAACACGTGTCCCGACCTACTCGTTCGTTAACCTAGTACCACATAAATGTTTTCGCTTACGGGAGTATCACCCTCTATGCTCACTCTTTCCAAAGTGTTCTGCTAACAAATATGCTATCGCTAACCGCCCTACTCCAATTTCGCTCGCCGCTACTCTCGGAATCTCGTTTGATTTCTCTTCCTTCAGGTACTGAGATGTTTCACTTCCCTGAGTTCGCCCCCCGTAGGGTAACATGAATCGCTCCATGCTGGGTCGCCCCATTCAGAAATTCCCGGATCAAAGCTTCTTGGCAGCTCCCCGAGACTTTTCGCAGCCTAGTACGTCTTTCATCGCCTCTACTAGCCAAGGCATCCACCTATGGCCCTTAATATCTTTTTATTCTATGTTGCGTTCACTACCTTATTTAATGTATCTCTACAGAAAATAAGATGAATGATCTGTTATTGTAGTTATTTAGTTTATAATAAATTTCTTTATTATAGTTGTTGACTTTAACAATTGTAATTTAATGATCGTTTGGTCTTAAAAACCAAATTTAAACTTTTAAAATAAAAAGCTTAAATTTAATTTCTGAAAACTCGTTTTGAGATGAGTTGTGCTAAAAAAAGAGGCGAAGCTTGCTATAGCAAGTGAGTCTCATTTTTTAGTGCAAATCGCTCAAAAATGGTGGGCCTACCAGGACTTGAACCTGGGACCTCACCCTTATCAGGGGTGCACTCTAACCAGCTGAGCTATAGGCCCTTTTGGGGTGCTTTTTGCTTTTCTCGGCGTCAGAACCTTTGTTCCGTTTGTCACGTACATTTAGTACGCTCCGCACTCCACAAAGAACTTTCCTTGATAAAAACAAAAATCCCTTCCAAAACATCTTGTGAATGTTTTAGAAGTTACTCCCTCTGACATAATCAATGTTATAGAACATAGATCACTGAAAACTAAGCAAGTAAGATTAGAAAGTAACTAAATAAACGATCTCTTGTGAGATTTTCTTTTTGTATGTCAATTCAAATGAATGATTGACTTTACTCTAGAAAGGAGGTGATCCAACCGCAGGTTCTCCTACGGTTACCTTGTTACGACTTCACCCCAGTCGCTAATTCCACCGTAAGCGGTAGCGCCCCGAAGGTTCGCTTCCCGATTTCGGGTGAAATCAACTCCCATGGTGTGACGGGCGGTGAGTACAAGACCCGGGAACGTATTCACCGTAGCATTGCTGATCTACGATTACTAGTGATTCCAGCTTCATGGAGTCGAGTTGCAGACTCCAATCCGAACTGAGAGACGCTTTAAGTGATTAGCTCCACCTCGCGGTATCGCAACACTCTGTACGCCCCATTGTAGCACGTGTGTAGCCCTAGCCATAAGGGCCATGATGACTTGACGTCGTCCTCACCTTCCTCCTCCTTACGAAGGCAGTCTCCTTAGAGTGCTCAGCCGAACTGCTAGCAACTAAGGACGAGGGTTGCGCTCGTTGCGGGACTTAACCCAACATCTCACGACACGAGCTGACGACAGCCGTGCAGCACCTGTTTTCATGTTCCCCGAAGGGCACCACTCTATCTCTAAAGTGTTCAATCAATGTCAAGGCTAGGTAAGGTTCTTCGCGTATCTTCGAATTAAACCACATGCTCCACCACTTGTGCGGGTCCCCGTCTATTCCTTTGAGTTTTAATCTTGCGACCGTACTCCCCAGGCGGAACACTTAATCTGTTAAGTGCATCACCGAGATGACTAGCATCCCGACGACTAGTGTTCATCGTTTAGGGCGTGGACTACCAGGGTATCTAATCCTGTTTGCTCCCCACGCTTTCACGCCTTAGCGTCAGTTATGTTCCAGGAGATCGCCTTCGCTTTCGGTATTCCTAGTGATATCTACGGATTTTACCCCTACACCACTAATTCCATCTCCCCCTCCCATACTCTAGATTGGAAGTTTCAAATGCAGTTCTACAGTTAAGCTGTAGGATTTCACATCTGACTTTCCAACCCGCCTACGCGTCCTTTACGCCCAGTGATTCCGAATAACGCTTGCACCCTCCGTATTACCGCGGCTGCTGGCACGGAGTTAGCCGGTGCTTATTCATATGCTACCGTCATTTTCTTGACATATAAAAGGAGTTTACACACCGAAATGCGTCATCCTCCACGCGGCGTTGCTGCATCAGGGTTTCCCCCATTGTGCAATATTCCTCACTGCTGCCTCCCGTAGGAGTCTGGTCCGTGTCTCAGTACCAGTGTGGCGGATCATCCTCTCAAACCCGCTACCCGTCATTGCCTTGGTAGTCTCTTACACTACCAACAAGCTGATGGGATATAGACCGATCTCTTAGCGAAAAACTTTCCCGACTTACCTTTTGGTAAGAAGGAGTATCCAGTATTAATCATCGTTTCCAATGGCTATCCCAGACTAAGAGGCACATTATCTATATATTACTCACCCGTGCGCCACTCGTCAGCAAAGAAGCAAGCTTCTCTCTGTTACCGTTCGACTTGCATGTGTTAAGCACGCCGCCAGCGTTCATTCTGAGCCAGGATCAAACTCTCCATAATTGAATTATGTAAAGAACACATTACTGTGCATTACTGATCTTTGCCCAAGATTTAAAAATCATTGGCTTTATTAAGACATCAAGAGTGCTTAAGCTCTTAATGAATATAGTTATCTATTACTATAGGGAATCTAACTATAAATAGTTAGATTTCAAAATAGAATAGACGGTTGTTGTTATATTAGTTATTTCTAAGTAATTTATATCTTTACCTTACGGTAAAAACTCTCTTACTTGCTTAGTTTTCAATGATCTCAAACAATTTCAATCGGCTTCAACTCGAAGTCTCTCTAGGCCTTTTAAACAAGGTCTCTCTGTTTGTGGATGGGAATTATAGGGGATTTCAACTTTAATGTCAAGAGTATTTTAAAAGAATTTCAAATTTCTTTTTGAGTTGTTTCTTTTAGAATTAGTTTTACTTATTTTATTTTTCTATTTTTGCTTATATATAATAATGTAAGCATATTATTTGCATTCATGTTGCCTTCCATTAACTTTTTATCTATAGAATTCACTAAATAAAAAATATCTTAAAGAAGATATTGTAAAAGGAAAAAAACATGGGACTTTATGATCGTGATTACGCAAGAGGAAACTCTTATGCTTCTCAAACAAACAGTCGTAGCGAAGCTCAAATAGTCTCTTTCGTAAAAGAGACTTATAAGCTTTTTGCTGCATCAATGATGGCGGGAGCTGTAGGTGCTTACGTAGGTGTGCCTTTAGCTGCAAGTATTTCAGGTTTAATCTGGCCGCTGTTCTTTTTAGAAATTGGACTTTTAATCGGTTTACAATTTGTTAAGAACAAACCGGGCATAAACCTTTTGGTAATGTTTGCCTTTGTATTTGTTACAGGGCTTACAACAGCACCTTTACTTGCATATACACTCGGAATGAACGGCGGTGGAGCGGTAGTTGGTAATGCATTTGCAATGACTGCTGTTGTATTTGGAGCGATGAGCTTTTTCGCTATAAAAAGTACAAAAGATTTCACAGGATACGGGAAGCCTTTAATGATTGCACTTGTTGTAATCATTGGTTTTTCAATATTAAATATATTCTTGGGAAATCCGATGTTTCAAATTATTATTGCCGGAGCAGTGGTAATACTTTTTAGTATCTTGGTAATATATGATACGCAAAACATTATGAACGGAGCATACCAAACTCCAATTGACGGTGCTATAGCACTTTATTTAGATTTTCTAAATATTTTCATAGCACTTCTACAACTATTCGGCATTTTTGGAAATGAAGAGTAATTCTCTTTCACCCGACTTATTTCGGGTGATTGACGCCAACATCAACCGCCTCAAAGAAGGTATACGCGTTGTTGAAGATATACTTCGCTATAAAGACAACAACAAAGAACTTTCCTCAAAATTAAAATCACTCAGACATAGAGCACAGATAAAAGAGACACAACAACTGCTCCAACATAGAGACAGCGTCAATGACGTACTTCGCCCTTCGACAAAAAGCGAACAAAACCGCTCCAATCTTGAAGATATACTTACCGCTAATTTTAAGCGTGCCGAGGAATCTGCCAGGGTATTAGAAGAGTTGTATAAATTAGAAAATATACAATACAGCGAGAACTTCAAAACTGTACGGTATGAGCTATACAATTTAGAAAAAGAAGTAATAATTAATAGATAAAAGCTACTTCAAATTCTAAATAGTTCAGTGGATACTCCTGCATCAGTTTTTTCATCTCTTTATAACTTAAAACATTACGAGAAGCGCTTACTCCGCTCTTTTTTATATAGCGAAACATATCTCTTACATTATCAAATTCTAACTTATAGTGAACAACTTCAAAATTGGCATTAAAATACTTTTTTTGCAATGCATTAAGTTTATCAGTATTGATTAGCAAAGGTTCTAAACCTGCTGTTTTGTAAAGTGTTTCAAATGTGTTTGCCGTAAAAACTGCAAGTGCGACAGGAATATGTAAAGTTTGCAACTGCTCAAATATTTTTTCCATATCATCTGCCCATTGCAACGCTGAAGCAGAAAGAATATAATCAAAATTATATTCTTTGAGCAATTCAAAAAGATTTGCATCATTAAAATTTCCGTAAATACATTCAATATTTTCTGATTTTGGATGCAGTTCCAGCATTCCAGGAGCAAAATCGACTGCCATCAGTTTATTATATTTCCAGCTGATTTTTTTAGCCATTGCACCATTACCGCATCCTAAATCTAAAATATTTTTGGGTTTTGAAGCTACAAAAGAGAGTAGTTTATCGGCTACTTTTTGCTGAATAACATTATAGGAGCCGTAATGCATTGCATACTTGGAAAATTCAGAGCTTACTTTCATTGACTGTATATCATTTCTTATTTATAATAAGCGAAATAATGAAAATAACTATGATAGAGAGTACTATTGTAGCCCCTGAAGGCAAAGAATAATAATAAGAGAGGCTCATGCCAAAGATAACACTAAAAAGGGCAAAAAAGAGTGAAATGAGCATTGTATTTCTAAAGCCTACTCTATACTGCAGGGCAGCCACCGTCGGAATAACCATCAATGCACCGATAAGTAGACTTCCAACCACACGAATAGATAAGGCAATAATAACAGCAACTACACTAACAAGTAGAAAATTTAAAAATTTTACTTTTATGCCGCTTGTTTTTGCCACTTCTTCATCATAAGCAATAAAATAGAGCTCTTTGGAAAAAAGAAGCAAAAAGAGTAAAGAGATACTACCCACAATTACTATTGTTATAACATCTTCATTAGTAACAGATAAAATTGAGCCAAACAGATAAGAAAAGAGTGAATTGTTAAAAGCACCGCCCAAGGAGACGATAATAACGGCAACTGCTAGCGAACCTGAAAGTATAATCGCCAAAATAGCATCGCTGTAAAGAGAAAAAGCACTTCTAAGGTACTCAATAAGCCAGGCAGCGCCAATAGCAACCCCAACGGCAACCCATAAAGGATTGTACCCTGCTACCAGCCCTACAGCCACCCCGACAAGTGCTGAGTGTGCCAATGTTTCACTCATAAGAGAGTAACGGCGGAGTACAACGAAGTTGCCGCTTATTGAAGCTAATATAGCAATAAAAAGTCCTGCTACAAATGCTCTTTGCATAAAATCATAATCAAACATCTCCAACATACTTATCCTTCATGCTCGTGCTTGTGATGATGAAGGGCATGAGCATCTATGCCGTAAAGCTCACTCACCTCTTCACAACTCAGCATCTTTTTAGGGTCATTACAAATGGTTGCCTTTTGGTTGATAGTAAACAAACGACCGATATCATCAGCTATGACACCGATATCATGTGTGATAAACAAAATTGTAATATTCTCTTCTTTATTGAGTTTTGAAAGCAGCGTATAAAATCTTTGCTGCGAAACCATGTCAACACCGGTATTTGGTTCATCCAAAATCAGAATTTTTGGTGAAGATGCTAGCGCCCTGGCTATCATAACCCGCTGGCGCTGACCTCCTGAGAGGGTACCAACCATTCGGTCTTTTAAATTAAGAATATCCATTTTTATCATGGCATCTTCCACCACTTCTTTGTCTTCACTGCTCATACCGGCGAATATGCCTCTTTTTGCAATACGACCCATTTTTACGATATCTTCAACAGTGGCAGGAAAATTTTCATCTACAAGGGTTGCACGCTGTGGAACATAGCCTATTTTGTACCACTCTTTAAAAAATTTTAATTTTTTACCAAAAATTTTAATTTCTCCTGATGTAGGCTGCTCAAGTCCTAAAAGCATACGAATAAGCGTTGTTTTTCCACCACCGTTTGGTCCGATGATGGCAATATACTCCCCTTCAAAAATTTCAAATAATATATCTGAGAGAATTGTTTGTCCACGAACAATAAAGTTAAGATTCTTTACATCAAAGATGGGTACTTTGAATTTCATTTGCACATAAGAGCCTTGGAGAGTTTTTTAAGGTTTTGCTTCATTATATCTTCGTATGTCATCCCTGCCCTTGCTTCATCTGCCGTAATATTCCCAAGAGGCTGAAATACATCCACAGTGATATTTGCATCTTTTGCTATTGTTTTTGTCACCTTGTCATTGACAAAATTTTCATAAAAAATTGTTTGTATGCCTTTTGCGTGAATATCTTGGAAAATACGTCTGATTGCTTTGGCGCTCGGCTGGGCTTCGGGAGATAATCCGGTAAGTGATTCTACATGAAAGCCGTATTTATTTGCTACATAGCCAAGAGCATTATGACTGACAACAACATTCTTTTGTTTACAGTTTGAGAGTGTTTTTGTATACCCTTCATCAAGTTCATTCAACATTTTTATATATTTGTCTCTATTTTTTATATAAATCTCTTTATTTTGAGGCTGCAGGACAATCAACTCTTTTGTAATGACCTCTGCTGCTATTTTCATATTGTCAAAATCAAGCCAATAATGAGGATCTATTCCCTGATGATGCGCTTCATGTTCATGTTCGTGATCTTGTGCAATCTCAGCCTCTGTTAATTTTCGTAATTTGACATATTTGCTTATATTTACTGCTTTATGTTTGAATTTAAATCCGTGTATCCAAGGCTCAAGTCCTGCTCCACTGTAAAAAACCAATGAACTTTTTTCTATACCAGTCATAAGTCTTGGAGTCGGCTCAAAACTATGCGGATCAACACCGAAAGGCAGAATGTTGATAACAGTAAAAGTGTTGCCTGCTATATGTTTTGTAATATCATACAAAGCAAATGTCGTCACACCCACTATTGGTTTTTCAACGGACGGCGGTTTTTTTTCATTTTGCATTACAATAAACAATACAGCTGATAACAGAACCAGAATTAATAAGACAATCTTTAAATTTTTCATTTTTGGCCTTCAAAATAGTTTTTATTTACTGTATGCAATTATACCCTCTTTTTAAGAGTTTGATAATATAAGATTTTTTAGATATAATTCGCCACTTTAATTTAGGAAAATATATGACAACCAGTCTTTTACTTATAATCCAAATCGTCTTAGTTATCATCTTGGTTATAGCTGTGCTGTTACAAAAAAGCTCAAGCATAGGCCTTGGTGCTTACAGTGGTTCAAATGAATCAGTTTTCGGTGCAAAAGGACCAAGCAGTTTCTTGGCAAAAACTACATTTACTATCGGCTTTTTGTTTGTTGTAAACACAATAACATTAGGTTACATGTACTCTCAGTCTGCGCAGTCTTCTGTGGTAGATGAAATGGCTCCAACAACAGACGTAGCTGCTCCTGTAGTACCAACTGCGCCGACTGCAAAACCAGCAGCTACACAAAAATAATCTTTCAAGGGAGAAAACAGAATGTTGAACGAAATATTTAATGAATGTGAAACAAAAATGCAAGGAAGCATTGAGCATATGCAAAGAGATTTCAAAACGCTTAGAACAGGAAAGGTTACGACCTCTGTATTGGACAATGTAAAAATTGACTACTATGGAACGCCTACACCGCTTGACCAGGTCGGTTCTGTTTTAGCAGCCGATGCAACAACTATTGTTATTAACCCTTGGGAAAAAAATCTTTTGCCTGATATTGAATCTGCTATAAATGCCGCAAATATTGGTGTAAATCCAAATAATGACGGTGATTTAATTAAGCTCTTTTTTCCTCCAATGACAGTTGAACAGCGTCAAGAGTCTGTCAAAAAGATGAAAACTATGGGTGAAAATGCAAAAGTTTCCATAAGAAATGACAGACGTGATGCAAATGACAAAATCAAAAAACTTGAAAAAGATAAAGAGATTACACAAGATGAATCAAAATCTGCTCAAGACAATGTACAAAAAATTACAGACAAATATATCACTAAAGTTGACAGCATCTTAAAAGATAAAGAAGCTGAAATACTGAAAGTTTAATATTATGGACGTAAAAAAAATATATATGGATGCAGATGCTCTTTTAGAAGGGCATTTTAAACTTAGTTCGGGGAATCATTCACAATTTTATCTTCAGTCTGCAAAAGTTTTGGAAGATCCTAAAACTGCAAAATTTTTAGCAGATGAACTTGCAAAGCAGATAAAAGCCAGCGGTCTTGAAATTGACACTGTTTGTGCTCCGGCTCTTGGTGGTTTGATTGCAGGTTTTGCTCTTGCAACTGCACTTGATGTAAGAAGTATTTTTGCTGAAAGAGTTGATAGTAAAATGTCTATTCGCCGCGGTTTTGAAATAAAACCGGGTGAGAAAGTTCTAATGTGCGAAGACATCATTACAACTGGTGGAAGTGCGATGGAAGCAGCTGAAGTTGTCAAAGAACTTGGCGGCGAAATCGTCGGTGTTGCAGCACTTGCAAACCGTGGATTCTGCCACAGACAAGGCAGTGACGTTGTAACAAAGCCAAACTGTAAACTTCCTCAGGACATTCCATTTTTTGCGCTTGCAGATTTTACTTTTGAAATGCATGCACCAGATGCATGCCCGCTCTGTAAAGACGGCAGTGAAGCCATTAAACCAGGTTCACGCGGAAATTAAGTTTCAACCTCTAGCTGTATTTCAGCTGGCAGGTTAACATCCTCTCCACCAAAACTCTAGCTACTTCAACTTTTCCGTCTACGATAGTCGTTATATCTAAATCCGCAAGTTTCTCTTTTTCTTCTAAAGAGACAACTTTGACGATAACATTGACATTCTTAGCATGGTTGAGTACTGCTTCACATATCAAACGTTTCTTTGCAAGATTATCAAGTGTCACTATCACTGCAGCTGCCTTGTCAATATTGAGTGCTTCCAGGATAGATGTTTTTGAAACATCCCCCAAATAAGCTTCTTTACCTTCGTTAAGTGCTTCTTTTACATGTTTATTGGAGTTATCTATAACAACATAAGGTACATCAAGTTCTTCAAGGTATTGTGTTACAAACTTACCGACAACACTATATCCACAAACAACCACATGGTTTTCTCGTCCCTTTAAAGCGGACATATCTGTAACAATGTCTTTTTCTTTTATTAATTTTGCTGTTATAGCATTAATATAAGGGACAAAAAATGGTGTCACTACCATAGAAAATATAACAATGAGCACCAACAAAGAAGCTAACTTGTCATCAATAATATGTCCTGATGCCGCAAGTGCAAAAATTACAAATGAAAATTCACCGACTTGGGAAAGAAAAAGTGCAGTTTTCAAAGAGGTGGCACTTGTTGCAGTCAAGCGTAAAAGTGCAAACATAATTAGAGACTTTATCATAAAAATCAGTAAAAAGAGACTGATAATCAATCCGATATTATGAATAAACAATGATACGTCTATTTTCATTCCTACTACAACAAAAAACGTTCCTAAAAGAATATCTTTAAAAGGTGCTATATCTGATTCTACTTTGTGGTGATATTTAGTCTCAGCTATTATCATTCCGGCTACAAATGCCCCTAAAGAGTATGTAAAACCCATATAATACGCAAATAGTGATGATGCCATCACTATAAACAATACAGAACCCATAAACAACTCATCCACTTCTGATGAGGCTGAAAAATGCAACAACCAGGCAACCACTTTTTTTCCTACTGTAAACAAAACACCTATAACAATAACAACACTAAAAAGTGTATGCCATAAAATAACCATAATATCCTGGTCACCTTCGTTTGTTAAAAAACTAATAAGAATTAAAATAGGAATAACTGCAATATCCTGAAATATCAATATACCGGTTGCATTCTGCCCATATGGTGTATAAATTTCTTTGGAACTTTTTAAATATGTCAGCACAATTGCCGTTGATGAGAGTGAAAAAGCAAGCGCTATAATGATGGATGATTTTGCTTCTAATGCAAAAATATAATGTGTAAGCAAGTAGGTGACAATTGTCGTAATACCAACCTGCAGAAAACCGTTGGCAAATATCTCTTTTTTCATAGAACCCATTTTTGCCAAAGATATTTCCAGACCGATGGTAAACATCAAAAAGACGATACCAAACTCTCCCGCCATTTCCAATTCATGCGAGTGGCTTGCTTCATGCAAATCAAAACCGTAGGCAATAATCGTACCTGTTAGGATATAACCTATAATTTGTGAAATACCTATTTTTTTCAAAAAGATATTTATGACTATTGAGAGGCCAAGTGCGATAATTATATATACTAAAATATTTTGCATAAGCATACTTTCATAATTTAATAAGACATTATATACTATAATCGCGCTTATAATTAATATATATGGAGATTTTTTGATGACTAAATACATTTTTGTTACCGGTGGAGTATTAAGCTCTCTTGGAAAAGGGATCACAGCTGCCAGTGTTGGTACTTTACTTAAACATGCCGGTAAAAATGTAGGCATGCTGAAAATCGATCCATATATCAATGTTGACCCGGGTACTATGAGCCCCTTAGAGCATGGTGAAGTTTTTGTTACAAAAGACGGAGCAGAAACCGACCTTGACATAGGAAACTATGAACGCTTTTTAGACAAATCATTCTTAAAGACATCCAACTTTACAACAGGTCAGGTTTATTCAAGTGTTATTGAACGTGAACGTGCCGGTGGATACCTTGGGCAGACTATACAGGTTGTCCCTCATATTGTCGGTGAAATTGTCAAGCGCATAAAAGAGGCTGGTGAAGGACATGACATTCTGGTTGTGGAACTTGGCGGTACAGTTGGTGATATCGAAGGCCTGCCTTTTATGGAAGCCATTCGTCAAATGAAACATGACGAAGAAGTTGCCGGTACATTCTTTGTACATGTAACGCTTATTCCTTACATCAAAGCAGCCGGTGAGATGAAATCAAAGCCAACACAGCATTCTGTTCAGGAGCTTCGCCGTATTGGTATTACTCCGCAGATGATTATTGCAAGAAGTGAAAATGCCTTGCCTAAAACATTCAAGAAAAAACTTGCAATGAGTTGTGATGTTTCTCCTGACAGTGTCGTAGAAGCACTTGATGCAGCAACTATTTATGATGTTCCTATGTCATTTTTAAGACAAAATATTTTAAAGCCTATAGCAAAAGAACTTGAACTTGGCGAAGTTGCTCCTGATATGCAAGAGTGGGATTCACTTGTCAAAAAAATCGTGCAGCCAAAAGGAAAAGTAGTTATTGGTTTTGTCGGTAAATATCTGGCACTTAAAGAGTCTTACAAATCACTCACAGAAGCACTCATACATGCAGGGGCACACCTTGACAGCAGAGTTGAAATCTGCTGGGTTGACTCTGAGGAAATTGAAGAAAGAGGAGCCCAGACACTTCTTAATGACTGTGACGGGATTTTAGTAGCAGGCGGTTTTGGGAATCGTGGTGTTGAGGGTAAAATTCAGGCAATTGAGTATGCTCGTGTAAATAAAATACCTTACCTGGGTATCTGTCTTGGTATGCAGCTTACACTTGTTGAGTATGCAAGAAATGTGCTCGGACTTGAAGGCGCGAACTCCATTGAATTTGATGAGAATACACCTCATCCTATGATTTATCTTATAGATAATTTTTTAGACCAAAGCGGCGGCATGCAGCTTAGAACGCACCAATCACCTATGGGTGGTACACTTCGTCTTGGCGAATACCCTTGTGACACAAAAGAAGGTTCACTTTTACGCCAAGCCTATAATGGTCAAAAAACAATTTATGAAAGACACCGTCATCGCTACGAGGCAAATCCTGCGTACAGAGAACAGCTTGAAAATGCAGGTATGATAGTGACCGGTGAGTCGAACGGACTTATAGAAACTGTAGAAATCCAAGGGCATCCATGGTTTTTAGGTGTGCAGTTTCATCCTGAATTTACTTCGCGTCTGCAGACACCAAACCCTTCAATACTAGCGTTTGTAAACGCCAGTTTAAATGCTGAATAATACACCGCACCTCAATAAATCAGACCTTTTTGAGCTTCTTTCTCAAAGGTTTGATTCCCAAGATAAAAAACTCTCCCAAATTCCAAATCCAGAACTGCTTACAGATGCAAGTAAAGCCGCGAAAAAAATTGCAGAGGCTGTGCAAAACAACAAACGTATAACCTTAGTGGGTGATTATGATGTTGACGGTGTCAGCTCCACTGCTATTATGGTAGATTTTTTCAAGCAAATTCCCTACCCTCTTGAGGCTATTATACCCAATCGTTTTACTGACGGTTACGGTGTCAGTCCTACAGTTTTACAAAGAGTTGATGCTGACTTAGTAATTACCGTTGACAATGGCATATCTGCCATTGAAGCAGCCGAGATTTGCAAGCAACGAGATATTAATTTGATTATTACTGATCATCATACGCCTTGTGAAATTTTACCTGATGCCTATGCTATAGTTGACCCAAAACTCCCTACATGTAACTACCCTTTTAAAGAAATATGCGGCGCAGAAGTTGCCTGGCTGTTACTTGGACTTGTTAAAAAAGAACTTGCATTAGATATTGACATGAAGCAGTTTTTGGATATTTTAGCCATTGCCGTTATTGCTGACATTATGCCTCTTATCGATATAAATAGAACACTTGTCAAAGAGGGTCTCAAACAACTAATGCACTCTAGCCGTCCTTCAAGCATTGTCATTCGTGACTTTTTAAACAAATCAAAAATTACAAGTGAAGATATTGCCTTCAATATTGCTCCGCGTATAAATTCTGCGGGACGTCTTGAAGATGCTTCCATTGCTCTTGATTTTTACACCGCACCAGATACTCATACTGCCTACAAACAGTTTGAACTGCTAGGCCAGCTTAATGATCTGAGAAAAGCAACAGAAGCACAAACAACCCAGGAAGCTATAGCCTCTGTTAATGAAGATGACAAAGTCATAGTCGTGTCAGGAGAAAACTGGCATGAAGGTGTTGTGGGCATTGTAGCAGCTCGTCTAGTAGATAAATTCGGGCGTCCTGCTATTGTTTTGAGTATAAAAGATGAAGAAGCCAAGGGAAGTGCAAGAAGTATCGGCGATGTCAATATATATGAGCTCATAAAAGAAAATGAACACTTGTTAACTAAATTTGGCGGGCATAAAATGGCTGCAGGACTGGGCTTACATGTAAAGGATATAGAAGCATTTACAAAAGCCATAAATACTAGTGCACAAAAGATTCCCCAAGATGACTTTATACCAAAAGAGCAGATAAGCGGAATCTTGGCAAGCGAAGATATAGACACAGAACTGCTTGCTCTGCTTGAACAGTTTGAACCTTTCGGAGAAGCAAACCTTCGACCGACATTTCTTATAAAAGATGCAGAGGTTGTCAGTATAAAACTTATGGGCGCGGACAAGTCTCATTCACGTATAGAAGTCAGACAGCATCCTCATCAAAGAAAGACAATTGAGATCATTGCGTTCAGACGCGTTTTTGAAATGCCTGTTGATAAAAAGATTACATGTAGCTACTCTGTGGCTAAAAATGAGTTTAACGGCAGAGTCTCTGCGCAGCTTTTAGTGAACAAGATATTTTAGGAGTTCGTATGCAAGAAATCCAAGAGTGCCAAAAAGTCCGCTCTGAGGTCACTGCTTTAAGCGCTTTACATAATAATTCAATAGCATTAAGTACGCGAACTCACGGTATACGAATTTTTGGAGCTGATGATTGTCAAAACAGACAAATACTCTCCATATCCCAATTAAATTACAAAACAACAGCCATCGATTTTCATCCAAGTGACAACATTTGTGCTATTGCAAATGATAAAGTGATATACATAATTTCCCTTACCAACAAAAGTGTTTTACAGACAATCTTTACACATAACGGCGCAATTGATATACTTCGTTTTGTTCCCAACCGTCCCTATCTTGTCAGCGGAACAAATGAGGGAAGAGTTATGCTTTACCGATATGACGGTCCCTCAGGAATATCTCGTCTTGTTTCCTTTCCTCATATCAGGGGAAAAAGAAAAATTACAAACAATTATGTCAGTGTTTTTGCATTTAGTCAAAACTATATAGCCAGCAGTGGATATGGGGGCTGCGTCAGTCTAGTTCATTTAAATTCTCACAAACAGGTAAAAGTTTTTTGTGATTCCAAGGTACGAGTAAATAGTCTGTGCTTTATTGATGAAGAAAAACTTTTATTTGGCAATGTTGATGGCACAATATACATACAACCACTCAAAAACAAAGAAAAAGTGCTCTCAATCAATATGCCTTTTACAGACATAAAGAATATAATACATTTTTCTCAAAGTAATTTTGTCATTATCAGTGGTAAATCAAACAGTATCAGCCTTATAAACATAAAAACTGCAAAAATAATCAGCCCGAAATATCTCACATTTAAAGATGAAATCCATACAATGACACTGACAAATGAGCAAAATCTCATCGTTGTTTTAAAAAACAATCAAACCTATCATGTAAAATTTGCAAATGCACAAAATTTAAAAGAGTGTATATTCAATAAAAACCTTCAAAAAGCTTTTGAAATTATTGACACAGATCCAAGGCTTCAAGGAACAAAAGAGCATAAAAGAGTCGAAGTTTTATATAATAAGCTTTATGCCAATGCATTTATTTCCCTCATTAACTCCAATAAAAAAGAGCTAAAAAAGATTATAGATATCATCAAAAATATAAAAAGTAAAACAGATGATATTAACCTCTTATATAATGCATATAATAATTATGCAAAATTTAAATCACTTTATCTTGAAAAAAAATATGCTCTTGTATACAATCTCAGTGATAAATTTCCACCACTCAAATACACTCCTCAATATAAAAAGATGGAAGATACTTTTAAAGAGGTATATACATTTGCCCAAAAACAAATACTTATAGGACGTCAGGATATTGCAAAAAATATATTAACACCCTATGTTACTGTTTTATCAAAGAGGACATTGATTAATCTTTTACTCAAACAAAATAAAGAATTTTTAGACTTTTTAAAAGCCCTGCAAAAAAAAGATTATAAAGTAATCCATTCTCTGATATCCAAATATGAATTCTTTAAAGATATTCCAGGTTACTCTGCATTACAAAAATCTCAAGAAATTCTTTTAAAAAATGTCAGTAGTGCCATAAATAATGCCAAGATTGATGAGGCAATACAACAAATAAAATCTTTACAAAACTTTACATGTAACGAAGATGAACTCGAAGAGCTTTATGACAATGCTTTATCTGTCAAAAAATTACTGACAAGTTATGAAGAAAATGATTTTAAAACATGTTATGCACTTATAGACAGTGATGAAAGACTCCAAAAACTCGAAATAACCAAACTGCTTGAAAAACATTGGCAAAAGCTTATGATTGAATGTGAAAATTATGCACTTCAAGGTGATATACAAAGTATAAAAGAAACACTGCATGAGCTTATAAGTATACCGACCCGGGCACAAAGGACGGGGGATTTACTCAGGCTCAGTTTTTACACACAAATAAAACATCTCATCAACAAAAACAAGTTTAAAAGTGCCGAGAATATCATCTATTCATATATAGACATCTTTGGTATGGACAAAGAGCTCAAAGTGATTATGGATAATTATGAAAAATATACCTCAAAGAAACTTGCAATCACACATGAGCAAGAAAAGAAATGCACAAGAGACAGTTGGATTCATTCACAAATTATTATGCATCCATAAGAGTAATCAGTGCTTGGCTTGTCTCGCTAAAAGATGTTTGAACAGTAGAATTCTGCGTTATAAAAGCTTCCATATCCTCTTTTTTATTAATAGCCTCATCAAGCTCAGCGTCACTACCCTGAGTATACGCACCTATTCTAATAAGCGTTTCATTCTCTTTAAGCAGTGTATACAAACGTCTGAACTTCATCACGGCTTTAAGATGCTGGGGTGTAATAATATCGCTCATTACCCTTGAAGCCGAATTTAAAATATGCACAGGCGGATAAATTCCAAAGTCGGTCATCTCACGGGAGAGTACAATATGTCCGTCTAAAATTGAACGTGACTGATCAGCGATAGGGTCACTCATGTCGTCACCCTCTATTAAAACGGTAAAAAAAGCTGTAATACTCCCTTTGCCTTCTTCTTTTCCTGC
This sequence comes from Sulfurimonas autotrophica DSM 16294, assembly GCF_000147355.1. Taxonomy (NCBI): domain Bacteria; kingdom Pseudomonadati; phylum Campylobacterota; class Epsilonproteobacteria; order Campylobacterales; family Sulfurimonadaceae; genus Sulfurimonas; species Sulfurimonas autotrophica. Next base: position 2,135,932 of record NC_014506.1, read on the forward strand.
ACGCTCCATCAACTGGGGCAACAATGTTAACGATGACGGCGGATACCCTTTTGAAGTCGGCGGTTCGCCAAGAGCCAGACCTATTTCACGCTGCGCCATGGCAAAACGCGTTACAGAATCCATGATAAATAACACATCCCTGCCCTGGTCTTTAAAATACTCAGCAACACTCATCGCTGCAAAAGCACCATATTTTCGCATCAAAGGAGAATCATCTGACGTTGCCACAACTATAACAGTATTTGTCAAGTCGCCGCCAAGGTTTTTTTCTATAAACTCCGGTACTTCACGACCACGCTCACCAATGAGTGCTACAACTTTTATAGGTGCATCTGCTCCGCGGACAATCATTCCCATCAATGTAGATTTTCCGACACCGCTTCCTGCAAAAATTCCGAGTTTTTGTCCTTTTCCGCAGCTAAGCAGCCCGTCAATTGACTTAACACCTACAGAAAAAACTTCATCTATCATGCCACGTTTCATTGCAGCTATAGGCGCTTTTATAATTGGAGCAAGTTTTGCATCTTTTACACTGCCTTTGCCATCAATAGGGCGCATAAATGGATCCACAACGCGCCCTAAAAGAGCAGGTCCTACAGGAATATTTAATCCAGTAGCATCCAAAAATACTTTATCTCCTGAGCGAAATCCCTCTACAAAAGAAAAAGGCGTAATAAAAAACAGATCTGCATCTATCTCTGTCACCATACCAACGGTCTCTTGTCCTGTTGTATCTGAGACAATTTTCACCATGTCGCTAATGCTTACATGTAAACCCTTTGCAGTAATAATCGTTGCATTGATTTTGACAACCTCACCAAAAGACACCGAATAATTTTTATTTGCAAGCTTCTCTTTTAGTAATGATAGTGGCATATTTTAATATCTGTTTCCCGTAGGAGAATTTATAAGTGAAAAGAATTCACTTCGTGTTTTTTCATCTTTTTTGAAAAGTCCGCGAAGTGCTGAAGATGTTGTTGTTGAATTTATTTTTTCAACACCGCGCATCTCCATACACATGTGACGTGCCTGAATAACAACACCAACACCTTTTGGTGCAATCGTATCCATAATGGCATCTGCTATCTGTTCTGTCAACTGTTCTTGAATCTGCATGCGACGGGCAAACACATTGACAACACGAGGAATTTTTGAAAGTCCAACAACCTTTCCATCGGGAATATAAGCTACATGTACACGACCAATAATAGGTAAAAGATGATGCTCGCATGTAGAATAAAACTCTATATCTTTTACTAAAACCATTTCATCATTTGAAGTCGTAAAAAGAGCTTTTTTTAAAATCTCTGCCGGATCTTCTTTATATCCGCCATAAATAAATTCATAGGCCTTTCTTACTCTTGAAGGGGTATCTATTAAACCCTCACGCTGAGGATCTTCTCCAACATGATGCATCATGACTTTTACTGCGTTTTCAAATTCACTGTTTTTATTATCTGACAAGGTTATGCCTTTTAAAGTTTTAATTATGATAGAGTAGCAAGAATTTGCTGAAAAAATGATGTGATGAAAAATCCCCAAGATAAACTTGAGGAAAATTTTTAGTGAATAAAGATAGACGGAACGATAAGTGGGTATTTTTTCATTTTACGATAGATATGTTTTCTAATAACCTGGCGCAAATCACCCTCTAGAGTTCTATGACTTCCAATTAATCCCGGTTTCATATTAAGCAAGAAGTTTTCTAAAATCTCTTCTATCTCTTTTGCAAAGGCTTTATCTTTTTTATCGGCAACTAAACCAAATGATGTCACTTTTGGTTTGTCCATCATCTTTCCGGTTTGCTCACTAACCTGTCCAACAATCATTACAACACCGTCATTTGCAAGTTTCTGACGATCCATAACTATGTCATCTTCGATTTCATAGTTATTTTGATTATCAATATAAGTTTTTCCTGTTTTTACAGTTTTAACTTTTCTCATATACTTTGGTGCAATTTCTATCTGCTCGCCATCTGTCATAAGAAGAATGTTTCTTTCAGGAACACCACACATCATAGCTGTCTCTTTATGCTTCATTACATGATTATATTCACCATGAATCGGCAAAAAGAATTTAGGATTCACAAGACGGAGCATTAATTTTTGCTCTTCTATTGATGCATGCCCTGAAACGTGGATATCTTTGTCATACGCTATTTTAGCCCCACATTTTTGTAAGTGGTTAAGCATCTGAGAAATAGAACCCTCATTTCCAGGAATAGCACGAGAAGAGAGAACAATCAAATCATTTGGTTTGATTTTGATGTGTCTATGCTCACCTATTGACATTCTAAACAATGCTGAGTTACCCTCACCCTGTGAACCTGTTGTCACGATAAGAACATCTTTATCATTCATATGTGCTACTTCATCAGGTTCTACAAATATACTTTTTGGTAATTTAATATAGTCATACTGCATGGCCACTTCAAGGTTACGCTCCATTGAACGTCCAATGACACACACTTTACGACCATGTTTAACACCATATTGAATTGCTTGATAAACACGGTGAATATTTGAGCTGAATGTTGAAAGAACTACTCTTCCCTCTGCCTTGCTGAACACACGATCTAATGCCGGTGCAACACTAAGCTCAGATGGTGTTGGATTAGGATTATGTGAGTTTGTTGAATCACTCATTAAACATAAAACACCTTTTTCACCGTAATGTGCTAAACGGTGTAAATCTGCAGGATAGCCGTCAATTGGTGTATAATCAATTTTAAAGTCACCCGTATGAATTATCGTACCGGCATCTGTTGTAATGGCTACTGATGAAGAATCTAAAATAGAGTGCGTCATATGCATCCACTCAACTTCAAAATCATTTCCTATTTTATATACTTTTCTTTTTTCAACAGGATTAAAATATTTTCTACTTTCTTTTAAATGATGTTCATCAAATTTGTTCCCAATCATTGCCAAAGGCAGTGACGTGCCATATAGAGGAAATTGTAATTCTCTAAAAAGGTAAGGTACTGCACCGATGTGGTCTTCATGAGCATGAGTAATTACAATACCGACAATCTTGTCTTTAATTTCATGAAGATATGTAAAATCAGGAATTAAAATATCAACCCCGTGCATATCTTCATCTGGAAAACTCATACCGACATCTACAAGAATTGCTTCATTGTCAGTTTCAAATACGGCAATATTCCCGCCGATTTCTCCCAGACCGCCAAGTGGTGTAACACGTACTTTTGCTTTTGAATTTAAATCAAGCTTGTAATGAGGGTTAAGTCTCTGCTTTTGGGCTTCTTGGTTTTTTATAACAAATGCTTTTAGTTTGTCATCAATCGGAGAAGCTCCACGTTTTTGACGGCCACGACCCTTGTTTTTATTGTTATTTGTTCTTGGCTTTGCATTTGCATTTTTTTCACCAGAAGGCTTATTTTGATTGCCATTTGGTCTACGATTATTATTCGGTCTACGGTTGCTATTTGGTTTGCGTTGTTCCTGAGGCTTACTTTGTGCTGCCTCTTGTGTCTTTTCTGCCATCCAAACTCCTTGTTAATTTATAGAGTTGGTGATAGTCGTTAGTGTTCACCTGATGAGGACGAATCGTTAATGCAAGTTCTAGTTCTTCTAGAGCTTCTTGAAGTAATTTCTTATCATATTTTGATGATAGATTTTTCACTAAAGTTTTACGAGGCTGCGAAAATGCAACTCTTAGCATATCCTCGAATTCTTTATCGTTTCTATCACGCTTTTTTTGTATAAGAAAAACAGCAGAATCTACTTTTGGCTGTGGGTCAAATGCAGTCGGAGGAACTTTTACAACAATTTGTGCTGTTCCCACACTTTGAGCTATAACGCCCAAAGAACCAAATACTTTTTCACCTGAGGATGCACAAAATTTCTCTGCTACTTCAAGTTGAACCATTACAAGTATATTTTTACACATAGGATCTGCGAGTGCTTTCAATATTATGTTCGTGGCGATATAATAGGGCAAATTTGCCACCAAATCATACGGCTCACTTACAAGTTCACTCTGCCAAGCTTCTAAAACATCTCCACAATTTATATGAAGTCGCTTGGTAGCAATCTCTTCTTTAAATGTACTTTGTAACAGTTTACATAAATCGGTATCTACCTCAAAAGCTTCTACACTTTTGACATCAACTAAAAATTTAGTTAAATCACCTAAGCCAGGCCCAATTTCTACGATTTTATTATCATTTTTGGGCATCGCTTCGACGATTTGTCTTAAAACTGATTGATCTTTAAGAAAGTTTTGTCCAAACTTCTTCTTTGCTACAACACTTTCTCTGTTCATGACGTTATTCTACCTTCTTTTTACTTACAAAAAGGTAACAGAACAAAAAAAATTAATTTTTATACTAAAGCATTAATTTTTTCTTCTGAAACAGCAACTAAACGTCTCTGTAATCTTGATATTTCAGCTAAAAGTTCCTCTGCGGTTTTTTGCATGGCAACATATTCTTCGTTTACCAGTTTCAACTCTGATTCTGTCAATACTTTTTGTTTTGGCTTAAATATTTTCGATAAAAAACCACCTTTATTTTCTTGGGAATAAAACAAATCAAAAATTTCACGATACCTTCCATGAAGTTTATCGTGGAGTTGCTCAATATTGCTCATACACTCTAACGGATTATTTGAGAGTGCCTTTAATTTTTGACCGTCGCTGTAAAACCATTCACCAAATTTTGTTTCCCTGGGTGACGTCGGTAAAACTTTATCCTCTGCATCTATTCCATCTATTAAGGATTTTGCTGTTTCTACAAATCTTGTTAATTCTATTTCTGCAGTTTCTAAACTTTTTAAAGTTTCATCCTTTTTCATTTACGTTCCTATGCCTAATATAATTAATAATTATAGTCCTATCTATATTAAAGCAATATAAAAGTATTAGACTTTTTGCATAACCTATATATGTCTCAGAAGACTATTGTTTCACGTGAAACAAATCCGCTATTAAGTCTAAAATTGTATAATTCTTTTATGAATTATTTTGCAAAAAGAATCATCCCATGCTTGGATGTAAAAGATGGACGCGTCGTCAAAGGCGTGAATTTTGTAGGACTCAAAGATGCAGGTGACCCAGTAGAAGTTGCGCGAAGATATAATGAAGAGGGTGCCGATGAGCTTACTTTTTTAGATATTACGGCTTCATCTGATAACAGAGATACTATAGTTGATATAGTTGCCGAAGTTGCACGTGAAATTTTTATACCTCTTACCGTAGGTGGAGGTATTCGCAAGCTTGACGATATTTACAAACTTTTAAATGTCGGCTGTGATAAAGTAAGTATCAATTCAGCAGCTATAAAAAGACCCGAATTGATAGACGAGGGTGCAAAACGCTTTGGCTCTCAGTGTATTGTTACAGCTATTGATGTAAAAAAGACCGGTGATAAATACAATGTTTATCTTAACGGCGGACGTGTAGATACCGGCATTGATGCTGTAGAGTGGGCAAAAGAGGTTGTGGACCGCGGAAGTGGAGAAATCCTTTTAACTTCTATGGATGCAGACGGAACAAAAGCAGGCTTTGAGCTTAACATTACCGAACAAATCAGCCGTGCAGTACATGTACCTGTTATTGCCAGCGGCGGTGCCGGGACAATGGGGCATATAAAAGAAGCTTTTGAGCACGGTGCCGATGCAGCACTTGCAGCGTCGATTTTTCACTACAAAGAGATAGATATCATGGATTTGAAACATTATCTGCATGAACAAAACATACCGGTAAGACTTTAAATATGATTATCTGTGCCGGTAATAATGAAACATTTCCATTTGCTACACCAATGGGAGTAGGCTTGATTGAAACTGCCATGAACCTCACACGGCTTTGCTTGTTTGACAAACCTGAGTTTCTACTCTTTGTAGGAACAGCCGGCAGCTATGGAGAAAAAGAGATATTTGACATAGTAGAAAGTAAAACAGCTGCTAATATTGAACTTGCTTTTTTAAGCAATGACGCTTATACGCCGCTTGATAATGTTGTAACAACCAACACTACTAGTAAAAAAGATATCGTGGTCAATTCTTCTAACTATATATCAACAAATGCCCAGCTTTCAAAAAACTTTTTAAAGTTTGGTGTGGGAATAGAAAATATGGAATTTTTCTCCGTTTTACGCATTGCACAGGAATTTAATATTCCTGCAGGCGGCGTATTTTGTATAACAAATTATACTAACAAAAATGCTCATGAAGATTTTTTAAAGAACCACAATAAAGCAAAAGAACTACTTCAAGCACATGTAACAAAACGTATAAAGGAACTAACAGCAAAATGAGTGCGCTAAAACAATCCTTACTGGATTTCACACAAAAAGAGCTAACAGAGTTAGTAAAACCGTCCTTTCGTGCAAAACAGATTTATGGCTGGATGTACCATCAATATGCCCAAGACTTTGATGCAATGAAAAACATACCAAAAGCAATGAAAGAAGAACTGTCTCAAAAATATATAGTGAATCCGCTAAAAATAGTCCGTAAAGAAGAATCAAGTGATGGTACTATCAAGTACTTATTTGAATTGCAAGACGGCAAAACAGTTGAAGCAGTCTGGCTTAAAATGAAAGATGCGCAAATTGATGAAAATGGCGAGATAATACAAGAAGCAAAATACACAATTTGTGTCTCTACTCAGGTTGGCTGCAAAGTAGGGTGCTCTTTTTGTTTGACAGCAAAAGGCGGATTTACACGAGATCTAAGTGCAGGTGAAATCGTAGCGCAAGTTGTGAATTTAAAACGTGACAATGCACACAAACATAACAGAAAAATAAATATCGTGTATATGGGCATGGGAGAACCGCTAGATAATCTTGAGAATCTTGCAAAAGCCATAGAAATTTTTAAAGAAGAAGAGGGCTTGGCGATTTCCGGCAAACGCCAAACAGTCAGTACTAGCGGTCTGAGCAATAAAATAGATAAACTTGGAAAAATGGACTTGGGCGTGCATATAGCCATATCACTCCATGCAGTTGATGATGAACTGCGAACTGAACTTATACCTATGAATAAAGCACATAATATCAACTCAATCATAGAAGCGGTAAAACGCTTTCCGATTGATACACGTAAACGTGTCATGTTTGAATACCTTGTTATAAAGAACAAAAACGATGACTTAGGCTCTGCAAAAAAACTTGTGAAACTCCTTAGCGGTATAAAAGCTAAAGTAAATCTCATTTATTTTAATCCTTATCCTGGAACACCGTACGAACGTCCTTCACGTGAAGATATGGTCAAGTTTCAAGAGTACCTTATAAACCATGGTCTGCTCTCTACTATTCGCGATTCCAAAGGAATAGACATCAGTGCTGCATGCGGACAACTCAAAGAAAAAAACCAAGATGAGATAAACACAGTAATTCAAAACTAATTTTTATTTTATTCTCGGAAGCAAGGTTTTCAAACACTAAAGTGTAACTTAGAAAAAAACTAAATTTTTTTCTGTAACCTTGCCTTTTAGGCTTTAAAGCAAATAAACCTAGGTTCCAAGAAAAACATATTAATTTTTACAACATAACTGAGTTTTGAATTACCATGTGAAATAAATACTTAGATAACAAATCTAGGAGTATAATTAGCTTATAATAAAAATCAAGGACATTTATGAGTGATGTAGATATCAGTGAAGTAGTTTTACTAGTTATAGTATTTACTGTTGGTGTTGGCGGTTTTATTTGGGCTGCAACAAAAGAAGACTAAACAAAAAGGAGTTATTATGGCAGAAAAGACAGATTCAGACAGAATCAAAGAGATATATAAACTTTGTAAAAGTCATTTTGGTGATGTACGTTTTGTAGGCGTTAAATATCACAATAGAATAGGATGGATTGCCAAAGCACAACTTGGTGATGAATTTGAGAACTTAACAGCAGATGGTAAAACAAGTACAGATGCATTAAGAAAGCTACGAAACCGCGTGAAAAAAATTATACGAAGATATAACGAAGTATAAGAAGCAGACGACCAACACACCAGGGAGGTCGTCTATGAATGTAATAATACCCTACTAATCTTAAAAAAATATTTCAAATATACACTTCTCTTAAAATAAATTTTAATCATAAAAAAATTTCAAAATTTACTCTAAATGTGTATTATTCACACATTGTTCTAAAGTGTGAATATCACAAAAAATAGTCACTAAAAAATTTAGAAATTTAGTGATTATTTAAGAAAATATTTATGTAAATTTCAACTTAAAGCAATTTATATATTCTATATATAGCCTGATTATAGGGCTATACAGCGATTTTTAAAAATTATTCACATTGTTGAAAATAATTTTTATCATTTTGTAAAAAAGTTATTCACATTACATATAACAAAGATGTTTTTAAAAAGTCTACTTTACTTTTTATATGATAACTTCTTCCATATAACTCAAAGCCCAATTCACTTGCATGTAAAAGCAATCGCTTAGCACCGCTGTATTTTATTCTTTCTTCTTCCGACAATTCCCGTTCTAAAAATTTAATAATATTTTCTTCACTCTGTCCATAAATAGGATCACCCACAATTGGATGTTTCACGTGAAACAAATGCACTCTAATTTGATGTTGTCTTCCTGTATATGGTGAACATTCAACAAGTGTCATATCAACTTCAGAAAAATATTGCAGCGGCTTGAAGTCAGTTTTTGAAGCTTTGCCTTTTTCATCAACCTTTACCACCATGCGAACTATTGCACTCTCATCTTCTGCTCTGAGCAGTGGTGCTTCTACTGTAAGTTCTTTTTCAAAATGACCATGCACAAATGCCAAATATTTTTTCTTCATATCTCTTTGCTCAAACATCATTTTAATATCACGTTCGCTTTGTTTATTTTTAGCACATAAAACTAGTCCGCTAGTTTCCTGATCAATTCTATGCGTTATATTTGCATCCCTGCCGTATTGGTATTTTAATTCATCTATAAGGGAATAGGGCGTATATCTGTTTTGAGGATGAATAAGCACGCCGCTTGGTTTATCAAATATTACAAACTCTTCTTCTTCATATGTAGGCTCCAGTCCTTTTGTAATTGGTTCAAAATAGATAAATTCAAATTCACCTTCTATTTCACCTGCTGTTTTTGTCATGGGTTTCCCACTAACAAACAGTCTACCTTTGGCAATAAGACGCTGTGCTTCTTTTTGTGTATATCCAAGTTCTTGTATTAAATATAAAAAAGCTTTTTGTTTTTTCGGTGCGAACATTCTCTTTCTAACAAATGGCAAAATTTCAATCCTCTTTAATGAATATTTGAGTAAAATAGATTACTTAAATTATGCGAATTCTAGCATAAAATAGAAGATATTATTTATAAGGAACCTATATAATGGTAGATAGATATTCACGAGAAGAGATGGCATCAAAATGGACTTACCAGGCTAAATATCAAGCTTGGTTAGATGTTGAAAAAGCTGTAGTTAAAGCTTGGGCGAGACTAGGAAAGATACCTCAAGAAGATGCGGACAAGATTGTTAAAAATGCAAACTTTGATATTAAACGTATTGATGAGATAGAAGCTGTAACACGCCACGACCTTATAGCTTTTACTACTTCTGTATCTGAATCTCTTGGTAAAGAGAGTAGATGGTTCCATTATGGTATGACTTCATCAGATACTATTGATACTGCTGTTGCTCTTCAAATGAAAGATTCACTCTCGCTTATTATAGAAGATGTAAAAATGATTATGGAATCTATTAAAAAACGTGCAATGGAACACAAGATGACTTTAATGGTTGGACGTTCTCATGGTATTCATGGAGAACCTATAACATTTGGTCTTGTATTAGCTGTTTGGTATGATGAAATGGCACGTCATTTAGAAAACCTTGAGCAAACTATGGATGTTATCGCTGTTGGTCAAGTGAGTGGAGCTATGGGTAACTTTGCACATGCGCCACTAGAATTGGAAGAGTATACATGTGAAGAGTTAGGTCTTAAACCTGCTCCTGCTTCAAACCAGGTTATTCAACGTGATCGTTATGCAAGATTGGCTACTACACTAGCACTTATGGCAAGTTCAATAGAAAAATTTGCCGTTCAAGTTCGTCACTGGCAAAGAACAGAAGTATATGAGTGCGAAGAGTATTTTGCAAAAGGGCAGAAAGGTTCTTCTGCAATGCCGCATAAGCGTAATCCTATCCTCACAGAAAACATAACAGGTTTGGCACGTATGATTCGTGCATATGCAAATCCTGCTATGGAAAATGTAGCATTATGGCACGAGCGTGATATTTCTCACTCATCAACTGAGCGTTTTTGGCTGCCGGATGCATTTATAACAAGTGACTTTATGCTTCACCGTATGAATAACGTTATAGCAAATCTGACTGTTTACCCTGAAAATATGATGAAAAACCTTAACCTTACAGGGGGGCTTGTTTTCTCACAACGTGTTTTACTTGAACTGCCGCTTCAAGGTGTTTCACGTGAGGATGCTTACAAAATCGTACAAAGAAATGCAATGAAAGTCTGGGAAGAGATTCAGCAAGGCAAGCCTACAGTAAATGAAAAAGGGGAAAGTCTTTACCTTAATCATTTGCTTGCAGATGAGGAACTAAGAAACTCACTCAGCGAAGAAGCAATCAGAGAATGTTTTAATTACGACTACTATACAAAAAATGTAGATAAGATTTTTAACAGAGTTTTTAACAAGTAAGGACAGTTATGATAACAGTTATAAAAAGAAACGGACGGACAGAACCTTTAGATATTTCTAAAATTCAAAAGTATACTTCTGCAGCTGTAAAAGGTTTGGGCAATGTAAGTCAAAGTGAACTTGAGGTTGATGCACAAATTCACTTTCGTGATGGCATAACATCAAAAGAGATACAAGAAACTTTAATTAAAACTGCAGTCGACAAAATAGACATAGATGCACCGAACTGGACATTTGTCGCTTCACGTCTTTTTCTTTTCAATCTGTATCATCAAGTAAACGGATTCACAGGCTACTGTAAACTTGAAAAATATTTTGAAAAAGGTGAAAAAGAGGGACGCATCCTTTTAGGACTTAAAGAGATGTATGACCTTGATGAACTTGAAAAGCACATCAAGCCCGAAAGAGATTTACAGTTTAACTACCTTGGTATTAAAACACTCTATGACAGATACCTGATAAAAGACAGAGATTCTAACCCAATAGAACTTCCTCAGCATATGTTTATGGCAATAGCAATGTTCTTGGCTCAGCGTGAAGAAAACCGTCAAGAATGGGCTATTAAATTTTATAACATGATTAGTAAATTTGAAGTGATGCTTGCAACACCGACACTCTCTAATGCCAGAACGCCGAGACACCAGTTGAGTTCATGTTATATCGGTTCAACGCCTGATAATATAGAGGGAATTTTTGATGCCTATAAAGAGATGGCAATGCTTTCTAAATTCGGTGGAGGAATCGGCTGGGACTGGACACAGGTCCGCTCAATGGGCTCTTATATAGACGGACATAAAAATGCAGCCGGCGGTACCATACCGTTTTTAAAAATTACAAATGACATCGCCATTGCCGTAGATCAGCTCGGTACTCGTAAAGGAGCAATAGCCGTTTACCTTGAACCGTGGCATATAGATATTAACGACTTCTTGGATTTAAAGAAAAACTCCGGTGAAGAGCGTCGACGTGCACATGATCTATTTCCATCACTTTGGCTTAATGACATGTTTATGAAACGTGTTGAAGAAGATGGCATATGGACACTTTTTGATCCTTATGACACCAGAGAACTTACTAACATGTATGGTGAAGAATTCAACAAACGTTACTTAGAATTAGAACAAGATGAAAGTATCATCAAAGAAAAAGTAAAAGCCAAAGATTTATGGAAAAAGATACTTACATCTTATTTTGAAACCGGTTCGCCGTTTCTTTGTTTTAAAGATAATGCTAACCGAGCAAACCCGAATGATCATTATGGAATTATTCGCAGCTCAAACCTTTGTACAGAAATTTTTCAAAACACACAGCCTAACCATTATAAAATCAAATTTATTTTTGAAAATGGTGAAAGTGTAAGCTATGAAGAAAACGAGATGGTAACAGTTGACAGCGGTATAACAAAACCGGCTAAAAAAGTTACTGCTCTGGATTCACTTGGCGGATTGCCGATTTTTGTTGTAGAGAAAGAAAAAGTTGATGGCTCAACTGCTGTTTGTAATCTTGCTTCTATCAACCTTTCACGTGTAAATACAAAAAAAGATATAGACAGAATCGTACCGACTGCCATTAGATGTTTGGACAATGTTATTGACTTGAACTTCTATCCTGTTGAAAAGGTAAAACGTACTAACATGCGAAGTCGTTCTATCGGTTTGGGTGTTATGGGTGAAGCACAAATGTTAGCAGAGGCCGGCACTATGTGGGGAAGTCAGGAACATTTTGACAAAATAGATGAAATTATGGAATCTGTTTGTTATAACGCTGTTTCTGCATCTTCTGATTTGGCAGCTGAAAAAGGAAGTTATCCTGAGTTTGAAGGCAGTAAGTGGAGTAGAGGAATAATGCCTCAGGACCATGCAAATGCTGAAGTAGTTAATTTGGTTGACCGCGGCGGACTATTTGCATCTACCTACGAATGGGATGAATTACGTGCAAAAGTAAAAAAACAGGGTATGAGAAACGGTTATTTGATGGCTGTTGCACCTACGTCATCTATATCAATTTTAACGGGTACAACACAGGCTATAGAACCTGTCTTTAAGCGTAAATGGTCAGAAGAAAATCTCAGCGGACTTATTCCTGTTGTTGTACCAAATCTGTCGCCTGATACATGGAGTTATTACACTCCGGCATATGATTTAAATCAGACAGTTCTTATTAAAGCTGCAGCAATTCGTCAAAAATGGATAGATCAGGGGCAATCACTTAATATCTTCATTACCCTGGATAAAGCGAGCGGGCGTTATTTAAATGAGATTTATATGCTTGCATGGAAACTAGGGCTTAAATCTACCTACTACCTGCGTTCACAGTCACCTGAAATGGTAAGCGATGTAGAAGACAGAAGCATGGAGTGTGTCGGTTGCCAATAGATCTTGAACGATTTGACAACTTTAAAGATGCTGAGTTACGCATTGTAAATATTGTCTCGCCCACACATATAAAGTTAACAGTTGCCGTACAAGACAGAGCTCGTGCCTTTGACTGGATAACACTAGAACTTGATTTTACAGGCGTAACAGATGCAAGACTACTTGAACAAAATAAACTTAAGTTTATAGACATGAACGAAGGCGCAAGCCTCTTACATGTAAACAATGAGTTTGCATTTGGTATAGGAGCGTGCTATAATGCCTCAACAATTAAAAACTCCACACTCTATATCATTTCTAAAGACTTGAAATATAAAGAGGAACAATTTTAAAGGATAGTAATGGCATATGAAGTAAAAGGCGAAATACTTGGATTTGTAAATACTAAGCAGGTAGATATAAATGGGATAGATGAACTTTTTTCTACAATGATAGATAGCCATAATGAGGGTATTTCCTTCACATTGGTTAATCCTTACATATTACGAGAATACTCTTTTGACATTCCAATGGAAACAAAAAATTTGCTCAATATAAATAGTAACTCAAAAATAAGCGTTTACAATATTTTACTCATTCAAAAGCCTTTGGAAAAATCAACAATTAACTTTTTAGCTCCTATAATTATTAATCATGATAACAACACACTAGCCCAAATTGTTCTAGAACCAAAACAAAACCCGGACTATGGCATGGCAGAAAGCATAGAATCTTTTAGGAAAGAAAAATGAAATATTTAGTCACGGATGATTCAAAACTTGCAAGACGTGTACTTGTAAAGGCACTTCTAACATATACTGATGAAGCACATATATTTCAAGCTACTAATGGTCTTGAAGCAGTAAAAATGACGCTTAAAGAGAGACCAGACATAGTCTTTCTAGATTTGACAATGCCCGAAATGGATGGTTATACCGCATTACCAAAATTACGAAAAATAAACCCCGACATAAAAGTAGTTGTTGTTTCCGCAGATGTACAAGAACAGGCTAAAGAAAAAGTTCTCGCACTTGGAGCAAAATTTCATATTGCCAAACCTATAAATCCTCAAAAACTTAAAGAGATACTGGAATCTTTAGCAAATGAGTAATTACATACTGAGTGAAGATGAAGAAGATGTACTCCAAGAACTGATGAATATAGCCTATGGAAGTGCAACAGCCGTAATTGCTGAAATGCTTGAGGCTTTTGCATCGCTGAGTATTCCAAATATACAAGTAATACAAGTAGCTGAACTTTTAAAAACATTTGAAGAGCTAAAAAGTACAAGCTACTTTTTTTCTTCACAGGCATTTAACGGAGAATTTAACGGAGAAAGTGCTTTTTTTATTAATGAAGAGAGTGCAAACAATCTGGCAAAACACCTTGAGCTTGAAAATAAAGATGATTTGGATGATGCCATACTTGAGCTCACAAACGTACTCACATCTTCACTCACAACAAAACTGGCACAAGAGCTCGAAACAGAAGTCGGCTTTTCACTTCCAAGCATCTCAAAGGTTCCTTTAAATGAAATAAATAATGTACAGACATTTAAAATATACTCAAAAGTTATCGTTATAGATACAGAACTGAATTTTCAAGATCAAAAAATTAATGGGAAAATTTTTATTCTAACAAAAGATGAATCAATACAATGGCTCAAAATAAAACTAAACAACATTTTAGACAACTTGATGTAGATAAAGAGATATTATCTGTTATAAATAACGGTGTTATTATATTAAATGATCAACTACAAATACATTATTACAATAAATGGATGCAGCTACATACAAAATTCAAAGAAAATGATGTACTAGGCAAAAAATTATATGAAATTTTTCCTACAATTAATAAAAAAACATTAAAAAGAAAAATACAGACTGCCTTTACAATACAAACACCGACTTTTTATACAGCAAGTTCATCGCATTATCTTATTCCTATTAAAATCAATCAAATAAAAAACTCTCTTTTTAAATATATGCAGCAAGATGTGAGCATAATCCCTTTTAAACAAGACAAACAATTTGTGGCTGTTATAATAACCGATCAGACAATTATGGCAAATACAAATGCGCTGCTGCAAACAAATATACAAAAAGTAAAAGAACTCAACGAAGCACTCATAAAAGAAAAAGAGATAACAGAATTTCAACATAAACAACTCCTTTCAAACTCAAGAAGTGCTGCAATGGGAGAAATGATAAGCATGATAGCCCATCAGTGGAGACAGCCTCTTTCACTAATTAATACAGTTATAGCTACACTTAAAATAAAAAAAGAGTTAGGTATATTAGATAACAAAATAATAGATAACTCCATAAATAAAATTGAAAAAACAACTAATTTTTTATCAAGCACTATTGATGATTTTCGGGACTATTTCAAACCTAACAAAATTGCGGCAAAAGTAAATATTTCAAATTTATTTGAAAAATCTCTATTTTTTCTAAAAAGTGAACTAAAACAGCTTGATATAGAGTATGATATAAATATAGATCCAGATATAAGTATAGTAACTTATAAAAATGAACTTTTGCAAACTATTCTTAATATCTTAAAAAATTCTATAGATGCTTTTAAAGAAAATAATATAAAAAATAAAAAAATTTCTGTTATTGTCGTAAATAATAAAGAATCTGTATTAATCACCATTGAAGATAATGCCGGCGGAATAAGAATTGACAATTTACAAAAGGTATTTGAACCCTATTTTTCTACAAAAAGTAAAAACGGTACGGGGTTGGGTCTATATATGTGTAAAACCATAATTAATGAACATCTTCACGGAAATATATCTTTGAACTCAAATACAAATGGAACTAAAGTAGCAATACAATTGCCAAATAAGGTGTAAAATACACTCTAAAAAAGGAGAATTATATGAAAGTAGTATGTCCACACTGTTTTACTGTAAACAATGTACCTCAAAAAGAGAGTTACAAAAAAGCAAACTGCGGTAAATGTAAACAGTCACTGCTAGATACAAAACCTGTAGAATTAACAAATGCTAATTTTGATGAAGTTGTTGTTAACAGTGATATCCCCGTTATAGTAGATTTTTGGGCGCCGTGGTGCGGTCCTTGTAAAATGATGGCTCCAAATTTTGAGCGTGCGGCTACACAGTTTCCGCTCAAAGCACTTTTTACAAAAGTAAATACTGAAAATGAACAAAATTTGGGTGCGCGTTTCGGTATTCGAAGTATTCCGACTATTATTGTCTTTAAAGGCGGTCGTGAAGTCGAGAGAGTCAGCGGTGCACTTGATATTAATGCACTTGCTTCTCTTGCTTCAAAATATACGAACTAACACTTATTTTATATAAGAACAGCAGTAATCGGTCACACTTTTGATTTTTAAATCAAATGAAGAGTTAGCCGGCACTGTAAACATTTCAGGTGTTAGAAGTGTTCGCCACTCTGCACCTGGAAGTTTTACCTCCACATCACCACTCATCATCTCCATTATCTCTTTATCGTGCGTATTAAAAGTATATTCACCCGGCAGCATTATTCCCAATGACTTTATACTCCCATCAGAAAATTCAACCGTTCTGCTTGTTACTTTTCCATCATAATAGATATTTGCCTCTTTTGTTATTGTTACGTTTTCAAATTTTGACATCTTTTTATCATCCTTAGATTATTTTTTACTTATTTAACATTGATTTTATGTGGCTATTTTAGAGGCTCAGACCGAAGGGAGGATTTGTCCTCTAAAACAGTTACATAAAATCACCTCTACTTTTGTAATCTCACTCGCTGAGAATGCGTAATCGCTACGGCCATAGCATCTGATATATCAAGCGGTTTTATCTCTTTTTTAATATTTAACAAACGTTTTACCATAAATGCAACCTGCTCTTTTTGTGCTTTTGCCTTACCTGTAAGCGCTTTTTTTACCTGCAGAGCAGTATATTCATGAAATTGCCCAAACTCTTGGAGTAATTTTAACATAATAGCTCCGCGAAACTGTGCAAGTTTTATTGTCGTTGCCGGATTGTGTGCATAAAATATATCTTCCATCGCTACTTCATCTATTGTGTGATTTTCAAATATTCTGCTCAATCCTTCAACCATTTGCGGTATTTGAAACTGTAAATCTTCTGCTTTCATTTTTATAAGTCCGGCCTCAATTAATGAGATTTTTCCATTTTGCAGTGAAATTAAAGCATATCCCATATTTCTTGTTCCAGGATCTATTCCAAGTATGGTCATTTTCTGCCTTAAAAAAAATTTTTATGATTATATATAA